>VGSW01000129.1 GCA_016874915.1 Deltaproteobacteria bacterium
CTAAAGGTCCCTTTGCCAAAAGGCAGCGCGGCCAGGTCCGCCGCAGCCAGACCCGCGGCTAACCCTAAGGTTTCCAGCCTGGCCCGGAGCACCTGGAGCGCCGACGCTTCCCGATCCACCCCCCAGACCTGGAACCCCTCATGGGCCAGGGGCAGGAGGTTCCGCCCGGCGCCGCAGCCCGCGTCCAGGACCCGGCGGCAGCCCGCCTCTTTGAAAATGGAAAGCAGGGCCACCAGCTCCGGATTGGGCGCCAGAAGCTGCATTTCCGGGTCGGTGAAGATTTCTCCCCAGTCAGGCATGGGAACCTCACGCAAAGACGCCAAGGTCGCCAAAAAGAAGAATTAGTTCCTTGCGATCTTGGCGCCTTTGCGTGAGAAATTATCCTCTTACTGATTGTTCGTCAATCTTCTTCTATTATTGGGATTTTTCTGTTTATAATCATGACTCCGACAATAGATTTTGCCAAGAGGTCAAATCATGATTCCCCGATACAGCCGTGAAGAAATGGCCCGCATCTGGACCGAAGAGAACAAGTTCGCGGTATGGCTCCAGGTGGAGCTGGCAGCCCTGGAGGCCATGGCGGAGCATGGAATAATCCCTAAAGAGGTGCCGCAGCGGGCCTTTAAGAAAGCCGCCTGCGACCCCGAGTGCGTCCTGGCCATCGAAAAGCAGACCCACCACGACGTGGCCGCGTTTGTGGACCACGTGGCCGCCTGTCTGGGAGAAGACGGGCGCTACTTCCATTTCGGCCTCACCTCCTCCGACGTTCTGGACACCGCTCTGGCCCTGCGTCTTAAGGAGGCCGCAGACCTGCTGCTGGAGGATGTGGACAACCTGCTCATCGTGTTGAAAAAACAGGCTTACGAGTATAAGGACCTGGTCATGGTGGGCCGCACTCACGGCGTCCACGCCGAGCCCATCACCCTGGGCCTGAAGTTCGCCCTGTGGCATGCGGAATTCCAGCGCCATAAGGAGCGGCTGGCCCACGCCCGGGAAATTATCAGCGTGGGGAAAATCTCCGGCGCGGTGGGGACTTTCGCTCATCTCCCCCCGGAGGTGGAGGCCTCGGTGTGCGCCAAGTTGGGGCTCAAGCCCGCGTCCATTTCCACCCAGGTCATTCAGCGGGACCGGCACGCCGAATACTTCCTCACCCTGGCCCTCATCGCCGCCAGCGTGGAGAAGGTGGCCCTGGAGATCCGCCATCTCCAGCGCACCGAGGTGCGGGAGGCCGAAGAAGCCTTCGCCAAAGGCCAGAAAGGCTCTTCGGCCATGCCCCACAAGCGCAACCCGGTGCTCTCGGAGAACCTCTGCGGCCTGGCCCGGTTTGTCCGGGGCAACGCGCTCACGGCCCTGGATAACGTAGCCCTGTGGCACGAACGGGATATCAGCCACTCCTCGGTGGAGCGCCTCATGGCGCCGGACTGCACCATTGCCCTGGATTTCATGCTGAGCCGCCTGACCCGGCTGCTGCTCAACCTTCAGGTCTATCCGGAGCAGATGGCCCATAACCTTAACCTCACCCGGGGCCTGATATTTTCCCAGTCACTGCTGTTGGCGCTGATCAAAAAGGGCCTCAGCCGGGACGCGGCCTACCGGCTGGTGCAGGGCCCGGCTATGCGGGTGTGGGAAGCAGGCGGCGAATTCGCCCAGAGGGTGGCGGAGGATGAGGAAATCCGGCAGTATCTGAAACCTGAGGAATTGACAGAAATTTTTGATTTGAGACATTACCTGCGTCACATCGACACGATCTTTCATCGCGTCTTCGGGTCCTAAATTTTTTACCTCACGCAAAGGCGCAAAGACGCCCAAGATTGTCTATGCAGCCTGGCACGCCAGGCTGCATAGAAAGAAGGCTAACAACATGACAGAAAATGAGGTAGTGTATCAGTTTGAAATCCTGGCGGTCTTTTTTCTCAAGCACATTTAAATCATAAACCACTACTCCCCCTAAACGGTCATTTTGATGATGGAGGTGGAAATTGATTAAATTTTAAGCAATTAAACAAAAAAAGCGGCCCGGAGGCCGCCGTTAAAACTGTTTTGAAAGAAATTAATAGCAATCTACAAAAAAATCAGCATCTAACCGGATTTCTTTGTCAGCACTAATAGCCACTGCTGTTGACCGACTCGGGGCGAACATTGCGGCTATAATCTGTTTCCCTGCTGCCTTGACAGCATCTACAGCCGGAGCAAGGTCTCCATCGCCAGAAACAAGAATAGAAATATCATAATGGTTCAAGAAAGCCATCGATACCATATCAGTCGCAAGCAGTGTATCTACCCCCTTTTGAATATAGCCTCCACCCCTGGAGATAAGGGGCCGCGTTTTTAGGGTAACAAACGACATCTGCTGAACTTTATTAATAAATCTCATTTGAGCAGCATATCTTTGCGGGTTTTGGGTTTGCTCGTAAGTTCCAGTATAAACATATGCGCGGATTAGCCTGCGATGAGGACCAGCGAGCTTACATGCAAATTTATAATAATCTATATCAGTTTTGATTTTGAGTCCCTTTACACCTAAGCTTTCATAAAGATTCATGGCATCAATAAAAACCATAGCTCTTTCGGGTGCCACTGCCGGGGAAGTTGGCATAAAATACCCCTTATCTTGAAGAGGCTAAAAGTAGGCCGGGGGTTGACTAAAAGCCAACCCCCAGGATGAATCGGCCCGGCATTGGAACCAATACCGGGGAGTAATCCAACTCGGTAGCGCGGGGATTATCCCCATTCGCTGACTTGATTTTAACCATCGAAAAAATTTTGTCAAGCATAAATTTTATTTGTCAAGGGTTAATTTGTGTCATTTTAATCTGCCAAGGCTGCGATTTCTTCTAAGTTCCAAAGATGACCCGAAACTCCCGCCTCCATCGCCGGGGCTACTCTCAGGGTCTTGTGGATTCTAGCGAAGTTGTAATACATAAAATGCAGGGAAACCGCGTGAGCCAGGTTCTCCACCTTCTTTGAAAACGCGTTGGTGAGCCGGGTGAATCTTCTCATGCCCATTCTCATAGTCAGATTTTGCCGTTCGGCGTAGCTCGTTGAGATATGGTGGCGATCCGGGTTCCCGGTGATAACCTCAACCTTACTCCCGGTAAATTTGGCGGGACTATACCGCTTTTGTAGCTTTTGTTCCGTACTCTCCCCGTACATTTTAACCAGCATGGCATAATCTATATCAGCCCCAAAAGCCTCTTCAACCGCTTCTAAATAAGCCTTGTGGCCGTCTGTGGTTAATTGAACCTTATGGGGAAGGCGGGAGGCCAAGTCGTCAATGAACATATCTGCGGTTTCGGCATCCCGATTCCCCACCAGCCAAGAAGGAACTAACTTGGTGTCGGCGCAAATGGCCGTCCAGGTCCAAATGTCCCCATAGCCAAATTGAGCCTTCTTGGCTTCCGGGACGTTCTTCTGTTTGGCATAACAGAATGACCAGATTTCATCGCATTGAAGGCGTTTGCATTTCTTGAGGTTTCGTAGGGCTTTGTCCTGATATTCAGAGCAAGCCTGGCCCACGTCCACCAGGAGCTTGACCACGGTGTTAATGGCCGAATCGGTTATGCGGGCGGTAGCCCGAAGGCTGTTGCCCTCCACCAAGCAACTGATTATCCTTGCCCGCCGCTCTATGCTCAATCTGTTCATGGCCTGACCTCTTGATGACCATTATGCTTGAGCGGTAAAGCAATGTCAAGAGAAAAAATGATATTCGTTAGAAATTTTTGTCATCAATTATTTTAATAGGTTAGCCCTGCAGGTTTTTCGAGCTTGGCGGAAAATATAGGGTCATTTGAACTGGAACCCTTCCAAACCTTTCTGCCATTTTTCTTCGCAATTCCTCCATTGAGACACAAGAAGTTGCAATGCCTATGGTCATCCAAATATGTTCCATTAATTTTTTTAATCCATACTGACTAGTCAACCATTGATGGTAATTTTGGCCATGAATGGGTTTGGGGGCATTTTTCTTTAGCCACTCCGAAACATCCCTATCAAGATACCCATAAATTAATTCCATGACCAATTTACCCCAATATTTAGGGCGTTGTGATACTGGCCCCTGCCATTTTGTCAATCGGCCAAATTCAATCCATAATTGATCGGGAAATGTCTTTTCCCATTTGCGCATTTCATCTTCAAGATATAATTTTAATTTAAACTGCAAAGCATCTAACGGGCGATCGTATTGATAGCCTGTGGCTTCGTCTACTAGAGCAATAATACCCACTTTATAACAAGCCCTTAAAAATTTGTTTGCATTATCTGCTATCTGTTTTTGTCTTGTAGTTAATCCTCCTTTATCTGCTGCTGCAGAATACGCCGCGCAAATTTCCATAAATTTCTCTACTGGTAGTCCCCATGCATATTTAGTGAAACCATCACCACCAGTATCAAACTTAATAAGGGCCGGGATTTGTCCTGTTTCCGTAGGCGATAAGTTTTCGGGTAAAAAGGGTTTTAGAACATTAACCTTAATATATTCTGCAAGTTGGCCCCCTTCTGTTTCGATCAACCCAACTACGGCTCCTTTCAAGCTAAAAACTCTCTCTCCTGTTTCCAACACATAACAAGGAAGAGCTTTGTCTCCGATTGATAATTCACCCCAATGTGTGGCTCTTGGAATTTCGGGAATTATTTCAAGTTCAGAAATTCCATCGAAGAAATCTTCTGGCCACAAATCTATTCCGTGTTCTCGGGCGAGATCAATTAAAGGCTTTTGCCATTTTGCCGGAATCCCGTGGACATACCAATGGCGAATAGTACTTTGACGCTTATTAAGCATCCTGGCCAATGCAGACTGACCACCAAATTTATCAATTATTTCGCTCGCTTTAGACATTTTAGGGTTTCTCCTTAACGATATATTAAGGAGAACCCTAACAGAAAATTCGTTAGCTGTCAAGCGTTATTTTCGTTAAATTGTATTTTGTGAAGGAAAAATGAATTAAGGCTTGGGTTTCTTTTCCCACCGCGCCCTAGCCGCTTTCCTAGCAATCTCCTTTCGCTCTTCCGGGGAAAGCTTGGCGGCCCTAGCCTTGCCGCCCTTCTTACCACCAAGACGGCCCAAGGCTACGGCATGGGGGTTCTTATCGGAAGGTTCTTCAGCGGGTTCGCCCTCTGTGGCGATCTCCACGAGCTTCTTAGCCAGAAGACTCAGATCGCGCGGGCGTTTCGGCTTTTTGCTTGACTGTTCAGGCATGGTTAGATTATGCCTGAATCTGTGAGAAAATCAAGCCCTGAATTTTTCAAAATGATACACTACCGAAAATGAGGTTATTGTTAAATTTCGGCGAAAATTTGATAAAAGATGGGATTACTCGCGCAGTTAATAACAAAAAGGAATAAGCCAGCCTTTGCGTCTTAACTTTTCAAATTTTAATAAGTTGCGTCTTTGCGTCTTTGCGTGAGGAATTTTAGGCGTGACATTATTAAGCCAAGCTTACCTTTATCTGGTCCTCCCGGGGCGATACCCGGTCCAGCCTTACCTGTATGGTGTCCCCCGGAGTGAGCTTGACGGTGGCTGGGGCGGGAAAAAAGAATTCCAGCAGCAACTCCGGAAACATCAAGCGGCAGCGGTGGGGGAGAGCCTCTAAAACCAGGGCGGGCATTTTTTGCCCCACCTTTCCCATCAGATATTTCAGGAGCCAATACCTCAGGCGCCGGGTTTTGAGGATCCCGGCCCGGCGCATGGCCGGGTCGATGACGTTGATAATCTCTTCCAGGTCCTCCCTTTGATAAGCCGGCGGCCCTCCAGCCAGAACGGCCAGGAGCTGGCGATGGATGACCAGATCCAAGTAACGCCGGATGGGGGAAGTGACCATGGTGTAACAGTTTAAGCCTAGTCCCCAATGGGGCTGGGGCGTCAGGTCCATCACCACCCGGCTCAAGTTGCGCCGGTCCTGCCACAGTTCAAAGAGAGTCTTGCCCTCTTTGCGCCTCATCGGCTCCCTGGGCTCCGGTTGGCTCCGGTAAATGGCCGGCGTCTTTCCTTCCGCCAGATGTGCGGCCGCCAGCCGGTTGGCCAGGACCATGGCCTCGGCCACCAACTGGCGGCTGGGAGTTTCCTGGTCCTCCACCTTGACCTGAAGTCCTTGGGGAGTGAAAACCACCCAGACTTCCGGCAGGTGCAGTTCATAGCCGCCCTGAGCCAGACGGCGTTCCTTCACCCCGCGACTGAGATGTTTAATCTGGGCCAGGTGGGGGTCCTGGGACAACAGGCCGTCCACCTGGTTATAGGTGAGACGCTGGCGGACCTTGATGAGGCTGGGAGTTATCTCCCAATCCTTTATTTCTCCCTGGGGGTCCAGGGTGACCAGGAAGGTTAAAGCCCGGCGCGCCTGATGGACCAGCAGGCTCAAGGTGTCTTCGGAAATTTCCTCCGGCAGCATGGGCAGCCGCCGCTCCGGCAGATAGATGGAAGTCCCCCGCTCCCGGGCCTCCAGGTCCAGGGGAGTGCCGGGGGCCAGGGTCGAGGCCACGTCGGCGATATGAATTCCCAGGCGCCATCCTTCGGGAACTTCTTCTAAGCTGAGGGCGTCATCGAAATCCCGGGTCTGCTCCCCGTCAATGGTGATGCATTCCAGGCCGGTTAAATCCCGGCGCTGGGCCGCGTAAGGGTCAGGCGGCAAGGACTCCCGCAGTGCCCGGGAGAGGTTAAAGGCCTGGGGGGAAAACTCCCGGGGCGCCTCCAGTCGGTAAAGGTCCAGGTCTTCATCTTCGTCGAAGACCCCCAGGCGCACCAGGAGGCGAAAAGGGGCGTCCGGGATGGTGAGACGGGCCTTTTCCAATAGGGCCTTGCCCTGCTCATAGTCCGGGGCGGCGGAACCGAAGACCGCCAACTGCTTGAGCAATTCCACCAGCCGGGAGCCAAACCGCGGTTCCGGGACCGCCTCCCCGGACCATACGGCCTGGAGCCAGACCGCGGCTTCTTCCATCTCCTGGCGGCGCTCCAGGTCCCGCTGGTGCTGAGCCTGGAGGTCGGCCACCACTTCCGCCGGGTGCGGCAGCCAAAGGTTATCTTTGTGTTTGAAGAGAAATTTGTCTTCCCGCAAGGCCCGGCCTACGGCCGCCACTTCATCGGGAGAGGTGCGGCCGAACCACAGGTCGGCCATCTCCTCTTCGGTCATAGCCTGGTTTTCCGCGGCTAACAGGTCCCAGAGGTCCTCCAGGTTGATGGCGGCCTTCAAGGCCTCCCGCTTCCGGGAGGTCTCCTCCAGATGGGCCAGGATCTGCTGGCGGGAAGCGGTGGCAGCCAGGGGCGCGGGGCAGGCGTGGAGGAGGCGCTTGGGGGCCAGGGTCAACTCCCGGCCGGCCTGGGTGATCACCTGAACGCGGTCGCCCTTCAGGTCCAGGACCAACCCGCACAACAAACGCTTTTCGTCATAGAATTCCACCAGAAAACCGGGCTTCATATGCAGGGGAAGGTAACAGAATCAAGGGAAATGTCAAGGAAGCCAGTGAACAGTGGCCAGTGCTCAGTGGTCAGTAAAAAAGAAATATTCCTTTTGCTGCTTACGAAATAAAATTATTGGAGGAAGTATTTCACAAAAAACCGATGCTATGTAAAATGAATTCGGGAAGCCCATAAACTGAAAACTGAAAACTGTATTTCCATGCGGCTGGCCATCATCTCCGATATCCACGGCAACCTGGAAGCTCTGGAAAGCGTCCTGAGCGCCCTTAAGAACGAAGGGGTGGAGGCCGCCTTGAACCTGGGGGACCTGGTGGGTTACAACGCCAGCCCCAACGAATGTCTGGACCTCCTACAGGACTATCCCGTGTGGCACCTGGCGGGCAACCACGATCTGGCCCTCTTTGACCAGGACCGGGCCCAGTGGTTTAATATCATCGCCCACGAGGCTTTAGTGTGGTGCCGGGAGCATTTACGGCCGGAGCATATGGAATTCTTGCACAACCTCCCTTTAACCCTGGAAAAGGAGAATTTCATCGCCTGCCACGGCACCCCTACCAGTCCCGACACTTACGTATCCCACCATTTCCAGGGGAAACGGGTGCTTTCAGACCTTAGACGCCAGGCGTTGCACCGGGTCTGCTTTTTCGGCCATACCCACAAGCGAGCCTTGTGGTATCGGGACGTCCGGGGCAAGGTGGCCCTGCAGGAGATCACCTCGAAAAAGATTCGGCTCCAGCCGGACTGCCATTATCTCATCAACCCGGGCAGCGTCGGGCAGCCCCGGGACCGCAATCCTGAGGCAGCCTACGCCGTTTTTGACGGAGAAGAGTTTTCCATTCACTTTAAGTCAACCCCTTACAATGTGGCCCAGGCCCAGCAGCGCATTCTGGCCGCCGGACTGCCCCCTTACCTGGCGGAACGCCTGGGCTTGGGAATTTAGCTGTCAGCTGTCAGCTAAAATATGAAAAATCAAAGTGATATTATTTGGATATAAGCAAGAATATATAGTATTTTGCATACTAACCGAGAAAAGCTGAAAGCTGACCGCTGACAGCTGACCGCTAATAAAGAGAGGGAGCCATGGCGCAGTTTCAGAAAGAGGGCATTCTCAAGGACGGCACCAAGGTGATTCTCCGGCCCATGGTGAAGGAAGACCGGGACAAACTCCTGGACTTTTTCCGGCGGGTGGATGACAAGGACCTCCTGTTCCTGCGCAATGACGTGCGGGACCCCAAGGTTATCGACCATTGGGTCAACAACATTGATTTAACCAAGGTCTTTCCTCTCCTGGCGGAAGTGGACGGCAAGATCGTGGGCGACGTCACCCTGCACATGCGCAAAGTGGGGTGGAAGCGCCACCTGGGCAACGTCCGGGTGGTGGTGGCCAAAGCGTATCAGAACAAGGGCCTGGGCACCCTCCTGGTCAATGAGATCATCGAACTGGCGGAGGAATTCGGTCTGGAGAAGCTGGTGGCGGAAATTCACCTGACGGCCACCGCGGCCCTCACCATGTTCAAACACGCGGGGTTTTCCACCAAAGCGGTGTTCGAGGACCTGGTGAAAGACCCTTATGGCCGCTCCAGCGACCTGGTGGTCATGGTCTGTGACGTCCAGGCCCAGGAACCTCGCGGCAAAAGACAGTGAGCCGTTGGCGGTTAGCGGTTAGGAGACTACTCAGTCCCTCATGTTACGGAGAGCACAAAGATAAAACCGAGATATGAGGAGCAATGAATGTCACGGCGCAAACTCCCCCTTGCCGTAGATTCTGCATTAGATGAACTGCGAAAGTATCTAATAGAATTATATGGGGAAAAGCTGGAGGGCATTTACTTGTATGGCTCTTATGCCCGGGGGGATTATCGCGCCGACTCGGATGTGGATGTCCTCATCAAAGGAATTACATCAATGGCTGAGGGAAGCCTTTGAAAAGAGGCAAATCAGCGATTATGATTTCATGACCGGAATAGGGGAGTCAGATGCTCTGGAACTGCAAAAGAAGGCGGAAAATTTCCTCTTGAAAACAGAGCAATTTCTACAGCAGGAGGGGATAATCTGATTTACATTTTTTTCTGCGTTTAACTGTTTCCTGGTCTGAAAAGTTCTTGACTACACATGCTGGAAAGCCTGTGCCACCAATACTTTTCATTGTTTACGGGTGAGCCGAAGGCTCATGTTGAACTGCTCACTATTAAACTCACCACTCATAAAAATCCCTCAGCCCGTTTAAAACCTCGGCCCCTTCGTCCGTCAAGCGCACCATGTCTTCCAGGCGCACCCCTCCCCATCCGGTGAGATAGATGCCCGGCTCCACGGTCATGACGCTGTCGGCTTTAAGAATTGACGACCTTTCTTTGTAAGGGCTGAGGCTGGGGGCTTCGTGCACCGCCAGTCCCACGCCGTGGCCCAGGGAATGGCCGAAGGCCTCCCCATAGCCTGCGGCCGCAATGATGTCCCGGGCCAGGGCGTCTCCGGCCAGGCTTTCCATTCCGGCTTTGAGCTCCCGCTCCGCCCGGTCCTGGGCCTGGCGCACTAAGCTATAAATCTTCCGGAACTGCTCGTCCGGCTCCCCCAGGACCAGGGTGCGGGTTAAATCCGCACAGTAACCGTCCACCCGGGCGCCCATGTCGATGATGATGGGTTCCCCGGTTTTCAGGACATAATCCCCGGACTGGTGATGGGGGCGGGCGCTGTTGGGGCCGGCCGCCACGATGGGGGGAAAGGCCACCCCTTCCGAGCCTTCTTGCCGCAGGCGTTTCTCGATCTCCCAGGCCGCCTGGGCCTCGGTCATGCCAGGAGTCAGGGCTGCGGCCACCTGTTGAAATACATTCTCCGTGAGAGTTAGCGCCCGGCGGATGGCGGCCAGCTCTTCCGCGGTTTTCACCTCCCGCAGCTCTTCCACCAGACCTTCCAGGGGGAGCCACTTCACCTTTAGACCGGCTTCCTGAGCTGACTTTTTAAAACGGTGGTACTGGCGGTAGGTGAAATATACCTCCTCAAAACCCAGGCGCCCAACCCTCAAATCCTTCAGATAATCCGGCAGGGTCTTGTCCAGGCTCTCCTTATAAGTCACTATGTGAAATGCCGGAGCTTCCTGCTGGGCCCACACCTGGTAGCGAAAGTCGGTGAACAGCA
>VGSW01000130.1 GCA_016874915.1 Deltaproteobacteria bacterium
ACCGTGACCTCTGGATGCTCAAAGTCAAACTGGAAAATGAGGTTGCCCTTGACTCCAAACAAATGGCAGCCTAATCTTTATCAACCTTTAACCGCCTCCCACTTTCAACTGAATTTGGGACAGGCTCGGCAAAAACGTCCCCAAAGACCATCTTTGGTTACAGATTGATTTTACTAAAGTAAATTCAATTGATGCTTTGAAAAAAGCAGTTATAGATCATATTGATTTTCACTGGAAAAATGATTATTTAAAGAGGCTTCCTGAAAGGATCAAAGTAAATAAGGTAAATTTTGATAAAATCTTAGAGCTAGGCGACCTGAAGAAAAGTAATCCAAGATTAACTTGGAAACAGATTGCCGCCAAAACTTTTCCAGATGACAATGATACTGATTCGGCAATCATGAAAGCCAAACAACATTATACCCGGTATGAAGAGTTGATTAATGGCGGATGGAGGGACCTCAGGTTTCCATGAGGATAAGAATTTTCCTTTGAAAAATTCTTTATTTATCTGAGAAAAATTCTTTATTTTTCTCAGAAATATTCTTTCTACCCAAAGTTGGGTGTTCATTTTACGCTATCCCTCAAGGATAGCGTTTTTTATTTTTATTACCTGGGTTCAGGGAGGTTGCCCAATGCAAAATCCGCATCAGCGTTACATCGATGAGAAGGAAGTCGCCAGAATTACGGGCAGGGGACTGCAAACCCTGCGGAACGACAGGCATCGCGGGCGTGGTCTGCCTTATATCAAGAGGGGGCGTTCAGTTCGTTACTCACTGGAAGACGTCATCCGTTTCATGGAAAGCCGGAAAATTGCCACGGAGCCGATTTAAGTTTCTCTTGGCCTTCGACACGGCGATCTCGGTCCTGGATGGTTTGGCATGTTGGTTTTAGACCCTCACCAAGCGCAGCAGTTCCTGGAAACCCTTCACGCCAGACTCGGAGATATCCGAGGCTCAGCATTCATCGAGGTTCGCGGCAAGCGGGAGGGGGAGGAGTTAGGCTTCCGGCGTTTTTATCAGTGCGTGACGGCTCTGGTGGAAGACATGAAGAGCTGGCCGCCAGACCAAAATTATTGGGTCGGGGTGGCCCCCAGACGAAGCAACCGAGGCGGGAAAAAAGAAGATTGCCTGGCGCTGACTGCCTGCTTTGGCGATGTCGATGTCGGAAACGTGGGGCATAAGGTAGCCACTAAATACAAAGACAAGGCTTCGGCCCTGGCCGTCATTGAAAGATTCCCTCTGCGACCGTCGATCCTGGTCGACTCGGGTGGCGGCTTCCAACCCTACTGGCTGTTCCGGGAAGCGGTGTCGTTGACAAATGGGCACTTCGCCAGGCTCGAGCGTATTAACAAGGGCCTGTCCGTGGCCCTGGGGGGCGACGTGGGAGCCACGGACGCGGCCCGTATTCTGAGGTTGCCGGGAACTTACAACATGAAGCTCGCCGGTAACCCTCGCCCGGTGAAAATCCTTTGGCATGAACCTGATCGGGTATATGACTTGGCTGATCTCGCCCGGTACGAGGTGAAGCCCAAGGGACAGAGGGAATCTACTCGGGAAGGAGCAGCAGCAGGTCCTCGTAGTCCTGTAGAGTATGCAGCCTATGCGCAGGCCGTCTTTGAAAGAGAATTGATCGCCTTGGCCCGGACTCATGAGAGGAATCGAAATAATCGACTCAATCAGGCAGCATTTTCACTTGGACAGCTAATAGGCGCGGGGCTTTTGGACCGGGGGAGTGTGGAAGCGGCCTTGTATGGCGTAGCCCTGCACATCGGCCTGGCGGAGGCCGAAATCAGGTCCACTATCAAAAGCGGCATTGAGGCCGGGATTAAGGAGCCTCGAGATTTACCGGAAAAGGAACCTAAAGCGAAGGAGGGTCAAAAAGCCCAGGATATTTCTCATGAGAAGCAGGACGAAACACAAGAGCAAGGGAAGAACTCTTCGAGGGTCAGCTCCCAGTCGGAAAGAACCAGGACGAATCACTCGGCGATTCATTTTATTTCGGCTGCAGAGCTTGAGGCCATGGAATTCCCTGACCCCGAGTGGATCGTCGGGGACATTCTTCCGGAGGGGTATGTCATCCTGGGAGCCCGCCCTAAGAAGGGAAAGTCCTGGATGGCGTTAGGCTTGAGCGTCTCGGTTTCCAGTGGAGGCTGTGCCTTGAGCAAGGCCGATCTTCGGGTGGCCAAGGGAAAGGTGTTGTATCTGTGTTTGGAGGACAAACTCCGTCGAGCCAAAAAACGCTTGAAGCAAATTTTGGGCGGGGAGTCCTTCCCGGAGGATCTTATCCTTGCGGAAAGCTGGCCCCGGTTGGACAAAGGCGGGCTTGAAGCCCTGGGGGAATGGCTTAAAGAACATTCCGACTGTCGCATGGTGGTGATCGATTCCTTCACCAAGATTAAACCCCCTCGCCCGAAACACATCGACCCCTATGACTTCGACATGGCAGTGGGTGGGGCTCTGCAAAATCTGGCGCAGAAGTACCGCATCTGCCTGCTGATGATTTATCACACCCGCAAGTCCGCCGCGGATGACCTTTTGGATGAGATCATGGGGTCGACCGGAATCGCCGGCGCGGCTGACGCCGTCCTCGTCCTGAAGAGGGGAAGAGGAGAGGCCGACGGCACCCTCAACATCGCTGGTCGCGATGTTGAAGAATTGGAGCTGGCTTTAAAATTCCATAAGCAAGAAGGGATGTGGGAACTACTGGGGGCTGCGGAGGAGTATGCCAGGAGCAAGGAACGTCAGGAAATCTTGCAGATTCTTAGGGAAAACGGTCCACTGACACCGAGACAAGTATCAGGAATGCTTGGCAAAAATTATGGAAACATAAAAACGCTAATGTGGAAGATGGCCAAGGACCAAGAGATAAAATCAGTAAATGGAAAATATGAATCTCTAAAAAGATAGTAACCTGATGACCCTGGTAACCCTGGCAACTTTGGTAACTCTGGTAACCGAACCAAGCCAAGTGGGGATGAGCTGCAAGGGCTGCTGGCCGTTCAACTGTTCGCATCGCATAATCTCGCCATGGCGTTCTGCCGGCGGGCGGTGCATCCCGAACAAAGCAGCGAAGGAATTGATGCCAATGTCGCCCGGGCGAGCCAATTTATGAAACTCTTTCTTGAGCAGGCGGCGTGCTTGCAAAAGCTCCAAGGCAAGACAGGACGGCAACGGGTCACAGTCGAACATGTCACCGTCAATCAGGGTGGCCAAGCCATTGTGGGAGCGCTTACTCACAGGGGGGAGGGGGAGGGGTGAAAGCGAAAACCGAGGGACAACCCCATCTCCCACGGCGCGGATGCCTGAAAAATGGAAATCCGCCAGGGGATTTCACCTTAGCACCGCGCTGTGGCGCTAAGACCAGGAAGGGCCATCCCTGCACTCAGCCGGCCATGCCGAATGGAAGATGTCGCTTCATGGTGGAAAGTCCACCGGTCCCCGTACCCGAGAAGGTCTGGAGCGCATGCGGCAGTCCAAAATCAAGCATGGCTGCTACACCAAGGAAATGAAGGTTGCAAATCAGTGGCTCAGAGACTTTAAGAAAACTATCGCCAGAGTCCAACAACGAGAAAAGATATAGGGATAAACGAATTCTTTCCTCCTTTTTTCATTTGACGAATTCATTTCTTGGGGTTGGTCTGTGCATATGGGCTAAACTACCCCAGGTAATTGGCTATCTTGTTCCTTTCTAAAAGATAACCCGAGGCAGGGCCTGAGGTTAACGGCTTTTCCGCTTCTTCATCTGAATTTTAGGTTCCTGATAGTCTTCATCGTCTTCCGATGCCGATCGAAGCACTAGGCCGTTGCCCGCGTCCACCTTCACCTCCAGGCCGTTACTCAAAAGCACGCGGTACACCAGGCAGCCGTTATCATTTTCCAACGCCAGTGCCCTAACCCGGGAGCCTGGATAGGCTGCCTGGGCGGCGGCCATGGCTTTATTGGCTGGAATCTTGGCCAGGGAGGTTAGATCAACCGGCTCCGGCTCAGGCACTCTGATGCTGCAGGAAGGGGCGGAAAGCTGGGGGCTGGCCGGCCCCGCGGGGGAAGGGGGCGGCATTCCCGCGGAGCCAGCTCCCACATCAAGCAAAACAGCCAACCAGGCCAGCGCCAAAATCCCTAGACCCGGCATTCCCAAAAGTCCTTTCATGGTTCGTTATCCCAGACGCCAGAGGAAGTCAGACTTCAGCCGTCTCAGACCTTCGACTTATTTCCCAAACATGGTGGCATCCTTGGAGGCTTTCCAGTCCGGCAGGATGGAGCCGTTTTGGCCGTGGACCCCCATCTCGGCGATGATGGCCCCTTTATACAGCAGAGGGACCTTCCATTCTCCCTGCTTGCCCAACCAGGGAGGCCCCACCTGCGCCCCCGGCATCATTTCCTGCACTGTCTTGGTGGCCTGTTCCGGAGTGACCGACAGTTTCTGGACGAAAGGATTCTGTCCCTTGAGGAGAATCTCGCCGGTGGCAGGGTTCAAGCGCACCTTGGCGACAATTTTATCCTCCAACGACAGCGGGACCTCAAATTTGATATCCCCCTGTTTGCCTTGCTTGGTAAAAGGCTTCCCCACCGCCAGTTTGGGTATGGCCGCAGTCACGGCGGACTTGGCCTGATCCGCGGTGATCACGGGTGGGATTTGCGGGCCTCCGCCTCCTTTATCCTTTTTGGCAAACGCCGGAGAGGCGGCCAGGATTACGCCCGCCAACACAATAACTGCCGCTTTTACGAAATTTTTCATGTGGTTGCCCTCCTCATTTATGAAGATGGTTTAAAGGGACTTGAATCTTCCTAACTCTTTTTAATCTCTTCGTTATCTTCGTCTTCGTCGTCATCCTCCGACTGCTCAACCTTAATGGTGGTCGGACAATTTGGGTGCTCCGCCTCCTTCCTGATGACCTGGATATTGCGTGAATAACTCGGAGACCCGGTATTGAAGCCTTGATAGAAGCCAAGCCACGCCACGCCAAGGTTGGTCGTGTCTAACAATCCTATTACCGCCCCTGCCAGAACCACCGACACAGTAAGCGCCAGAACCACCATTCTTAGCAGCGCGGCGACTATCTTCATAATTACCACCTCCCGCCTTATGACAGGATTATAAGGTGTGAAGATTACCAAAACCTTTCGGCAACATTACAAATCGGCAAGGTTGGGGTCAGCATGGTGCTGGGAAATCGCGTAAGTTCCTGGTCTCAGGCAGAAACAAATAATAGATCATGAATCCCGAGGCCGCAAGCGAGGCTAAAGTTAGAAATCCTGCATTAAAACCCCAGGCATGCACAATATACCCTGCCACCGCATTGCTGAGGGCCGCGCCGATGCTTTTCGCAGTCCCAATCGCTCCCAGCACGAAATTGTAGCGCCCGGTCCCTTGCGTCAAATCGGCAACCACGAGGACAGAGACCACCCCAAAGATCCCCTGGCCGATGCCGTCAAACAATTGGACAAAAACGATAAAGAACGGATTATCGCTCACGGTATGGAGGCATCCCTGGAGGCTTTCCAATCAGGGAGTATGGAGCCGCTTTGGCCATGGACCTTTATTTCGGCGATCACCGCTCCTTTGTACAGCAAGGGGACCTTCCATTCGCCCTGCTTGCCCAACCAGGCCGCGCCCACCTGGAATTCCGAAACCATGCGTTCCACCGTCCTGGCTCCCTGTTCCGGGGTTACCGACAGATTCTGTGCCCAAGCTTTCTGTCCCTTAAGAAGAACTTCCCCGTTAGCGGGATTTAGCCGCACTTTGGCGACAATTTTCCCCTCAAACATCAAGGGAACTTCCAGTTTGATATCCCCGTGTTTCCCCCGCTTGGTAAAAGGCTGACCCACCGACAGCCTGGGTATAGCCGCACTCACGGTAGCCTTGGCTTGGTCTGCAGTAATGGTGGGTGGTATTTGCGGACCCCAGTCCTTTTTACCTTTCTTATCTTTTTTGGCGAAGGCGGGCCCGGCGCACACCAAGGCGATGGCCAACACGCCCATCAGGATTCGGCTAGCGGTTTGCATGTCCTTTTTCCTTGTCAATGCGGATAATTTTTAAGGCTCATTATAAAGAGATCAAGATTACCGGAACCTTTCCGAAGTATTACAAATTGGCAATGTTGCGGTACAGAGTAAAAGAAGATGCCTGAAGAGGAGAGACTATGCAGGCAGATAGACGGTGAAGAGGGAGCCGGCCCCAACTTCGCTGGTCACTTCCACCCGGCCGCCGTGGGCTCGGATGATGGCTCGCACCAGGCTTAGACCCAGCCCCAGACCGCGCTGGGCCCGGCTTTTATCGCCGCGATACAGCCTATCCCAGATTTTGGAGAGTTCCTCCGGAGCAATCCCCACTCCTGTGTCCCTTATGGCCACAATCTTTTGATTACCCTGGGCGGAGGCGGTCATCTCTATTCTTCCCCCGGACGGAGTGTATTTTACGGCATTGTCCAACAGGTTGGCCAGGGCCTGCCTCAGACGGGCGGCATCGGCGGTGACCACGATTTTCGCAGGATAGCTGGTTGTCACGGTGATCTGTTTTTCTTCCGCCACATAGTGGTATAGATCTACGACCTCGGCGAGCAGGGGAGCAAGATTTACCTCCTCGAGCTTCAGCCTCATCGTTCCGGTTTCCGCTTCTGCGATATCCATAAGGGTGGTTATGAGAGTGGAGATCCGCTGGGCTTCCTCCAGGCAATCGGCCAGGGCCTCCTGACAGGCGCCGGGCTGATCCTGTGCCTGCAAAGCCGCCTCCGCCACGCCCCGCATCCGGGTTAAGGGGGTACGCAGGTCATGGGCCACGTTATCCAGGGTCTCCCGCATGCCGTTCATCAAACCGGCAATGCGGTCCAGCATCTGGTTGAACAGCCTGGCTAGTTCGTCCAACTCATCTCCCGTCGGCCCCAGCTGGGCCCGGGTCTCCATTTTGCCCGTTGCCGTGATGGTGCGCACCGTGTAGATGAGATGGCGGATGGGCCTGAGCGCCCGCCCGGCCAGGAATTGCCCTCCCACCAGGCCCAACAGGATAATGGGGATTGCCACCCCCAATGCCACCCGGTGAAAATTCTCCAAAAGTTCCTCTCTATCACCCGTGTTCTTTCCCACCTGGAGGATGAAAGCGTCCGGAAGCCTGGCTGTGGCGACCTCCAGGACATCTTCGTCGTTCGGCGCTCTGAGTCGAAACCAATCTTGAAACTTTTCCGGGCCCTCCAACCGGCTCAGGTCAAAATCAGCCCACTGATCCGGTAAATTTAAAAACAGCGTTTGGTTCCTGGGGCCCGCCACCCGCACGAAAAAGATATTGGGTTTGCCGGCAGACTTCTCAAACTTGATGGCGTTTCTCAAGGCGATCAGCTTGCCGGCCTTATATTGGGCCTGATATTCCTTCAAAGCGGCCAGAATATTTCTTTGGTCCTGGTGCCTCAGGGACGAGGACAGCAAAAGATAAGCAATGAGGAGGATGGCCAGGGAGCCAAGGCAAAAGATCAACGAAAACCAGAGGGTTAGCCGGACGCTGATTCTTTGACGCAGGCGACTAAGGAAGTTTAAGGACATAACCCACCCCCCGGATGGTGTGGATCAATTTTGGCTCAAAATCCCGGTCCACTTTGTTCCGCAAACGACAGACCAGCACGTCCACCACATTGGTCTGGGGGTCGAAGTCCAATTCCCAGACATGCTCCAGGATCATGGTCTTGGAGACAACCCTTCCCGATTGGCGCAAGAGATACTCCAGCAGGGCAAACTCCCGGGGTTGCAGCAAGATCTCCGTATCCCCCCGCATCACCTTTCGGCTAAGGAGGTCGAGAGACAGGTCTCCCAATTCCAGTCGGGGAGCTTGGGCTGCGCTGCCGCCCCGGCGAATCAGCGCCTGAATCCTGGCCAATAATTCGGAGAAAGAAAAGGGCTTGATGAGGTAGTCGTCGCTTCCGGTTTGCAGCCCTTTGATTCTATCATCTACTGTGCGCCTGGCGCTCAGGATGATCACGGGGATATTGACCTTCTGTCGGCGCACCTCTTGAATCAGGGTCAGGCCGTCCATTTTGGGGAGCATGACGTCGATGACGGCCGCATCATAGGGCTCGGTCAAGGCCAGGTGTAAGCCTTGCTGACCGTCGGCGGCATGGTCCACCGCATACCCTGCTTGTCTCAGCCCATTGACAACAAACGAGGCGATTTTGCTGTCATCTTCCACCACCAAGATGCGCATGGCCCTGATTATCTCTCTTTTTGTAATTATGTGATAGGGAAATCCGATTGATGGCACATCTATGTTTTCAACAAGGCGAATGAGTAGGCATGCAGCCGATGGTCTAAGATGCTCCTGCCAGAAACATTTTCAGCCATGGTACCACGGTTATTGGTTACATAAAACATTTCGAACATTTTTCTCTGTGGCATTTTCCGTCAGACTATTTCAGGGCTTCTCCGCCAGCAGGATATGGGCCGAGCGACCCTTGCCCGCCAATAATAAAGCATTTAAATAAATGCTCATTAAACAATTATCCGACAATGAACGATTCATTAAGGCTTAGGAATTTCAGGTGAACGCCACGGTCCCGCAGGTCCTTCTGGAAGGCAGTGAAATTGCAAACCATGGCCTGCTGGACGTGGAGGTGAACTCCACTTCTGCCCGGTTATAAGCACCGGCGCTCAAGGAGCGGTTAAGGTAGCGCAGATCCGCATATCCTCCTTCATTCTTGCAATTATGCATTTTAAATGCATATTTGCAGGAAAATGCCACCCAGAAGTTTCTGCACGCCGCGCCTGGGGCTGAGAAGTGTCCAATAACCAGCCCAGAAAATTCTCCTTAGAGGGACCAATGTTTTGACAAAATCAATATTTCGAATAATATATCATATTAAATAAGCAGAAGTATAATGGACCCATGATTGCAATTGACATTCCTGCTTTAGTCAAAGGCCTTCGGGGGCGCCTGGGGTTGACCCAGGAACAGTTCGCCCACGAAGTGGGGGTGACCTTCAGCACCGTCAACCAGTGGGAAAATGGCCGGCGGCGGCCCCAGCCTTTTCTCGTGAAGCGCCTCTTGGAAATGGAGGCTGCCTCGGGCAAAGTCTCGGCCGGCCGCCTGACCAGGGGAGAGGCCCAGGCCTTCAAGCGGAGGTGGGAGGCCGTCAATGCCGCCGAAAAAGTGGAACTGGCCTCTACTCCGGTGGCCGACAAATTTCGCCAGGTAGCAGCACTGCTGGCGTCAGGGGAGAATCTTGGGTGGACCGAGGCCCTGGCTGCTGAGGAGGATCAGGTCCGGCAGCGGTGGGCCCGGCTGCGCAGGGAGTGTCATGCCTGAGCCTACCGACCTGGCGCCCCTGCTGGCGGTTTTGCGCGACCTGGTGGCTTGGTTCAAGGCCGGGAAAGTTCCGGGGGTGGTGATCGGCGGCCTGGCCGCTTCTCTTTTGGGCCGGCCTCGGCTGACCCGGGACGTGGACATGCTGGTGCTGGTGGACCAGGGCCAATGGGCTGAGTTTATGGCCGCGGGAGCAAAGCATGGTTTTATCGTGCGCCGTGATGATGCCCTGGCCTTTGCGAAGGAAACGCAGGTGCTCCTGGTGCGTCACCAGCAAAGCGGTATCGATGTCGATATTGTCTTCGGGTCGCTGCCCTTCGAAAAAGAGGCCGTGGCCCGGGCCACCTGGGTGGAGCTGGGCGGCGTCCAGGCGCCCCTGCCCCTTCCGGAGGATCTGATCGTCATGAAGGCAGTGGCCCACCGTCCCCAGGACCTGGCCGACATCGAGGCCATACTGGCGGCTCGCTCGAAACTGAACCTGCGACGGGTGAGGCGCTGGGTGCGGGAGTTTGCTGCAGCCCTGGAGATGCCCGAAATCCTTAACGACCTTGAGGCCTTGCTTCCCCAGCGAAAAAAAAGAAAAAGATAGAGAAACCTGACGAAGTCAAAATCCTCGAGACTAATCAAGCCGTCGTCCTCACAGGCTTGATCTTCTCGTATTCCGAACCGGTGGGCCTGCAAAGTATCCCACAGACTCACATCCGTTTGCAAACCGAGCCAAAACTCCGGGGTGGTTTCGAAGAACCTCGCCAGGCGAAAAGCCGTATCCGGGGTGATCGCTCTTTTCCCCCGAAGGATCTCACTTAGGCGCACCCGGGTGATTCCCAAAGCCTTTGCCAGTTGCTTCTGACTCAGGCCCAAAGGTTCCAAGAATTCATGCCGAAGGATTTCTCCCGGCGTGGTGGGGCGCCTATCACGGGATAACATGGCTTCCTCCTTCATTAAGGGATTCCAACAAATATCGTTACTCTTTTTCACTTATTTTTGGATTTTCGGTAATGACCCTTTAATGGTTGATAAATAATTTCGTAGACATTAATTCTCGCAGCGACCAGACATGACCTGACAAGCCGGCCGCCATGGCTGGTGTTCTGGATTGCCACCTTCTTGGGGTACTGTTG
>VGSW01000131.1 GCA_016874915.1 Deltaproteobacteria bacterium
GGCAGAGGTCGCTACTTGAACCGAAAAGGACTCCGGGAATGCGGTAATTTTCCCGGCAACCGGCAACCGAAGGGGTAAGCGGCCCAGATTTATCAGCGAATTTGCCCGTCATAAGGGTACCGAAGTCGTCCTAAAATAGGAGATACAGCTTAATTACGTTGGTTTTTCAACAGCCTTCTATATCTCCTGCAAGTGATGGGCAATATAAGGTCCAGATTTTTTCCCAAGAATCTGGCTATGATTTGTATATAGCTAACGCAGGTAGATTCAATATTGAGGCATATTTTGGCTTGGAACAACTCGATTCCTTAATTACTAAATCACAACTTACAAAATATCCTAATCTTTCGCACATTCAAGTGCAAACTTTGCTTGGTTCAATAGGAGCAACTAAAGGCTATGACATTTGGATTCCAAGGACTGACCGTATGAAATTAGATTGGAATTTAACTAATCAATTTGAATGTAATGCAGAAATTCCACTTGAATATCATCGTATTGAAGAAATTATTGCGGAAATAGATGTATTATGGATTGAACGGGGGTCAGGAAGACTTAGGGCACTTTTTGAAGTCGAACATTCGACTCCGATATATTCGGGACTTCTACGTTTTAACGATGTGCATCTGATGTCACCAAGCTCAAGAGCTACATATAGCATAGTTTCTAATGAAGATAGGAGAAGTCTATTTGTTCGACAATTAAGTCGCCCCACTTTCGCTATGAGCAAGCTAAAAGAGAATTGTACTTTCGTAGAATACTCAAATGTATATGTCTGGCATAAACGAATTGTGAATTAAACAGGAGTTACAATGCGCACAAAAGCAAAAGGATTCAACTGGGTTGTTGTAAGGGTAGAGAGAGGATTTCCTGTTGAAGTGCAAGGTTTTAGACGAAAGTCTGACGCCGAAAAGAAAGAGAGAGAATGGCGTAAAACTATAAATCCTGATTACGATGAGACTGAAGTGCTTCCATTAATTGAAGGTGAGGCATAATTAAACAGCAGTAATAGCCCCTTTCCCTCCTGCCACCTTACTTACATGAAACTTCCTTAATCTCTACCCCTCACCCCCACGGCCAGATTTGGGCCAGGTGTTCCAGGGAGGGCTGGAGGCTGCCTTCCTGATGGGGCTCCAGGGTGATGAGGGGCGGCGGCCCCAGTTTGGCCAGGTAATTCAGCACCTCGGCCAGGGGGATTTCTCCCGCGCCCAGGGCCAGGTGGGTATCGTCGTCTCCATGGTTGTCGTGGAGATGGAGTTGGCCGATTACCGGCCCCAGAGTTTCCAGCCACAAGGGAAAATTCCCGCCGCCGAAGGCCGACAGGTGCCCCACATCCAGGCAGACCCCCAGGTTGGGGGCGTTGACCTGTTCCAGGAGGTCCAGGAACAGGAGGGGGTCGGTCTCGTAAACGTTTTCCAGCATCACCCGGACGCCCTGGTCCGCGGCAATCCGGGTGAATTCCTTCCAGGTGGCGGCGCTGCAACGGAGCCATTCCTTCCGGTCGTGTTGGTAATGCCGGGCCTCGTATCCCGGATGGCAGACAATGCTCTCCGGCCGGAACACGGACAGTAACTGGAATGCCTGATGGAGGCGCCGGCGGGAGGCGTTCCGGATGAATTCGTCCAGCGCCCCGGGCAGCAGGTCCTGGAAAGGGGCGTGCAGGGTAATGCGCCGCGCGGCTTTCTGAAAAGACCGGGCCACCTTCTGGAAGAGGCTTCGGGGGTAGCGCTCCAGGCTAACCGCGTCCAGGCCGATCTCCGGATTCAGGCCCCCCGACAGAAAACGGTCCAGGTATTCTTCCACCAGAAAGCCGAAAGGAATGTTGACCTGGACCTGGGGAATCAGGTCCGGTAAGCTGATTCCCATTCTCTGGCCGCCTTAATGCGATTTTGGATACTCACAAAGCTCCACCAGCAGGCCGAAGGTCGCCTTGGGATGGAGGAAGGCCACCAGGGCGCCGTGTGCCCCTTCCCGGGGTTTTTCGTCAATGAGGCGGACGCCCGCGGCCTTCAATTCCGCCACCGCGGCATGGATGTCTTCCACTTCCAGGGCCAGATGGTGGAAGCCTTCCCCCCGGGTTTCCAGGAATTTGGCCACGGGGCTGTCGCCTGTAGTGGGGAGGAGAAGTTCCAGGTTGCTCTCCCCCACCTTGATGAAGCTCACCTTGACCTTCTGGGTTTCCACCACTTCTTCGCCGGCCAATTCCAGGTTCAGGTTTTCGCGGTAAAACTTTTTGGGGCCGTCCAGGTCTTTCACCGCGATTCCCAAATGGGCAATGCGTTTGATTTTCATGGCATCCTCCCGCAAAGCGGTTATCTTCAGTCAGATCAGGGCTACTCGGTGCTTGCCCTTAACCCCCCGGATTATATATGATGGAGGCGGTTAAATAAAGTCTGGCGGGCAATTTGTTTAATTTTCCATACCCGTATCCTTTGAAGCCGCCGGACTCTCAAGGTGGTTAACATGCTGACCAAACCGGAAACCTTCACGCTTTTGGCCCATCGACTTGGTTCTTACCGCCAGGACATTATTGACTGGCAGCGGGAAATGGTGCGAAGGATCGCGGTGGGGCCCGACGCCGGCGGCCCTGGCGAAGGGGAAAAGGCGGCCTACCTGGCGGCCTTGCTTACAGGATGGGGGCTAAAAGTAGAGAACTACCCCGCTCCCGACGACCGGGTATCCGGCGGAGCGCGGCCCAACCTGGTGGTGACCCTTCCTGGACGGCGGCGGGAAAAGGTCTGGGTCCTGAGCCACCTGGACGTGGTGCCCCCGGGGGAAGAGACCCTGTGGCATTCCGACCCTTACGCCTTGCGGGTGGAGGATGACCGCCTTTATGGGCGGGGCGTCGAGGATGACCACCACGGCATCGTCATCTCCCTGCTGGCGGTTCGGGTCTTCCTGGACGAGGGGCTGGTCCCGGAGCGGACCATAGCCCTGGCCCTGGTGGCGGATGAAGAGACCGGGAGCCACAAAGGGCTGGGCTACCTGGTGCGGCGCCACCCCCAGCTCTTCGCCCCGGAGGATTTCATCATCGTGCCCGACGCCGGCAATACCGACGGAACCATGATCGAGGTGGCGGAAAAGTCCATCCTGTGGTTGAAGCTCACGGTGGAAGGCCGCCAGGGCCACGCCTCCCGGCCCCATTTGTCCCGGAACACCATGCGGGCCGCGGCCCACATGATCGTGGCCTTTGAAGCCCTGCGCCAGGAGTTTCCCCTGGAGAACCCCTTGTTCCAACCCCCGGAGAGCACCTTTGAGCCTACCAAAAAAGAGGCCAACGTCCCCAACATCAATACCATTCCGGGGCGGGACGTCTTTTACCTGGATTGCCGGGTGCTGCCGGAATATGAGTTGGACCGGGTGATAGGGCGGGTTAAGGAACTCGGCGAGGAAGTGGCCCGGCGCTTCGAAGTGAGCCTGACGGTGGAGCCGGTCCAGGCCCTCCAGGCCGCCCCGGCCACCTCCCCGGAAGCCCCGGTGGTCCAGGCTTTAAGCCGGGCCATTCAAGAAGTCTATAACCGTGAGGCCCGGCCCCGGGGCATCGGTGGCGGCACCGTGGCCGCGTTTTTCCGCCAGCAGGGCCTGCCCGCGGCGGTGTGGATGACGGTGAACGACACGGCCCATCAGCCCAACGAATACTGCGATATCAGCACCCTAATGGACGATGCCCGGGTCTTGGTTCACGTCATATTAAATGCGGGTTAAAAGGAGAAGAGGTTAAAAGGTTAAAAGGGGAAAACAATAAATTGAGGGACCTTTGGTCTTTCCCCTCTTCCCCTTCTAACCCTTTTCCTCCTTATTGCAAGATATGGATCCCCTGCCAGTCCTCCGGCGGGGGGTTTTTCAGAAAGGCCCGGCAGCGCCTCAGGTAAAGCCGGGCCGCGCCATCCCGGGGGTTCAATTCCAGCACCTGTTGAAAATTTTCCCCGGCTCGTTCCCATTGCCGCCGGCGATAATCTTCCAGCCCTTGGGCAAACAACGGCAGTTCCTCCGGTGGCCCCTCTGGGGGCAGGTAGTCCCGCAATTCGTAAATAACCACCGGTTTGGTTTTCCCCCGGACCAGAATGTGGTCCAGTTCCCGGATCAGGAATCCGTCTCCCGCCAGGCGCCGGGTGGCCTCAGAGAGAAGAATCTCGCTGCCATAAGTTTTGTTGGCCTTCTCCAGCCGAAAGGCCAGGTTCACCGCGTCGCCCATGATCGTGTAATTGAAGCGCTCCCGGGAGCCCACGTTGCCCGCCACCACCCTTCCGGTGTGGATGCCGATGCGAAGGCTCAAAGCCGGCAGCCCCCGGGCCTGCCAGATTTCCTGCAAATAACGGAAGGCCTGCTGCATCTCCAGGGCGGCCCGGCAGGCCCGGCGGGCATGGTCCTTGAGCGGGATGGGCGCGCCCCAGAAACACATGATGGCGTCGCCGATGTATTTGTCCACCGTTCCCTTGCGGGCCAGGATAACCTGGGTCAAGGTTTCGAAGTACTCTTCCAGCAAATCGATGAGGTCCCCGGGGGTCATTTTCTCGGACAGGGAGGTGAAGCCGGCCATGTCGGCAAAGAGCACCGTGACTTCGGTTTCTTCGCCCTCCAGTTCCAGGCCCCCGGGGCGGGACGTAATAATTTCCACCACCGAGGGCGACACATACCGCCCGAATGCCTGGCGGAGCCAGCGCTTTTCTCTCATCTCCTTCAAAAAAAACTCCAGAACGTGGCCGCCGTAAACCAGGGATAGTCCCAGGCACAGGAGCACCGGGGGAAGCCAGAAATCTTTCTCCACAAACAGGCATAAGGATAGACTCAGGATCAGGACCAGGAGTCCCCCCAGAACCGCCAAGCCCAATAAGGGCCTGAGCCGGACCACCAGGAAGCTCATCGCCAAAACCAGGGCAAAGTAAAGGGCCAGAAGCCCCGGCCAGGGAATTTCCACCCCCCAGTTGCCCCGCAGGAGGGTGGCCAGGATGTGGCCCTGCAGTTCGATGCCCGGCATGGACTGCCGGGTGCCGGCATAAAACGGGGTGGAAAAAACGTCGGCTTTGACCCGGAGGTCAATGGTGGTGCCCAGCACCCGGCCGATGAGGACGATGCGGTTGCGAATCCTTTCGTCCGGGAAAGGCCTGGCGGGGTCCAGAAGTTGATAGTAGTGTAGGAAACGGTCTCGATGCTGCCGGGGGGGCCCACGTAGTGAATCAACCCGGTAAAATCCTCCTGCATGGATTTTTGGGGTCGGACGCTATGGAACACCTGGGCCGGCATGGTTTCCAGCCCTCCCAGATGGGGCCGGAAACGGCGCACCACCCCGTCGGCATCCGGGGTAACCATGAACAGAGCCGGGGAAAAAGCCGACCGGGAGAAAATCTCCAGGGGCTCCACCAGGATCTGCCGGGAAGATCGGGGGTCTTCCACGGTTTCAATGGCCTGGGCCAGGATGACGTTACCGGCCTCCTGCATGGCCGCGGCCAGGGCGCTGTCATCCTCCGGGGTGGTGGGTTCGGCGAAAAGCACATCAAAGACGATGAGGCCGGCCCCTGCCTGGGCCAGTCGCTTAATCAGGTCGGCATGGAGGCTCCGGGGCCAGGGCCAGGGCCGGCGCAGTTCATGGAAGGAGGCCTCGTCGATGCCCACGATGAGGAGTTCGGGAGGGGGCGCGGCCGTATGCCGCAAACGGTAGCAAAGGTCCAGGGCCTGGTTCTCCAGGTTCTGGCCCAGGGGAAGCAGACTCAGGGGCGCAATGACGGCCAGGGCCGCCAGCGCCAGCAGCCAGGCTCGGGCAGAAGGACCGGCGAAGAACTTAGAAATAGAGCGCAAGTTTGAACAAGATCCTTCGGGCGGGGAAAAAGTCCGGATTAACGAACCTCTTAGGCTCCAGGGCGTGGAAAAAGTGCCGGTCCAAAAGGTTGGTGATTTCCAGGGTGGCCAGGCCCCGCTTGTTGGCGAATTCCTTGCCGAAGCGCAAGTCCACCAGGCCGAAGAGCGAGTTATCCTGGTCCTTTAGCCATTGGCGCACCAGGGTGGTCCGGATTCCCCCCTGCCAGCCGGTGTGATGGAGGAAGGCCAGGGCCAGGAAGCTACGGAACTCGGTGAAGTCCCGGGTGGCAGGGCCTAAAGAGGGTTGGGTGAACACGGGGTTGACATCGGGAACCAGGCGTTTGCCCAGCGCCCCCGCGGACAGGCCCAGGGAAGTGGCCAGAATGCGATTCACCGTCAGGGAGGCCTGATACCTTTTCCAGCCCAGCCACTCTCGTTGACCCAACATATTGAAATTCGGCTCGGCAAAGCGCTGTCCTTCCAGCTTCAGTACCGAAAAGGTCTTTCGGTCCCATTCGGCTTCCCAGGAAACCCCCGCATCCCGCACCTCCGTGCCGTTTCTCAAGAAGGCAAACAGCCAGGGGAACCCCGCGGTTTCCGTGGGCAGCAGGGAGGGCGCGGCCCATTCGGTATGGGTCACCAGGTGGCGCTGAACGGCCGCCCGAAAGGTATGCCGGGGGGTGGCGTAAAAGTTGATCCCCAAGATGGGGCTCCATAGGGAGGTGTAAAGCTGGTTGGCAAAGCCTTCCCGGGAACTGTTGGCGAAGTCCTTGATGATTCCCAATTCCACCAGCAATTTGGGGTGGACCCGCCAGTAATCCAGGAGATAAAAACTATAAGTGCGCTCCGGTGGCCGGAAATCTAAATTAATCTCCTGGGTGAATATGGGAACACCCCCGGAAAACAGGGTTTGCACGAAAAGCTCGTTAAACCGGACGCGTCCCTGGAAATAGTCGAATCCGGCAATGAAGTTGTGGTTGCCCAGGACCAGATTCTGCTGCGCCTGGAAGTTCCCGAATTTCCGGTCAGCCCTTACCCGGTCCAGGCCCACCAGCTCATCGGGAGGAAAGGCAAAGGAAAAAGGAAAGCTCTGGCGGTTGTCTTGCTTCTGATAGTTGAAATAGGTCAAAAGAGTGGCCTTGGGGTTGAAGCGGTGCACGTAACCCAGTTCATAGAACTGGAGTCGCTGGGCCAGGCGCAGAAACGGCTGGTTTTTATAGCCGAAATCATTGGGGAAAAAGATGTCGCCAAACCGCTGGTCGAGATATTGAAAGGTGCCGAGAAACGAGCTGTTGGCCGCGGGTTCCCACTTGAGAAACGCGATGGGCGTGTATTTTTTAAAATCATCATTGACCGCCCGAAATCCCCGGTCATCGGAATAATCCCCCTCAACCCAGAACCCCAACCCGGGCCGGCCGCCGTACACCACCAGGGAATGATCCTGAATGGAATCCCTTTCCCGCCAGGACCCGACCCCTCCCTGGGCCAGAACCCGGGCGTAGGGCATTTCAAACATGGGAGTGTAGTTGTCGTTGCGAATATTTAAAAAAGTACTCTGGTTGGCCGGCGCCAGGAGGCGGAAAAGTAAATCTTCCGAGTTGATGGCCTCTAGCCCCTGGGGAGTGTTGATGCCGTAGCTTTTTTCCAGGAACAGGTGGGCCGAACTGTTGTATGGGTCGTTTTTCACCGCGGTGACCGCTTTGCTGAAGGCCCATTCCTTCAATCCCAACTGATCGTAAGCCCGGGCCAGGTTATAGTTGCGCACCGCCAAGTCCCGGTCCAGCCCCAGGCGGGTGCGGAAGACCGCGGTATGGTCGTTCAATTCGATGGAACGGTTGATTTCCTGGATGGCTTCTCCGGGGCGGTTCAGGTCGCTGAGGGCGATGCCCTTGTACAGGTGGGGCGTGGGGTCCCGGGGGTCCAGGGTCTTGGCGTAGTCGAAAACTTCCAGGGCCCGGTCAAAGGCCCGGGTCTGGTAGAGGGCTTTGCCCAGGGAAGTCTGGTGGAGGGAAACCCGGGGTTCCAGCAGGGTGGCGGTGAGCATTTCCGCCAATCCCTGGTCGAAACGGCGGTGCCGGAACTGGTAAATGGCCAGCCCCAGGTGAGGTTCACCCAAGCGGGGATTGACTCTGACGGCCTCGTCCCACAAAGTTTTGGCCCCTTCGTAATCCCGGTAGGCCAGGCGCACAAACCCGGCCAGGCTGAGCACCGCCCCGTCTCTTGGCGCCAGGCGCAAGGCCCGGTCAATGGTCTTGTGGGCCCGGGACAGGTTATCCGAACCCAGCCAGATGCGGGCCAGGTACACGTAAGCGTCCACGAACCGGGGGTCCGCGGTTACGGCCCTTTCCAGATATTGGGTGGCCCCGGGGAGGTCAAAGGCCGCCATTTTCACCAGGCCCATAGTCAGCAATGCCAGGGGTGAGTTCGGGGACTCCGACAGGGCGGCCGCAGCCTGGGCTTGGGCCGCGGTCTTATTGTTTTGAATCAGGTAAATTTGGGCCAGCAAGGCGTGAGGCAATCCGTAAGGGGGCCCTTTTTGGCTAACTGCTTCCAAGGCGCTACGGGCCTGCTCCACCCGGCCGGCCAGGAGGGCGAAGTAGCTGGCCATGGTCACCAGCAAGGGATTGGGCGGCAACTGGTAAGCGGCTTGCATGGCCTCCAAAGCCCCGGCCGCGTCCCCCAGCCGGTAGCGGGCCAGGGCCAGGCCGATGATGGCCCGCTCATCCACCGGGCGCACTCGCCGCAGGTACTCCAGGGCCTCCTCCGGGGCGCAGCAGGACCTCGGGAAACCGGAAGCCGTTGGTCACCACGGTAAAAGGGAGACCATAGCCCACGATGAGACGGATCAACTCCGCCAGGTGGGAATAGAGCGCCACCTCCCCGCCGGTGAGGTGGACCTGCTGAAAGCCCAGGTCCTTGGCCTGGGATAGAATCGATTCAGCCAGACCCAGGGGAAGAAATCCCGGAGCATCGGCTTTATTGACGAAGCAGTGGAGACAACGGCGATTGCAATTATTCGTCGGCTCCAGGGTTAGAGAGAGCATAACCGGCCTTTCAGACTCCCCGGGGGCGCCAGATAGTGCCCACCGGCAGCGCGTGCCTGGAAGGCTCCGGAAGGGTCACGGGCGCCAATCTTATGGTCGGTGCCTTGTATTCCTGCGTCACCTCGGGATATGGGGGTTGACCGGACAGGTCCGCAGCCTTGCGCGTTTCTTCGAGGTTCGGCCCCTCTTGGGTGACCCGGCAATTTAATTGCTGGATCAGTTTCCTCCTTTGTTCCTCCGTCAGCCCCTCGGCAAACTTCACATGGACCTCATCGGTGAGAACTATCTCATGGCCGTTGAGGTCTCTAAATACGGCGCGGGCACAAGCAATTTCGGGATGCTCAACCGTGATCTCCTGGAGTTTATCCGGGTCGCCGCGTACCACCAGGGAATCCCGGGAGAACCTGGTGTCGATGCCCACGCGGGAAGATTTGGCCAGCCGGGCCGCCAGGTGCTGAAGGTTGGCGTCCTTGGCCGGGCTGATAAACCTGGCTGACTCCACCCAAAAAGGGGCAGCTCGGTTTCCCCTACGACTAAACAATTGTCTGGGCCACTCATCGCATTATTCTCCCAGCCCCCCGAAAGCTAACCGGGAGCCCCCCGCCATTCCGGCCGCGGTCAAGGGGTTATGGATGGGAAACGAAGTTTCGGGGAAAGTGTAGTAAGGATGAGGCATAATGAAGCCTGCGCCCGGGGACAAACTCATGGCGCGGGGGCCTATAAGGTGAAACATTATCCCAGAAAACTCCGGCAAGGGGCCTTCCATCCCTGGAAAAATAAAGGCCAACGCAGCCTTTGGTCATAGCTCAAAAACCGGTTAGCCTGTTACATCCCAACCTCTGCTTCGGGGAGCCGGGTTGTGGTATGAATTGTTCACCTTACTATATTTAGCAAATATATATAAGACCAATAATAATGATGATAGCAGATTTTAAAAGAAACAATAATAACACCGTTACAACTACCAGGATTCAAAATCGAAATCAAGAAATATCTTAAAAAAGGAGGAAATTCACAAGAAAGTTTTGTATGGAAAAGTCCGTAGAAATGTAACTAAGTACACAATTTCATAAATACGATAACATTCATTTTTGTCATTCTGAGCCGCCAAAGGCGGCGAAGAATCTCATGAAAAGAGACCCTTCGCCTTCGGCTCAGGGTGACAAAAATACGTGACCGAATTTATGAACTGCTGTACTAAGTTTCAGGCCCATTTCTGTCCGGCTAAGCGATATTAAGGGTTAATTGGTTAAAATTATTGGCTAAATTGACAGATTGATCATCTGGGGCGATGATCTCCTGTAACGAGCATTTCCTGAACAGGTTAAGCTGAAGTAATCGGAGCAACTTTTGCAAACTGATGTTGACCCCGGAAAGGAAGTTAAAATAGCAGAGCAAGAGATAAGCAATCAGAGCT
>VGSW01000132.1 GCA_016874915.1 Deltaproteobacteria bacterium
TCTCTCCGGAACGAGTCTTGGAAAAGCTGTCTTTCCAACGCACCGTGGCCGCCCGCCTCCAGGGCCAGACCGTCCAGGGCCTCATCACGCCGACCCCGGCTCAACTGGAACTCTTTGCCGCCCTTAAGATGCCAGCCCCGCAACCGAAAAATCTGCTCGACCCCAGCGCGTAGTGTCGGCAAATTTTTTTACCTAGCTAATTTAACTATTGATTGCCTTTTAAACTGATAATCTCCGGTATCTCCTATGTCAATGATTGCAGGCGGCGAGTGGAGAGGAACGCTCAAAACGGCAAGCGCACGATGATTCTTTACTTCGGCGATTTAGACCCCTCCGGGTGGGAAATGTTGCCCCCCTTGTTGACCACCTTGCAGGACGAAATGGGGTTAGGGGACCTGGTGGCGGGCAGGCGATGTGCCTTGACTCCGGCCCAGGTTGAGGCGAACAAACTGCCCCGCAATCCCGATGCTCTAAAGGAAACGGATACCAGAGCAAAGAAATATATGGCCCGTTTCGGGGACCTGGCTGTTGAACTGGACGCATTGCCCCCGGCAACCTTGGAGGCTCTGGTATAAGGACGCGATAGAGAAAATTTTTGGACTTGTCTCAATTTGTGGGAGAACAGGAACGAGAAAGCCAGGAAAGAGCCAGGTTGACGGCCATGAGAAAGAAAGTGTCGGCCTTAATTCAAGATGTGAACGGCCTTTGAAGATAATCAGAGTCAGTTTAAACTATTTAAAAAACATGAATAGGCCAAGGAGAACGAAAATGAAGAAGCCATCACCACCGCCAGATTCATATTTCAACCGCACCATGCTTATTTACTATCGAAGAAGGAAACAATTTACTCAGGAAGCACTGGCCAAGGAATTAACTCTTGTAAGAGGGGGCTATGCTGGTTATGAGGCGGAAAATGTTGTGCCATCTTTGCACGTTTTCAGACAACTTTGTTTGTGTCTTGATCTTAATCCTTTGGAAATTGCCGATTTGTTGAGATTGACCCCGTTGAGTATTGACCACACAACAAGACAACGATTTCCTAAAGGATGCAAACTAAAACAAATGACCGAAACACATGTGCTCTGTGACCTTATCATGGCCTATATCAAAAATTGCGGAACGCGTAAAAGAGCCCACGCATAACTGATATATTTTCATCGTACAATCTAAAAAACACGCAGTCTTACTTCACGCTTAACCAATCACTACAAAATCTATATGCGCTATAATCTTTAACAACATTTCATTACTATATTTTTTATAAAGAATGAATGATAATTTTGCTTTTTTTGTCGAGGTTCTTGCTTTATTGCCCCATTCCGCATCCGGATTTGGTTCCAGGCCCTCGCGAATTGCCGGTTTTGGGGACTAAGTATCCAAAGCCAGGAAAAAATGGGACCCGTCCCCCGTTTTCTAAAAATAGTCATTACCCTTTGACAATTTTTTCGGGAACGATTACTATCACTGAAGGGGCAGTTTAGAATGTCTACTCTATTTACATTATGCCCCCACCTGTAATGGCGAATTAAAGTGGAAACACGTCCGCTATGCAGCATGATAAATTAATCAATTAAACGCTCTGAGTAATAAATTAAGGAGATGTAGGGATGCGAAATTCCAAGGAATCAGTTTCTAAGATTATTGGTAATTTGCAGAGCGTAGATGGGCTGAAAGAATTATTGCGTTCTCAACTCAATTACGATCTAATCAATTTGCCTATTTCACGCCAGGATTGGCCTGAAGGTGCCGCCGCCCCTCTCGCTGAGGACCCCTTATTGTTAGCGAGTCAAGAAGACTTCCATATTATTTACGGTCGTCTTAACGGTGACCTCAAAATCACCCCGGAGCGCAACGTTGTCAATCGCTTACTCCGAGAACACCCGTATGCCCTCTTTATCTTTTCCGACTATAAGCAACGGAACTGGCACTTTGTCAACGTCAAGCTGGCGGCAGAACGGGATGAGGGAAAGAACCGGGACACCAAGCGCCGCCGCCTCTTTCGCCGGATAACAGTAGGCCCTGATGAAAGATTAAGGACCGCCACGGACCAGTTATCTAAATTGGACCTCGAATTAATTTCCAAAGAAAAATTATTTATTTCTCCCCTGGATATCCAGCAGGCCCATGATAATGCTTTTGACGTCGAAAAGGTTACCGATAAATTTTTTAATGATTATAAGAAGGTAATAAAAGAATTTAAGACTGATCTCATACAGCAGACTGACGATCTAGCCTGGGCAAATGAATATGCCCTCCAGTTCCTCAACCGCCTCATGTTTCTCTACTTCATCCAGCGCAAGCGTTGGCTGGGTGACAGCCCCAAATTCATGGAGGATTTCTGGAAGGGTTATCAGGACGCTGGACAGGCGCAAAACACCTTTTTCGATAAATGGCTGCGGGTGCTGTTCTTTGAAGCTCTTACCAAACCCGGAATCCATGGCGGTCATACGCAATTCCTCAATTTCAATGAGATCAGGGAAGCCCTGGCGCTGGCTCCTTTCCTGAACGGCGGCCTGTTCCAGGAAAACGGCCTGGACCGGAAAACCGGGTTTACCCTTTCTGATCGACGCTTTGAGCAGATTTTCACCTTTTTGGAACGGTACAACTTCACTATCGCCGAAGACAGCCCCCTGGACCAGGAGGTGGCGGTGGACCCGGAGATGATCGGGAAGGTTTATGAAAGCCTGGTCAATGTCTCCACCGAACTGGACACGCGGGGAGACGCCGGGATTTTCTACACACCCCGGACGGAAATTGACCTGATGTGCCGCCTGGCCCTAGTGGACAACCTGGCGAACCACCTGGGGGAGGACAAGAAAAACCTTTTCTACGAACTGGTGTTTGCCCTGGTGCCGGATGAAAAAGAGGAGGCCGACCAGAAGATCACCGCGGCCCAACTCTGGGGGCCGATTGAGCAGCACTTGCAGAGCCTCACGGTCCTGGACCCGGCTTGCGGCTCCGGGTCCTTCCTGGTGGGGATGCTTCATATTCTGGATGATTTGCACGTGCGGGCCTGCCGCCAGCTTGGGAAGGTGGAAGACCCCTATGAACGCAAGAAGCGCATTATCGGGCAGAACCTCTACGGGGTGGATGTTATGGAGTGGGCTTGCCGGGTGGCGGAACTCCGTCTCTGGCTGGCCCTGATCATTGACGCCGACTTTACCAGGGAAGACCTGCATGTCAGGACCGAACCCCTGCTTCCCAATTTCACCTTTAACATCCGTCCGGGTGACAGCCTGGTGCAGGAAGTGGGCGGTATCAACCTGGGGCACCGGCGGTTCACTCTGGAAATTCCCCAGGCGCTCAAGGCCCGCATCACCCGGCTGAAGACGGAAAAGCTGAAATTTTACCGCAACGAAGCCGCCCGCCAGTTCCTCACCGCAGACCAGGCCAAGCAGGAGGAGTTGAGGCTTTTCCGGGATATCCTGGAACAACGCCGGATCGACCTGCAAAATCGGGCGGCCCAACTGCGCCAAATGATGGCCGGTATGCAAATCCGGCTGGATGGCACCATGGAGGCTGCGCCCAAACGCGAGGAATGGGCCAGGGAACTGGAGGAGGTAACCGCTTCCCTGGAGGACCTGAAACAGGCGCAGGCGGCCCTGCGGGACAAAACCGAGCTTCCCTTTGTCTGGGATATCGCCTTTGTGGAAATCTTTGAGGGGGAAGGCCACGGCTTTGATCTCGTCATCGGCAACCCGCCTTATGTCCGGCAGGAAAACATTTCAGACCCCACCCTGCCCAGGGAGATGGTGACCACGGAAAATAAGAAACTCTATAAGGCGAAGCTGGCCCGCTCGGTCTATCAGGCGTTTCCCCGCTTTTTCAAATACAAAGCCCAGGCAGGCACGCCGGGGCGGAAGCTGGACGCCAAGAGCGATCTGTATATCTATTTCTATCTGCACGGCCTGTCTCTCCTGAACCGGCAGGGGTCCTTCTGCTTCATCACCTCCAATTCCTGGCTGGACGTGGGCTATGGCAAAGATTTGCAGGAGTTTCTGCTGAGGCACGCCCACATCAAGTTCATCATGGACAACCGGGCCGGTCGGTCCTTTGCCGCGGCGGACGTGAACACCAGCATCGCCCTTTTTCCCGCACCCAATGACAGAACCGATTGGGGCCTTAGGCAAAAGGCTCGTTTTGTCATGTTCCAAGTGCCTTTTGAAGAAATCATGTCCCCAGTGATTTTCGAAGAAATTGAGGAGGCCCATGAACGGGTGATGAAACAGGAATATCGAATCTTCCCGACACCACAAAAAGAATTATGGGAAGAAGGGGCGGAAGCACCTGAGGTCGAGCCAGAAGACGAAACATCACAAAAAAAAGGTGTGAAATTACAATCTGGTCCATTGATCAAGATTGCCCACTATGTTGGTGATAAATGGGGTGGGAAGTATCTTCGTGCTCCAGAAATTCTTTACGTCATATTGGCTAAGGGCAAAGATAAGTTAATTAGATTAAGGGATATAACGGATGTGAGGCCAGGTTGCTACACTGGAATAAATGATTTTTTTTACATAAATAAGACCCAAGCAAGGGAGTTGGGAATAGAAGATGAAGTTTTAAGACCAATTATTAGGACCCCAAGAGAGGTTTTGTATCCTTCGTTAGATTCTGGCAATATTCAGAATATGGTTTTCTATTGCCCATATTCTAAAGGAGAACTAAAAAAACGAGGTCTTAAAGGTGCCTTGGAATATATTAATTGGGGAGAAAATCAGGTTACAAGAAAACGTCAAAAAACAAGTGCAGGGATACCTTGGCCGAAAGTAGAAACTGTAAGGAGACGTAATCCAGGCTGGTGGGCAATACCAAAACTGAATATCACGCCTTCAAGAAACTTCTTGCTTTATGTTATTGGAGAACGGTTTCTTGCTCCTTGGATAAATAATTCTATCACATCAGATAGATGCTTTCATCGGATATTCTACAGAAAAGAAAACGAGGTTGATTCAAAAAAATTGGCATTTTCAATCAATTCCACTCTTACATTTTTATTTATTTCCTTGTTTGGCAGAGGAAATTTAGGCCAAGGTGCCCAGAAATATGAAACTGCCGATGCGAAAAAGTTATTTATTATTAACCCGGATAGTATCCAATTAAATGAAAACTTGTTGGCGAAATTTGGTAGGCGAACTGTCTTGCCAATATCAGAAGAGCTTAATCAACCTGATCGTAAGGAAATTGATAGTGTTATTTTTGAAATCTTGGGTTTAACTCATGGGGAACGAGAAGATGTTTATGAAGCAGTAATTAATCTTGTGGGTGCCCGTTTGGAAAAGGCTACCAGCCTTAAACCTAACGATAGGATTAAGCGAGTAAAAGCCGCCGAAAAAACTATGGGCATTTGGTCGGAAATCCCGGAAGAGATATTTGAGGAGGATTAAGAGGGCATGGCTATCCATGACCTGGCCGCCCTCCCGGCCAAAAGCCAGGTTTTCGTGGACACCAATATCTTTTTCCTCCACTTTCAAGGCAGGTCAGCCGCGGTAAATGCCTTTATTACCCGTATTGCTCTGGGCGAAATTTCTGCGTACGTAAATATTCAGGTGCTCTCCGACCTGATGCACAAGCTGATGATGGCCGAAGCCTTTGCCAGGGGATACATAGCCCGCCCCAGGGCGATAGAACTTAGGCAATGGCTGCAAGCCCACCGTCAGCAGGCTCAGACGCTAAGCCAATATCAGCAACAGTGTGAAGACACCCTGGCCATCGGGGTGAAGGTTTTAATCATCGGGGCCAAGCTGATGGTTGACACCAAGGATGAACGGGCCAATTACGGTCTCATGACTGGCGATTCTTTGCATGTAGGAACTATGCAGCGAAAGTCCATCACGCTTTCAGATATCGTGACCTATGACGGCGATTTTGCCCACCTAATCGGCCTTGAGGTTTGGAGGCCTATGGATGTGGTATGAATATTTATATGAAGGCGGAACAGGCCGATCTCTAAGAGGGAATAGATGGGAATTCGTTTTCACCCCCATGCCCTGGAGCGGATGACGGAGCGGGGAGCCACCGAGCAGGAAGTGATGCTCACGGTCACGGAGGGGGAGCGGTTTCCGGTTAAGTTCGGACGCACCGGCTTCCGGCGCAATTTCCCTTTTCAGGGCCAATGGCGGGGCCGCGACTTTGCCTTCAAACAGGTGGAAGCCTACGCCGTGGGGGAAGAAGGCGATTGGCTGGTGATTACAGTGATTGTGCGATATTATTAAGACAGTCCCCCATGGGCCGCTGGCCCACCCGTAACACATGAAAATCCTTGCCGATCTTGCTGGCTTTGCGTGAATATAGTTTCTCGCAAAGGCGCAAAGGGCGCAAAGAGAAGCTGACTGACTTTTCAGAGCAGAGGAACAGGCCATGAAGATAACTTATGACCCGCAGCGCAACATCGCCTATATCCGGCTGCATGATAAAACGGCCCAGGTGGAAACCATCCGGGTGAGCGATGAGCTTAACGTTGACCTGGCGCCGGACGGCACGGTTTACGGCATGGAACTGTTGAACGCCAATGAGCAACTCCTGAGGATGGACCAGGGGAAGCTGGTGATTATCAACGAGGCCCTGGGAGGACGCCAGGAAATCAGCCTGGTATAACTTAAGGCCCCATGCCCGCCCACGACATCGTTGACAACCGCACCGAAAAACTGGTGGACCACATCAACCGGATACTCCCCTCCACGGAGCGGGCCAAGTTTGCGGTGGGGTATTTTTTTCTCTCCGGCCTGGAACCCATCGAAAAAAACCTGGAGAACGTCCGGGAACTCCGGCTGCTCATCGGCAACACCACCAATCAGGAAACCCTGGAACAGCTTAGCGAGGGCTACAAGCGCCTGGAACTGGTGGAGCGAGCGGCGGAGGGGATGCGCTTCCCCAAGCGGGGGGAAGTCCGGCACATGGTGGACCGGACCAGGGAAAACCTCAAGGAAGCCGTGGAGGTTATGGATCAGACCGATGAAGGGGAGGCCCTGATCGGCGCCCTGGTGCGCCTCATTGAAGAGAAGCGGCTCAAGGTCAAGGTCTATACCAAGGGGCGGCTGCACGCCAAGGCTTACATTTTCGATTATCGGGATGATGGACGCTATGAAAAGGGCATCGCCATCATCGGGTCGTCAAACCTGTCCATCTCCGGGATCACCCACAACACCGAACTTAATGTGGTGGTGCACGGCACTAATAATCATGAAGAGTTGAGCCGGTGGTTTGAAGAACTTTGGAATGAGGCCCAGGACTTCGATGAACACCTGATGCAGGAGCTTCGCTCCTCCTGGGCCCTGGCGGAAGTCACTCCCTATGACGTTTATCTGAAAACCCTCTACGCTCTGGTCAAGGACCGTTTAGAAGAAACCGAAGAGGCGGGAATCCTCTGGGATGACGACATCACCGAGAAGCTGGCGAACTTTCAGAAAGTGGCGGTGCGTCAGGCCATCCAGATCATCAAGGACTACGGCGGCTGTTTTGTGGCCGACGTGGTGGGGCTGGGGAAAAGCTACATCGGTTCGGCCATCGTCAAGCATTTTGAGCGCAGCTACCATGCCAGGCCCTTAATTATCTGCCCGGCCTCTCTGGTGGAAATGTGGGAGCGCTACAACGAGATTTACCACCTCAACGCCAGGGTCCTTTCCATGGGGCTGCTAAAGGAAGGGGAAGACGGCCAGATCAATTATCTCCTGGATGATGTGAGATACCGGGACCGGGATTTCGTGCTGCTGGATGAAAGCCACAATTTCCGCCACACCAATACACAGCGATATAAGGTCCTGGAAAATTTCTTAGCCACGGGGAAGCGGACGGTGTTTCTCACGGCCACTCCCCGTACCAGGACGGCCTGGGACATCTACAATCAGATTAAGCTCTTTCACCAGGATGACCGCACGGACCTGCCCATCATTCCACCGGACCTCAAACAATATTTCCGGGCCATTGATGAAGGGAAACGCCGCCTGCAAGACCTGCTCAGCCAAATCCTTATTCGGCGCACCCGCAGCCATATTCTGCGGTGGTATGGCCATGATGCAGAAACCGGCAGGCCCGTCAATCCTTCGCGTTTTCAGGATTATGCAGAAGGGAGGAGGCGGGCCTATGTCCTTGTAGGAGAAAAGAAGCAGTTCTTTCCGAGACGCGAACTCGAAACCATCGAGTATAGCATTGAGGCCACTTACCAGGGGCTATATAACCAGATTCGCCGGTACTTAGGGCGGCCCAAAGGCCGGGCCGGGGGGAAGACAGGGGCAAAGGAACTTACCTATGCCCGATATGGCCTTTGGAATTATGTGGAAAAGGATAAGCAGAAGAAAGCCCCATATAACGAATTACAGCGAGCCGGAGCTAATCTCCGGGGCCTTATTCGGGTCATGCTCTTTAAACGGTTTGAATCCAGCGTTTATGCTTTTCGTGCCACCTTGGGAAGGCTATTTCGGATTCATCAACTTTTCTTGGAGGCCCTTTATCAAGGGATGGTGCCAGCAGGGGATGAAGCCCAGGCGCTCCTTTATGAATCCGATATGTGGGACGAAAAGGATTTGTTTGATGTAATGCGGGGCTTAACCGGCAAATATAAAATTGCCGACTTTGGGGACCCCTTGCTTCGGGACATCAAGCAAGACATGGATTTGCTCAAGGAGATGATAGACCTGGTAGCACCCATTACTCCGGATAAGGACGCAAAACTACAGACCCTTTTAAGAAGATTAACGAGCAAACCCCTTTCTGAGGGGAAGGTGCTGATTTTCACTCAATATGCCGATACTGCCCAATATCTCTATGACAATCTCAACCCTGGGGGACAGCGACAGGACATCGAGGTTATTTATAGTGGCGACAAGAGCAAAGTCCGGGTAGTGGGGCGATTCGCTCCCAAGGCGAATCCCGAATACCGCTTCCATAAAAATGAATCGGAGATCAACCTCCTGGTGGCCACGGATGTGCTTTCCGAGGGTCTGAACCTCCAGGACGGGGACAAGATCATCAATTATGACCTGCACTGGAACCCGGTGCGGTTAATTCAAAGGTTCGGACGGATTGACCGGATCGGTTCAGAGCATGATGTGATTTGGGGATATAACTTCCTGCCAGAAACTGAATTGGATAAAAATCTTGGGTTAAAGGACAAGCTGGCAAACCGGATTCGGGAAATTCACGAAACGATTGGCGAGGATGCAGCTGTCCTTGACCTCACCGAAGAGCTAAACCAAGAAGCCATGTATGCCATTTATGAGAAAAAGAGCGGGGGGCAACTCAGTCTATTTGAAGAACCTGATGATATCATAGACCTCAACGAAGCCGAAGAATTCATGCGCCAGCTAAAGAAGGAGAATCCTGAGGAATTTGAGAGGATAGTCAATTTGAGGGACGGTATCAGGGTAGGGAAGGCTTCGGATACAAAGGGCAGCTTTGTATTTTGTCAGGCCGGGAAATATCAGAAACTTTTCCTCATGAACCGGGATAAGAAGATTGTGAACCAAGATATTTCTAAAGTATTGAGCATCTTGAAGTGCGGACCAGATCAGCCCTCAGAGCCTTTGCCTGCCGACCATAACCAGATGGTCATGAAAGTCAAGAAATCGTTTGAAGAAGAAGTCAAGCACCGATTGGCGATGAAAGAACAGGCTCTTTCGCTATCCCACGGTCAAAGATACGTTATCAGAGAAATGCGTTTACAGTTCGGCATGGCAAAAGATGATGATCTGCGTGGACAAATAACCACGTTAGAAAAAGCCTTCCGAGGCCCTATTACTGCGGCAATAAATAGGGAACTGAATCGCCTTAGGGGCAATGGCATAGCAGGGGATGACTTGCTAAAATCTCTAATAAATATTTATCATCAACATAACATGAAAGATTGGGTAGCTAAGGGCGCTAAAGAAGAGAGAAAATCAGAAATAGTTAAAATTATATGCAGTGAGGCACTTGTCTAATAAAATATTTAGTAAAGAGGGTGATCCGTTTTAATTGGAAATGTCTCCCCACCACCGCATTGAAGGGCTGGGCGTTTTGTTCAGGCCAGGATTTCAATATATTATATTATGGCCTATTGACTCTGCTCAGCAAATAATGTAACTATGTTGAATGCCAAAGCTTTTAAACAAGCCGGTTTACGAGGACATGAATCTCCTGGTCTTTCAGGAGGAATTTCGAACCGAGCATGACTGTC
>VGSW01000133.1 GCA_016874915.1 Deltaproteobacteria bacterium
AGTACCTGGCCCGGGCCGACGAGTTCGTGGCCCACTATGAAGCCATACAGGAGCAATGGCGGGAGAAATACCCGGACATCTGGCCGCGGCTGCAACCTCACTATCCCACCAAGAGCCAGCTTCGGCGTAAGTTCGACTTTTTCTGGAGCGTCTTTGACATCAAGGGCGCGGAGATCAAGGAAGGGAGCGCCCCGGAAGTCATCGAGGCTTATGACCGGGCCAGGGCGGAACTCCAGGCCAGGTATGAGGAAATGGTGGAGGAGGCGGTGGTCTATCTCCGGAAAAAGGTCCTGGAAGTGGCGACCAATCTCTCCGCCCGCCTGAAGGACGGCCGGATAGTCAGAAATGACACCCTGGAAAGCGTGCGACGGGTGGAGGAGTGGTTCCGGGACCTGAACATCTTTGGCGACGTCCAGGTGGAGGAAGCCCTGGGCAACCTGCGGGCCTCCCTCAACGGCACCGACTATGAAAGCCTGAAGGACAACGAGGCTTTGAAGCAGCAGTTGGCGGGCCTGGCGGACCAGGTGGCCGCAGCCGCGTCCAAGCTGGACGACGTGAGCAGCATCTCCGGCAGCTACAAACGAATGATAGACCTCAATTAAGGGAGGGAGGCCATGATCGAGTGCCGGGGCCGCAACGGCTGGTTCAGGTATGCCTCCCACCAGGTTCTGAACGGGCAGGAGACCACCCACGTGAGTATTTATTCATCACGCCGGGGCGAGTTCCCGCCCATTTACCTCCAGGGGCCAAAGGCCGAGGTCCTGGAGCTTTTGGATCAACTGAGAAAGGAGGTGAGCGAGATATGAGCGAGGCGCAAGGGCTGAACATCCGGTTTTTGTGCCAGGGGATGATGAAGCTCGGGCCGGAGCAGTTGCCCGAAGGCTTCTTTGCCTGGAGCCGGGAAGACCAGATCGGGTGGGCGCAAGAGTATTGGGATAGCCGCACCCGGAAAGACATCCTGGACGCGGTGGCCTACCTCACCGTGGAGGAAGACTCCGTGCCCGACTGCCTGGAAATGGATGGAGAGGATTATCCCGTACTGGCCCAAACCCCGGCATGGAAAGCCTTCAATGCCCCGGACAGCCAGGTGTTGATTCCCGTGGAAGAGGAGGATTGATGCACACCAGCCATTTCTGGCGATTCTATGTGAAAAACGATCCGAACCTGGTGTCCATCGCCCTGAAGACCCCGGAGTGGTTCCGGGGCCGGAGATACCCGGCCCTGGCCCCCCGGGAGGACATGCTGGCGATGGAGGAAGACGAGTACCGGAGGGAGTACCAGGCTATCCTGGACCGGCTGGACCCCCACATGGTCTATGAAGAGCTGGGGCAGGACAGCATCCTGTTGTGTTGGGAGCCGCCGGGGGCCTTCTGCCACCGGCGCCTGGTGGCCCGGTGGCTGGAGGAGAGCCTGGGAATCGAGGCTCCCGAACTCCCTCACAATTACAACCCCAGACAAAAAGATCTTTTTTAAGGAGGTGAGCGGATGGTTACGGTGGTGGTGGACATCGTCAACGGGCTCATTGAGGACGTTTCCGCCGACAGCCCCGCAAGGGTGATCATCCTGGAGCAGGACAAGTACCTGGAAGAATGGGGAAGTCCCCGGTTTTACGAGGATGGAAACCCGATATTCTTCAAGGATTACGAGGTCCGGGGGACCGGGGTCAACCCGGAGTATGTCCGACAGATAATCGGGAAAGTGGAGCAGCCCCTCTGCGATATCTGCCTGGGGCCCCGGGGCAGCGAAGACGGGCACATCGACGACGATGAGCGCCATGTCAGGATGTGCTCTGACTGCGCGGCCCAAAAGGCCCGGGGAGAACTGGAAGTGGCATAAACCAAAATAAGGAGGTGCAACGATGCCGTTTTATCTGAAGCACGTGCCTTACGCGATCTGGCACGTTTACCTGATCGAGACCCAGGACGAAGACGAGGCTCTCTATGAGAAGGACGGGGAGTATCAGGGGTATTTCGATACCGAGTCCCGGGAGGACTGCGAACTTTTCGGGCCATTCGCCACCAGGGAGGAAGCCCTGGCCAGCGACAAGGCCCGGGTGGAGGGAAGGTGAACCATGGCGAGGAAGAAACGGATGGCCACAGGTGACTGCGCCGCCTGCGAATTCTGGAAACGGAAAGCCAGCCCCATCAAGGGCAAACTGATTCCCGGCGGCACCGGCAAATGCACCCGGAAGGAGGGGCTGTGCGACAACTACAAGCCCAAGGACCCCCATCCGGGAAAGGGAACAAAACCCAAAAAAGAAGAGGGCCTGCGCCCACAGGCCCCCGAACCCGCTTCCCAGACCCCGTCAAACGGGAGCTGCGAAGTCAACCTGTCTTTAATCTACCCGAATCCGGATCAGCCGCGCAAGTTTTTTCCGCGGGAGGCCCTGGAAGAGTTGGCCCTGTCCATCAAGGAGCAGGGTCTGATTGAACCCCTGGTGGCGGTGGCCCGGGGCGAGAAGTTCATGCTCATCGCCGGGGAGCGGCGCTGGCGGGCCTGCCAGATGGCCGGGCTGACCACGGTGCCGGTGCGCATCATTGAGGCCAACGAGCGCCAGATCACCGAAATGGCCCTGGTGGAGAACCTCCAGCGCCAGGACCTGACCCCCCTGGAAGAGGCCCGGGCCTTTAAGGAAATGATGGACAACGGCTACTCCAGGGAAGAGCTGGCCCGGAAACTGGGCTTCAAGCAGGTATGGCGGGTGGACGAGCGCCTGTCGCTGTTGAACCTGACCCCCAGGTACCAGGAGGCCCTGACCCTGGGGCTGATCTCCCCCTCCCAGGCCTTCGAAATCAGCCGCCTCAAGGACCCCGGCGACCAGGAAGTGGTGTTCCGCAAGGTCAGGGCCGGGGATTTGCCCAGCTATAACCATCTCCGGCGCTTCGTCAATGTCATGGTGGAGGCCAAAAAGGACCGGGCCCTGTTTGCCCTGCCCAAAAAGCAGGACCTGGAGGTGGTGGCCCGCTGGGAGAAGGCCCTGGACGCGGTAACCGCGCTGATCGTCAAGTCCTTTTCCCCGGAAGACTGCCGGGTGCTGGCCCGGGTGGTCCAGGGCAACGCCCAGGTCAACCTCATGAAGATCGACCTCATCATCAAGCACCTGAACCTGGTGAAGAAGGCCATGCTGGAGAACGCCAGCCGCCAGGAGGTGGTGAGGATTAACGGAAGTGAGGCCGAGTCCGGAGTGAGCCCCGCACCGGCCTAGATGCAGCCGACCGGTAATGCAACCACCATGGCGGGTGATCCGGGAGGGTCCCCGCCTTTCCTTGCTATAAAAAATACTTGCCGCAGCATGCGGCATCAAAAATTTCGCCAAAGAGGAGAAAAGCAATGCAGGTTCATATCGAACAGGAAGTTTTGATGAAGGGAGTCAACCACACTTTGGGCGTGGTGGACAAAAAGGGGACGCTCCCCATTCTGAGCCATTGCCTCATCCAGACCAACGGCAGCGGCCTGATTGTCTCGGCCACCGACCTGGAAACCAGCTTCCGGGGCTTTTACCCCGCGGAGGTGCTGGAGCCGGGCACCTTCACCGTCCAGGCCCACGCCCTGCACAGCCTGGCCAAGGACCTTCCCAAGGGCCGGGTGGAAATCCGGGGCGACGACCGGCAGGTGAAGCTGGAGGTGGGCGAGTCCCGCTACAAGTTCAACACCCTGCCTGCAGACCAGTACCCGCCCATTCCGGAGATCGGGGAAGAGGGCTTGGTGGAGTTGGAGGCCGGACTGCTCCTGGAACTGATCGACAAGACCGTTTTCTCCGTGGGGGACGATCTGCAATACCACCTCTCCGGCGTCTTCTGGGAACGGGTGAAACACGAGGGCGAAGCCTGGCTCCGTCTGGTGTCCACCGACGGCCACCGGCTGAGTCTGGCGGAGCGGCTCCTGCCGGGGGTGGAGCGGCTGGAACTGGGGGAGGGCATCCTCGTGCCCGCCAAGGCCGTGCGGGAGATCAGGCGGTTCGTAGACGGCTACGCCCGGGAAGGCGCGGTCAAGGCCGGGGTCAGGAACAAGGCCCTTTGCCTCAAGGCGGGGGACAAGGAACTGTCCGTCCGGATCCTGGACAAAAAGTTCCCGGAATACCGGCGGATCATCCCGGAAGAATTCCGGCATACCTTCACCTTCAGCCGCCAGGAGTTGGCCGCGGTCCTCAAGCGCATCTCCCTTCTGACCCAGGGGCCGTTCCGGGGCGTGATCTTCACCTTTTCCGATGGCGCCGCGGAAATCGCCCATGAGAACCCCGAAGTGGGCGCGGGCCGGGAGACCGCGGGCATCCTGGAGACCGCCGGGGACCTGGCTGAACCCTTGCAGATCGGCTTCAACGCCCGCTATCTGCTGGAGCCGCTCCAGGTCATGAAGGGGGAGCAGGCGGTTCTGTCGGTCAATGACCCTGGCCGGCCCTGCCGGATCATGGACCCTGACAACCCCCACTGCTACAGCCTGGTGATGCCCATGAGCATGTAGCCGCAGGGTAAGGTGTTTTGGGGGAGGCGGGGTCAAATCCGCCTCCCCTTTTCAATTTGCTGGAAGAATCGAAGAAGAACGCCGGTTTCGGCTTTTAAAGTAGGACCCTGAAAGGACGCTGATGATGCTCTGTTCTGAGGTGCCGGTTATGGAAAAGGTTGCCTGGTTTCTGGCCGGCTTCATCGCCGGCTGGCTGATCTGCGGCTTCGTCACGCGGCGCAGGCTGAGGAAAAACAAAAGATAAAAAACACAATCCTGAAGGAGGAAATTCTATGGCGGTCAAAGGCCTGACGCCCCAGTTGGCGGAAAGAGGGAAAATCAAGATCGGGGACAAGGGAGAGGTGAAAACCTCCCAGGGCGGCAAGCAGTTCTCGCAGCCCCGCAAACTGGATCATTTCCAGATAACCACCTTGCAGCGGGACGCGGCCGGGCGGCTCCTGCCGGACACGGCCCTCATGGCCCGGCTCAAGCCCGAAGGCGGCAAGATCAACGAGATCCCGGTGCGGCTGCTTTTTGATGACGTGGATTTAAACTTTCAGACCCGTTACGCCTGCTACCGGGGCAACCGCTGCTGGTGCTCCGGGGACGGGGAGGCGGCCCAGCGCCTGGCCGGACAGAATGGCAAGTACCAGGAGGTCCCCTGCCCCTGCGAACGGATCGGCCCCTATTACAACAGCCAGGACCGGTGCAAGATTCTCGGCACTCTTCAGGTGTTGATCGAGGGCACCGACCGTATCGGGGGAGTCCACAAGTTCCGCACCACCTCCTGGAACACGGTGAACGCCATTTTATCTTCTCTGGCCCTGGTTAAAACCATAACCGGCGGCCCTTTGGCCGGCATCCCCCTGTGGATGGTGCTGTCCCCCAAGACCGTTACCGTACCCACGTCCGGCCAAAATATGGTGGTATTCGTGGTTTCCCTGGAGTACCGGGGCCCGGAGTCGCAGTTGGCGGAATTGGGCTACGGAATCGCCCGGAAGCGCCTGGAGCACCGGGTCAAGATGGGGCAGATCGAGGCCGAGGCCCGGCGCATGCTGGTGCCGCCCCACGCCGAACCCATGGAGGAGCAGGCGGAAACGGTGGCGGAGTTTTTCCCGGATGGGGCCGTGGAGGAGGGGCAGTTGGGTCCCGAAGGGGAGCCGGAGGCTGAAACTCCTTCGCCGGAACCCGGAGATGGCGAAGTCCCCGGAGCGGTCACCCAAGCGGAGCAGTTTGAGGAGGCCTCCCCAACTTCTGTCCCGGAGCAGAAGCCGGGCGAGCAGAAGGAAGCCGGACTGTTCTGAGGGGTCTTTCAACCCCCTACCCAAACCCTTGCCTCCCCCGAAATCGGGCCTCCTGGGGCCTCTCAGGGGGCCGCTTTTCGGAGGAGGCGCCTTTTATCACAGGAGGACGACATGAACAAGCGCCAATACTCGTATTCCCGGTTGGATTTATATGACCGGTGCCCCCATGCCTACAAGACCGTCTACCTGGACGGAATCCCCCGGGCCAGGCATAAAGCCCGGGAACGGGGGCAGATTCTGCACGGCATGGTGGCGGACTACCTGAACCGGCTGATCACGCTGGGCCTTGCCACCGACTGGGACTGGGCCCGGACAGCCGCCCCCGAAGGAGCCATAGCCGATGTTGCCGAAATCTGGGGACGCTTCTATGAAGGCTTCGTCCTGCCATCAGGCTTGGAGGCCCCCGGAGTGGAGCGCCGGCTGGCCTTCGACCGCATATGGCGGCCCGTCAAATTCGACTCCAAGCGAGCCCGCTTCCGCATGGTCCTCGATTTCCATTTTCGCCAAAACGGTCTTGGCGTCATCGTGGACTGGAAATCCAGCCGGGAGGTTCCCCAGGATGTGGCCAAAGACCTTCAGCTTCGGACCTACGCCTGGGGCCTCAAGCAGGCCCTGTACCAAGACATCCAGGAGGTGCTTTTACGCCTTCACTTTCTGCGCTATGGCAAGGAACGGGAGGTGCTTCTCATGCCCCAAGACTTGGCTGATGTGTCGGACGAGCTGGATGCCAGGATCAACGTCATCGAAAAAGACAAAACCTTTGACCCCGTTCCTGGCTCTTTCTGTGGGATGTGCGGAGTGACCTCCCACTGTCCTGTTATGGCCCAGTCACTTGTCCCAGTTGAGGTGGCGGCCCCTGCCAGTCGGGAGCAGGCGCAGAAAGCCGCCTCCCTCCTCTTGACCTTACAGAAGATGGAAAAGGAACTGGCTTCCCGCCTAAAAGAATGGGTGAAGGGTAACGGGCCTATCCAGGTAGGAGACCTAGTTTACGGCCCCAAACAGTCGGTCTCCTATGACTTCGACCCCAAACTGGTAATAACGGCCTTGCTGGAAACCGGCCTCAGCCGGGAAGAAGTTTGGTCCCTTCTGTCCCTCAATAAAACTAATTTGGAAAGGGGTTTGGGAAAGCTGAATCGGAAGGATTTGATCAATCTCGCCCTCTCACTCGGCAACGTCAAGACATTGGAAAAGATTGAATTTCACAAAGCGAAAGACACCGTTTGAGAAAAGGGGAGGACGATCTCCGCTATGCTGGCTGCTGATTATTTGGCCAGACCATAGCTTTCACTTGACCGGCTGCGATGGATGCCTTAGACTTTGGTAAAAGGCGACGGGAGGCGCCTAGCATGACCATGAAAGAAGCAGTGTTGGCGGCCATTAAAGAGCTGGTGTTGCCGGAGTTGCAAACGCTCAAGCAGGAGCATGGGGAATTAAAGGCCACGTTGGTTCTCACCAACAAGCGTCTCGACGACTTGAACCTGCACCTGGCGGATCAGAGCCGGCGCATTGACGATACTAATAAGCGCATCGATACGATCCATGTCGATATCATCGGCCGCATCGATGCAGTCCATACCGACCTTATTAGTCGCAATGACGAAACCAACCGGTCCATTGCCCGCTTGTATGAAGTGATCGTACGGCGGGATGAACACGCCGATTTGGTGGGGCGGGTGAGAATACTGGAACAGGAGGTCGCCGAGCTCAAAAGACGGGTGGCGGCCTGAAAGGATTGCTCCATCGCTAACGTCTCTATCACTTACTGCAGGTACTTTTAATACCGCCTTTTATTAAGAACGGCCAAAAGCCTTCGGGCGATCTGTGGCCATGTTTGCGAATTATAATAATGCCGTTGACCCGCAACAGATTCCGAGATCAGGCCCTCTGGAATTGGGCTTAGTGTATCTCGCCGTCCTCCTCCAAACCAAGTCTTTTCATTTAAATTAAGTGGCCAGCTCTCCTTTGATGATCTTTTCGGGGATGTGGGTGACCATGGCCAGGGCCCGCTCCCGACCAATTAGCCTGGAAAGTTCGCTTACCGCTTTGCTAAGCCTCGGCGGGCGATGGCGGGGGTCATGCGCGTCGGAGGCCAACAGGTGAATATACCCTTTCTTCACCAACTGCCGGGAAACCCTGGCAATCTGCCGTCCGAAGCCGCCCGTCAAACTACTCGCAGTCAGTTGGGCCAGGCACCCCAGGTCTACCAGATGCTCCAGTCTCTCCGGCCTCTCCAAAATGAGCGGATGCCTCTCGGGATGCGTGATGATGGGGGTGAGCCCTTGGGATTGCAAGCGAAAGCAGATTTCTTCCAGGGAGGGTGGGATGGCAAAGTGGGACAACTCCAGTAAAAGATAGCGGTTACCGTCATTAACCGTCATTACCCGGTCCTCTTCCAACAGGCTCAAGGCCTTTTCACTCAACGGGACATCGCAGCCTGGCAGGACTTCCAGGGCAATGTCCTCTGCCGCCAACCTGTCTCGAAACCTGTCGAGGTGCTCTAAAATGACCTTTTTCTCGTTGATGGCCCCAAGGTCCCCATTCTTGTGCTTGAAAAGATGCGGGGTGGCCACCATTACCCGGATGCCGTCCGCCACGGCCAGGCGGGCCATCTCCAGGGCGTCCTTCATGTCTCGGGCACCATCATCTATGCCCGGCAGGATATGGGAGTGGACATCGATCATGGATGGCCGGTTAAAAATGATATGCCAAACCCACAACCACCTGATGCCGGTCGAAGTCAAAGACGGCTTTGCTCGCGGTAACGGTGGCAGGAGCGAGTTGCTGCGATTCTAATTCGACGCTCCATTGCTTGCTGAATTTATATTCCAGAAAACCGCCCAAATGCTTGGTGAACATGTAGCGCACGCCGGCCTCCACCTCCAGGGAGAAGTTCTTGGCCAAATCAGCTTCGCCATAAAGCATAACCAGGCCCGGCCCTAGGCCCACGTATGGTTGCAGCCGGCCGAAAGGGACTTCCTGGTCAGGGAGGAAGCCATAACGCCCCACGAAGTGAAAGGCCATGGTCCAGGCAAGAAGGGTTTGGCCGGACACCCGGCCGGTAGTGGCCCCGGCCAGCGGCGGATTTAAAGATACAGTTTGGCTGGGTTGAGGATGGTTGCCAATGCTGCCCTCGGCTTCCACTCCGAAATAGGGGCAGCTATCCAGGAAGTACCCCAATTTGATACCGCCCGTGACCCCGGGGTCGATGGTCATCTGCCGGGCGGTGATATTCTGGCCGCCTATCTGATACGTCCAATCAGTGCCAGGCACAAAAGAGCCGCCGAAAAAACCGCCGATGTAAAATTCCCCGGGGCCTTTATAGCCCAAGCGGCCTTTGGCATCTGCGGGTTGAGAGAGGCGATTCTTATAAAGCAGATAGCCGGCCGCGGCTACGCCCACCACCGAAGCCGCAGGCACGGCGGTGACTACCAGGGTATCGCCGGAGGACAGCGCCGACGCCGGTTTGGGAGAGGCCACGGCCCCATAGGAAATCATCAGCGCCATCAGAACCAAAGACCAGAACCGATTAATTCTGTTTCCCCTCATTCGCCCGCCCCCCTGGTTTTTCCCGACTTATAGCAAAAAAAACCTGGGCAAGTAAAGGGGAATTTAGAAATCTACAACGCCATAGATTTAGAATAAAAAGGAAGTTACCTCCGGCTGAAGACGCTTAGTCAGTAGGGGGCCATCCTCAGGCTTCCTTTAGCCGGCCGAAATGGAAAGGCCTGGGTAAGAAATCGGGCTGGGGCCTGCCAGGGAAAAGAAAGACGTTTTTTCCCTGGCAAGCCACCACCTGTTATAGAGGCCCCCCAGACTCCGAACGTCTCCTCCCCTATTTGTTTGCTTCTCCCAATAAACATCGGCAAAGGCCCGAAGATGCACCCAAGGTCAACCGCCGGAACTGTCACCGCGCCTTCCACCGGGCCCGATTACTATAGGCCGTAACCTCCCTCTCGGTTGGCTATCTGAGAGGGACTCCCTGAGGCGCTCAGAGAAAACACCTTGAGCTTCAAAATCCTGGTGCGCCCACTCGCAATATCCCAATCCTGATTTACTTACTGGGAAATGATAAAGATAAAAAAATTTACCGCATGAGCCTGTCGGCAACAGGTCATTTCACTAAACCGAGGGCAAGGCGTTCTCCCTAATAGTTCTTCTTAACTGGGGAGCAGGGACCCTCTATATAGTTTTTGGGGCCTTTGATAATATATAACTAGTTGGTTTATCTGTTTTTTTTTTTTTTGGGACTTTTTTCTTGACAATAAATTCCCAGAGTGTTAATCTCCGTCCCCACTGGGAAAAGTAGTGACCACCAGACAATCCATCGAAGCAAACAATCAGCCGATACGAACAATAGGGCTTTCCAGGCTTTA
>VGSW01000134.1 GCA_016874915.1 Deltaproteobacteria bacterium
CGCAACTGCTCACTGCTCGCTGCTCACTGACCAATAAACCTCCTCCACAGCCCGGGCCATTCCCTCCAGGGAAAACTTTTCCTTCACCATTTGCCGTCCTTCCCTGCCTAATTGCCGGCCGTATGCTGGGTCTGCCAGGAAGCGGCCCAGGGCCTGGGCCAACGCCCGGGGGTCTTGGGGCGAAACCAGCAGCCCCGTCTTTTCGGGAATAACCACTTCCGGGATGCCGCCCACCGCGGCCCCTACCACCGGCTTCTCCATGGCCAGGGCCTGGAGCAGCGCCTGGGGCACCCCTTCGTTGCCATAGGAGGCCAGGACCACCGCGTCCATGAGAGCCAGCCAGGGGGCCACCTCCTCCTGGTGGCCCACCAGACGCGTCCAGGGAGCCAGGGCCAATTCGGCTATCTTCTCTTCAATAACACGTCGCCAGGGTCCTTCACCCACCAACACCAGGTAGACCGGCAAGCCCTCTTGGCGCAACTCTTTCAAGGTCTCCAAAAGATAAACGTGCCCTTTCCAGGAGCGCAGCACCGCCACGCAGCCGATGATCCAGGCCGCGGCGGGGATGTCCAGCTGACGGCGCAGTTCCTGGTCCGGCTCCCGGGGGGTAAACTCCTCCAAAGAAATTCCCGTGGGAATGGAAAAGATGCGTTCCCGGGGGACCTCCAGACGGCGGGCCAGCAGCTCCCGGATGTGGTTCCCGGTGGTGATGATGGCCTGGGGGGTGTGATAAAGACGTCGGGTGGGCCAGTTATCCCTGACCGGGGTGGACAGGTGCCGGGTGCGCACGAGTATCGGCCGCTTTCTTAAGGTCCGCCACGCCAGCAGGCCCACCCAGGAGTCCAGGGAGCTATGAGTGTTAAGGACGTCCACCCGCCGGGCCTTCAGGATGCGGCGCAGGGCCAGGAAGGCGCCGAGGTTGCGCCAGCCCCCGAAGATGAGAGGAAGAGCCTCGAATCCCGCCTGTTTGACCCGGGGGTAAAGCTGGCTCCGGGAATCGCAGGCCACCATCAGGTGATGCCCCCGGCTCCGCATGGCCGCGGCTTCGGCCAAGATGCGCAGTTCCTGGCCGCCCCAGCCCAAGGAGGATTCGGTGTGCAAAATAGCCCAGGGGCGGGAAGGGGAGGGGGGGGTCAAGGGGAGCCTCCCCCTGGCGGATTCACCACCGTATGCAGGATATTAATACGTCGGCCGGACAAGTTCCCAGTTTTCCCCCTTGAGGTGCTATTATAGCAAAATCCGGAGAGAAAGGACCGGGTTTGTCCGGTGGGCGGCCTGAAGATGCATGGAACCGCAGAGGAACTCCGAAGTTTGATAAATTGAGACTGTTGCAAAAGTTCGCCTAGTGGGAATAGGAGATTATTATTTGTCATTCTGACCCACCGTAGGTGGCGAAGAATCTAGACCCTCCGCTTCGCTCAGGGTGACAATCAGGGATTATTCGTGTAATTGCAACAGTCTCAAATTATCCAGAGCCCTTTGCATAAATCTGCGGGGCCATTAATTTGCCGCTTCCAAGGGTGTTGACAGCCCCCGGCATTTTTGTTAATCAATATTTGGTTAACGGGGCTGTAGCTCAGTTGGAAGAGCGCTTGAATGGCATTCAAGAGGTCAGGGGTTCAACTCCCCTCAGCTCCACCAAAAATTGGCAAAGATTAGAAGGGGTTGGCAATGCGGAGATTGTCAGCCCCTTTTCCTCTGGGGCCGATGTTTACCACTTCTTTACCACAGGGCAAATCATTTAGCAGATTTACCGAGTCCCGCAAGTGCTCCTGGGATAAGTGAGCATAGCGCATGGTCATGGTCAAATCGGCGTGGCCTAAGAGTTCTTGCACCGCTTTCAAACTTGCCCCCTTCATAACCAGCCGGGAAGCAAAAGTGTGTCTCAGATCGTGGAAGCGAAAATCTTCTACCCCGGCCCTCTTGCAAGCTGAGGCAAAGGACCGCTTCACTTCCAAAAACCGCCGCCCCTGGGAATCGCAAAATACAAATTCGGACTTTAACTGATTCCCCCGGCGTATTTCCCGGAACACTTCGGCCAGCCGGTCATTGATGGGGATTTGCCGGGCCTTGCCGCTTTTGGTTTCCGTCAAGTATATAAAACCGTTCCTGACTTGCTCCCATTTAAGGGAAAGAAGTTCTCCTCTTCTCATTCCTGTTAGCAAGGCAGTTTCCACAATGGGTCTTAGGTGGGGAAGACACTCTTTTAACAGGACCTCAATTTCCGCCTTAGAAAGGAACCTTAACCTTTGGTTATTTTCCTTGATGATAAGCCTTTTGCCCTTTTTGAAGGGAGAACTTTCCAGTAGCCCCCACTCCACGGCCTTGCTCAGAATATGAGAAATAAGGGCCATTTCCCGGTTAACGCTTGCATCGGTCCGGAGCTTCCCGCCTCTTGCCGGAGTCGCCTTGCGTTTATTCCGATAGCTTTCTAAGGCGAGATAGGATATCTCGGCTAGGCGCAGATGCCCGAAGTAGTCATGCACAACGGCCAGAAGATACCGCTTACTTGTGGTAAAAGCCCTCTGGGTTCCAAAGTTTTCCGCATATAAGCGGACCAGTTCATTAAAGGTAGTTTGGCTCTCTTTTTTCACGTCAAACACATCGTGATAGCGCCCCTCCCGTTTGGCCGCCTGGACCTTCCCCAGGTAAGCCTCAGCGTCCGCCTTTCTGGGAAAGCACTTCATCACCCGCTTGCCCTGGGGATCATAATAATCAATTTGCCAGCTGACCCCCTTCTTGTTAGTTCGCTTCCTGATTTTGGCCATCGCCGCACCTCCAAATGTCATTATTATAATGTTAACAGACCTCACATTTCCCAAGTTCATCGTGAATCTTACCGGCCCATTCCTTCACCTTTAGCGGGTCGTCCGCCACAGCGACAAGGGCCTCCAGCTGCTTCCACAGGGCTTTGGGGTCGTGGGCAAAGGGCTGAGAATTTCTAACCAGCTCATCGGCCTTATCCAATTTTCTCCAGCCAGTAGCAGCCAGGCGGTGTATGAGGATGTTTAAACTTTCTTCCAGGGCCGAAGGTAGTTCGTAATAAAGTTTTTCCAGCGACTCCCCTGGGGGAAGAAAATACTCATGGCCAGGGTCCCAGGGCGTGTCTTTGTATAACACTTGCCAGAATTCATTAGTAAAGTTCCCCCCGTTATTGGCCCGGAGACGCAAGCAAGAAATCGCCGCCACCTCCATAAACGCTCCTTTGGCCTCCGCCAGCAAATCGTGAAGTTCCCAGCGCTTTGCGGGTTCCAATGAGGGTTTTATGATGGTAGAATCGTTTTTAGCCATGATTCTAACCTCCTTTTCTCATACGATTTTCCAAGGCTTCAAGAGCCAAGGGCAGGAAAGACGGAATGGCGCGGGTTCCTATCTCCCATCGGCTTACGCTGAACCGGGCAACCCCCAAAAGCCTGCCCAATTCATCTTGGGATAGCCCCCACTTTCGCCGCCATCCTTTCAATTCCTGCCCTGTCATGGCCTTATTATTAACCATTGGTATCATTTTGTCAAGAGGCTAAAGTCAATTTTTCGATCCATTAAAATCTCGATGTAACGCTTTTCACTCCGGGTTTGATTTAACATACAGGGGGGCCAAAAATCGCCTTCCGAAACCCGCATGGATACTGGCCCTCAGGAGGCTAAAAGCGTTACATTAGAGCCTTGCTCGAATTTTGTTCCTGCCTATGCTTTCGGACCCGTAACCGGGTTCTTTCGCGGCGGCTTTTCCCCTGGCATTTGGAACAGAATTTTTGCCGGGGAGACGTGGGCCGGAATTCTTCACCGCAAATCCCGCAGATTTTATTGATGATCTTCTCCGGCACACCTTGCCATAGTTCCTGCCACTTCTGTTGCAGCCCTGCTTCCCGGAAGGTCTTGTAACCGATGACCGCCGGGTCGAAGTACGGGCATAATTTATCTTCCTTCAGGACGCAGGCGTTGGGGCCTGGAAAGCAATAGTCTGTCTTGCCATAAGGTCCGACCGCGCCATAATTGGCGCAATGCTTTTTGGCGATGGCGAAAAATTCCGCCAGAAGTCCACCACTCATAAATGATTCCTCGTGTCCTAATGGTAAATTATTACTCAGGCCATAAAATTGTTCCCATCATCAGAACCGAAGCCTCAAAAAAATTAATTTTGCGATCCGATGGAATAGGAACTATTAATTGGCCTCAGTAATATAGGTAAACTGAATCTGTAATTTGCTTTAATCATTAGGTTATTTGCCACATCTTCTGATATACAAATCAGGTGGCCGGGCCGCCCCCCGGTGCTTTCCGGGCCGCCTGACGCTTGCACTCAAGCCATTCTCGAATTTCCGCCGGATCGAATCTAATCAGAGATTCGAGTCTCAGGCAGGGAATAGTGCCCCGCCTTACCCAGGCGTAAATCGTAACTCGGCCAATCTTCAGCGCCGCCGCCAGTTCTTCCGGGGAAATCAAATCGCCACTGGAAAGCAGTTCTTTTAGGCTTGGCCGCCTGGTTTGGTTTGGTGCAGGGTTTGCCATTAACAACACAATCCCGGCATATCGCCCATAATTATCGTTTCTTATTGATCATCATTAGGGCCCAGTGGTGTTGGTCTCTTATGCAGGCCCTTTTAATCAAAGGACACAGGCGCCAACCCAAGCCCGCAGATCTATCCCCTTTTGGTGGGCCTCAGTCGGGTCTTTCCCAACGGGTACAGGGCAGAAACGGGTATTCGACAGGTTGTCCCGCCACCACTTCCAGGCTTCGTAACCCGATTGCTCAGCATCCAAGGCGACCAGTACTGCGGGGGCTTTCTTCAGCCTTGCGAACGCCTCAGCGCTCGGCTTGAATTGGGCCGACCCCGTCGCTATCATTGTGGCAAGATCGCCCGCCTCCTGATAGAGCAGCAGGGCATCCAGTTCAGCCTCCACCACGACCACGGCGGCGGCGTCACCCAGGACCATAAAGGAAGTTGCGGCGCCGCCGGCGATGGCTATATATTTCGGTTTGCTATCTGGCTCGCTGCGTCTAATCTTGACTCGAAGCAACTGGCCGTCGCCTCCGAAGACCGGAATGACAATACCTGGGGCCAGCCATACCTTTCTTGGGTTGCCCTTCTCGTTGCGCTCTGGCGGCAGCCCCCAAACGGAATAGTCATCGAACTGTGTCTCTGGATTCCACCCCAGCCTAGCAAACTTTATAAAGTTGCGCGATAGGCCCCGGCTTTTCAGGTAGGCCTTGGCTTCGGCCCCAGCCTCCGACCAAAGGTTCTTCTCACCGCAGGCCACAAAATCGGTGGCTTTCTTCTGCCAAGTTGACGGCGGGGGCGCGGCATCCTCGGGTTTCCAAGCCGGTCTGGGGGCCAGGGGTGCCGCCTGGAACTCCTGTCGCCTCTTTGGTTCGATCCCTAGTTCCCGGCAAGCGTCAGGGTAGGTCATCCGATGGAAGACCATCAGATAACCGGGGGCGTCGGACCACCTGGGGTAACATCGATTACATGACCATCGGCCACCCTCATGCCAGTTGCTACCGGAGAAAAAGGGCTGGATTCGGAAGCGGTCCCGTCCACCGCAATGGGGACAGTGTCCACCCCAGGTGCCGCCGTTGGTGCTGGCTTCCCGTTTGCCCTGATGGCCGTCCCGCTGATAAAGCTCGAGGATGTTCATCTTCCCTCGAAAGGATAAAAATTGATGATCTGACGGCCCCTAAAATGGGATGGGGATATTCCCGCCAGGCTAATCTGCTGGCGGAATATTCCCCCCTTTAGGGGTGAAAAACTAGCAGATTTATTACCCAATGATTTCAAGAAATTAAGCCTATTAAGCAATATGCTGTTCTTGGTTTTAAAAAAGCAAATTAGCTGTCTTTTGTTTTTTAATGATTTCATGCACTTAAATCTGCTTTTTAGAAAAATAGCGGATTAAGGCGAATTAGCGAATTTGCATATTAGGTCCGTGTCAATCTGCTGTCCCGACCACCTGCAAGATCAGTTTTTCGGGACCGGTTTTCGCTTTTCTTGCCGGCGCCTCTTTCAGCCAGCCGTGCTCCAGCAACTGATCCACCGCCCAGCCAATGTCACGCACCCGGTTGAAGCCCGTTACCGTCTTCTTGATGGAGTCGATGATATGCTTTGGCTCATCCATGTAAAGCAGGTCCCGCCGTGAGAAATGGCGGCCTTTCGCCGACTCTGCGGCTAGACCGTCCAGAAGCCCCTCAGCGATTATCCGGATCCGCTCGGCGGCCAGGTCCACATGGGTGAGCGCTCCACCCGCACCCCGCCGGAAATAGATCGGCTCTGGAAGTTTAGGGGCATAATTGGATTTGGTCACATCCATCACCACATAGTTCCGAGGATCAGCGATCTGAAAATTTTTCGCGGTTTCCCTGTCCATCGTTTTGATGTTGGCCACCCACCGGCAACCATCGGTCAGGGCGGAGCCACCCCTACTGCTAGCCTGACTCATGCTCCCGGCCAGGGCTTTAGACTCATGATGTAAGAAAAGAACGGTAATCTTGAACCGGGCCACCAGGGACTCCAGGCAGTTAACCCAGGCAGCGCAATGGGTGTTGTTATTTTCATCCAGGCCATAGAACTTGGACTTTGGGTCCAGTATGAGGACATCAACATCCTGGAATTTCTCCAAGGTCTTGCAGAGCCAGTCGTAGGCGGGGGCGATGACCGGGTTCTTGGCTTGGTCGAGCATCATTAGCGGCCCCAAATTTTTCCCCCTGATGGATATGCCGATATAATTATCGATCTCCTTAGGTGGCTCCTCCGGCCATATCGCGCCAACCGTATAGGTCATCCGTCGGTCCAATTCATCCTGGTCATCCTCGACGCTCAGGTAAATCACCTTAAATTTTCGGGTCGGTTCCAAGGGCCCGATCTTTTTGATGGTGGCCAGGGCCAGCCCCAGCATGATCATGAGGTAGCCCTTGCCCACGCCTCCGATGGCTATCACGGCAGCCACGACCTTAGAGGGGAGGACGCCCTTAATCAGGTAATCGCGGGGCGGCGGTGGGTTCCTGAACCGTTCGGATGTCGAGGTTAGTTCGGCGGGGTCCAGAGGTTTGAAATCATCCAACTCGAACTCCTCCTGCAATTCTATGGCCCGCTTCTTGGTCATCTCAGCAAGTCTGGCCGCCTCTTCCGGGTCGAATGGCTCCCCCCATCTGCTGTGATGCGGAACAGCTGATGTCATAGCATCACCAAATCCCTTGGTGCCAGCCCTGCCTCCCCTTATTAATCGGGGAAAATTTCATGGACCTTCGTTCCTAATTTTCTTGAAAGTGCCTCTTTTTGATCGGAGTTTGGTTTCCGCCATCCACGGACAAACTTGGATAGAAGGCTTTTACTCCATCCAATGTCCCTTGCACAGGCAGATTGCGAGGGGTATTTTTTTAGAATTGCGAATTTAAGGGCCAAATTCGTCATGCTGGAAACCCTCCATTTGAGTCGCCCGCATCAAGATGCGACTATAATGAAAAAAAAATACTACTTATTTCCTTTTATATAATTAAAAATTAAACTCATAAATATTTCTTTTGTAATATTAAGGAAAATGACATGTTGAGGACCAGGTCGAAAAGGAAATATTAACCCTCCTGAAAAAAACTTTTTAATTGAATCTGTTTCTACTTCTATCTTGCCATTAATACTTCTCAAGTATGAGAAAATTCCCCATTCTATTAAATAATCATTTTCTTTAAAAATAGTAAGATTAATAAATGGTCCTTGCATCATCATATCTTTATATTGTGTTCTTCTATTTTTAGCTTTTTCAAGTAACTCCTTTGGAATAAGATGTATTGTATTAAGTGGTAATTCAATACTTACGTTAGAAGGAAGTAATTTTTCTGCTATAAGTTGTGGCCTTATGTGGTCTATGTGGGCCTTGGCTTCTTTTAGACCCATGCGAAGTTGCCTAACTAAAATCTCGCCAAATAAATAAATCATGAAAGCGTCATCAATAGTGTATTCCCTTCGAACCCCTCCGGATTGATCCGCTTCAGGGTCTCGCCCTAAGCAAGTTACCGCCCAGCGCTTAATCTGGGTCAACGAAACCCCAAAGGATCGTGCTAACTCCCTATTGGTCAGCTTTTTCATTGCAGTCGAATCTTAATATGGGCGACTATGAGGTGTCAAGAAATATTTTCAGACTACTAGAGAAGCAGGTTTACATGATGAGGAGAGTAGGGTATGGGACCGTAGCCTTCTTGCCAGGCTCAGCCAGACTCTTCAAGGCTACGCCGAGGCTGTTTTAATGATGATGTTATTCAATTTTTTTTTGCGTTATTCATGAGGATTAACGTCTCCTTGGGTGGGTCATGCTCCCCCTTTGGCTGGCCGCCCCCGCCGCCTTCTGTTCATGGCCTTTTGAAGCCGACCCTTTTCTTTTCCTATCCGGCCAGACAATCCTTTTAAGGCATAAAGGGGCAGGTCCTCGGCCTTGATAGAACCAGAGCCATCATAATTTTGTAAAAACTTGCTGAACCGGCTATCTGATTCTTGGCAGCTCCGGTAAGTCAGACCAAGACAATGCCGACACGCAAAATTCTTGCCCCCAAAATATATTTTCGCCACCCTCCGCCCGCAAGTCATGCAAATGAACCATGGCCGCAGCCCGCCATAGTTGCATGGGGTCCAAGCGAAGTGGACTTCCTGGGCCACTTGCTCCCCATGGCAATCGTAATGAACAGTTATCCAACCTCCGGGGCTTATCCCATGCTCTCTGTTCAAGTCCCGTATAGCAAGACATTGATGATCTTCTACTGTGGCTTTCTTGTCCCACCTAATCCAGCTACCGCTTCCAGGCCCGCCCATGTTTTTTCCTAAATCATTAAGGAATTTATGGCGTATTTCCTGCTCATTTTAACATAAGATACTGATAAAACTATTTATTATTTAACCCGGGGACCACTCTCCGGGAGGCCAGGCATCGGGAGGGGCTGACCCAGGCGCAACTGGCGGCCGGGATCGGCGTCAAGCCCAGCCACATCTCGGAGATGGAGAAGGGCAGGCACCCATCGGCAAGGATATGGCCAAGCGCCTGGCCCAAGCTCTGAACACCTCGACATAAAATCACAGGTCAACGGGAAAGTGGGTGTCCATGTCGAATAACCAGGCATTTTGTAACCGCTCCAAATTTCATAATGCTGGCGTTAGTCCAGCATATGAAATTTTGACAATTTTCCCTTCGCCCGCCTGACGACATCAAGCATAGCCAGAGTAAGAAGGCCGAATCATATCAGGGAACACCTCCTCTGCCCTATAAAGCCGATCCCACCCACTTTAATACCCCCCTTAAATCGTTGTCGGTTCATCCAACTATGATCCTCAGCAATGGTTTTTTCCAATCATTCCTACCATGTTGTCTTCTCTTGAGCTATAATGGCTTCGCCATCAAGCCTTAGAAATCCGGTCTGCAGGAGGGAGCCAGAAGTGGGACATAATGCCTATGCTCCCGGAGCCCTGGTGAAGGCCAGGGGGCGTGACTGGATCGTCCTACCCTCCATTGAACCAGAGGTGCTCAAACTCAGGCCCTTAACCGGCGGGGAAGGGGAAGAAATTGGAATCTTCCTGCCAGTAGAACCTGAATCAATAAGCACGGCCTCGTTTGCCCCTCCGGATAGCAGGTACACTAGCGACGCCATCGGCAGTCTCATACTCTTTGATGCCGCCCGCCTGAGTCTTCGTTCCGGGGCCACGCCTTTCCGCTCTCTGGGGCGACTTTCGGTAACCCCCCGTCCATATCAATTTGTGCCGTTGATCATGGCCTTACGGCTAGACCCTGTGCGTCTCCTCATCGCTGATGATGTGGGGGTGGGCAAGACCATTGAGGCCGCCATGATTGCCCGTGAACTTTTGGATCGCGGCTTGGCCAGGCGATTAGCCGTAATATGCCCGGCCCATCTCTGTGACCAGTGGGAGATGGAACTGCGGGAAAAATTCGTGCTGGACCCAGCAGTGATCCAGCCATCCAGGATCGCTCGCCTGGAACGGAGACTGCCCAGGCAAGACCTGAGCATTTATCAATATTATCCATACCAGGTGGTGAGCATAGATTTCATTAAGGCCGGTCGCCACCGGGAGCCTTTTCTACAGAATGCCCCTGACCTGATAATTGTAGAT
>VGSW01000135.1 GCA_016874915.1 Deltaproteobacteria bacterium
TGGGGCCTCTGAACCAGCTCATGGCCAGTATGGTGGCCGCCAGCCCTGAGGCCGTGGCCAGCAACAACCAGGCCCACGTAGGTAAACCGCGCATCGTCTCACCTCACTCCAAACGCATCACCGTCTCCGCCGTCAACGTCAGGCTGGGGCCCAGCATCCCGATCAAATTAGGCAGAACCACGTACTGATAGGTCAAATCCACCTTGACGGTCAAGGGGTTGCCCGTGGCTCCCCCGGCCCCGGTGACCGTCACGGTGACCGGGGCGGTAACTCCCACACCGGTCAGATAATCCTGGACCCAGGTCTGGACTTGGGAGCCGGTGAGCCGGGGCATGGCATAAATCGCCCCCCGCCGGGCCCCTTCCCGGCTGGCATGGGTGATTAGCCCCTTGTAATAGAGAACCAGGCTGAATTCCACCAACCCAAAGAGGAGAACCAAAAACAGCGGCAGGACGATGGCAAACTCTATGATTGCCGCGCCCCGGGCATCTTTCCTTCTCTCCTTCAGGCTCCCCCGGTGGCTTTTAACGGTCATGAAACTTCAAGGCAGGGGGAAGGACCTCCCGTCCCTCCCCCGGCCGGTCCGGGTTCCCCTCCGTGCCCCGGAGGGGAAGCCCGGGGGTTACATTTTGTTGTTGACCGTGTTAAACGCGGTGTTGACCTTGAGGCCGATGGAGTACACCAGGCCGATGATTACCGCGGCAATGGCGGCAATCATAATGCCGTATTCTATCGCCGTCGCGCCTTCTTCGTCATGAGCGAAGGCCTTAACTTTGGCAAACAGATCTTTCATTTTCTCACTCCTTTAATTTGCCTAATTCTTGACATGGCTTATATAGTGAAAGGGTCTAACCTTTATTCATTTGCCGGTTTCCTGAAGGGCCGGGCCTCCTTTCTGCCATGCCTGGTTCCGGGTCACATGGCATTGTTCACCGTGTTGAAGGCGGTGTTGACCTTGGTGCCGATGGAATACACCAGGCCAATGATCACCGCGGCGATAGCGGCGATCATAACGCCGTATTCTATGGCCGTCGCGCCCGCTTCATCCCGGAAGAACCGCTTGGCCCCAACAAGAAACTCTTCCATTTCCCTCTCCATTCCTGTTGTTTTGGCCGACTCTGCGCCAGTGTTATCGAACTTATCGACACTTTTTTTAGTTACTTAAAAAAATTTTCATATTTTTTAAGAACCTTTCTTTTTTCCCAAAAGAATCCATTAGGGTTTTAGCGAGAATCAGCTCTTGGGGTTTTGGCAGCTATTCCGGCGCGGAAAGAGGATTAGGCAGGATATACAGAGTGATAAGCGATCATGGGTGAGCCGAAGGCCAGGGCTCAGGTGGAATTGCTAAAAAATTTCCCTTCTTGACTTAGGTCATAGAACCTCAAACTTTCTGGGTTATCTTATAATTAAAAGCAGCAGTCAGCGCCCGGCTGGTAAAATCCAAAGAATTAAAAGCCGATAGCTGATAGCTAACTCATTCGGGGAATGAAGATCATGGCTAAACGTCAGATTGTACGCATCGATCAGGAAAAGTGTGACGGCTGCGGCATATGCGTGCCGTCGTGCGCCGAAGGGGCCATCCAGATCGTGGACGGCAAGGCGGTGCTAGTGGAAGATAAGTTCTGCGACGGGTTAGGCGCCTGCCTGGGAGAATGTCCCCAGGACGCCCTGACCATCGAGGAACGGGAAGCAGAAGAATTTGTGGGCCCCGCGCCCTGGGCGGCAGAGGCTCATGGCACCCACGGCCCGGCTCCGGCTCCCCAGCCGGCTTCCCCGGCGGCTGCCGAGTCCGAAGTCTTTGTCTGCCCCGGCAGCCGCATGCGGCAATTTCAGCGGGAAGGCGCACCCGCGGTAGAGGCGGCGCCCTCAGCCCTGGCCCACTGGCCCATCAAACTGCGGCTGGTGGCCCCCAAGGCCCCCTTCTTCCAGAACGCCCGCCTGCTGGTGGCCGCGGACTGCGCCGCGTTTGCCGCGGGCGATTTCCATGCCAAATATCTGGCAGGCAAGGCCCTGGTGTGCGGCTGTCCCAAGTTTGAAAACGTGGAGGACCACGTGGCCAAGCTGGCCGCCATCCTCAAAGAGAACGACATCCAGGAGATCACCATCGTCAACATGGAGGTCCCCTGCTGCTTCGGGCTGGTGCAGATCGTGCGCCAGGCCCTGGAGGCCTCCGGCAAGACCCCGCCCATCACCATCTGCACCCTGGGCGCCACCGGAGACCTCTTGCAGCAGCAAAAGATCAAGGGGAAATGAGGGTCAAGCCATGGAACAGGTCAAATGCCCCGGACAGGATACCCGCTTCTGGAAGCCGGGGGACATTTTCACCGCGGAATGTCCCAAGTGCGGCGCCGAAATCGAGTTTTTCAAAGACGACGCCCGGCGCCGCTGCTCCTGGTGCGGCCACCTCTTTTACAACCCCAAGATCGATTTGGGCTGTGCCGAATGGTGCCAGTACGCGGAAAAGTGCGTCCCGGATCTCATGAAAGAAAAGAAAGCCGCCCAGATGTTCAAAGAGCTCCTGGGGGAGAAAGTGCAGGCGGCCCTCGCGGCTCAGCCCGGAGCCTGGGAAATCACTGAAAAAGGGGTTAACTTCGCCCAGGACCTGCTCAAGTCCGAAGGCGGGGACCCCAAGATCGTTATAGCCGCGGTGCTCCTCCATCGGCTGGGTCCGGAACCGGCCCGGCAATTTCTTACGGAACTGGAGACGGAGCCGGAGATTGTGGACGCGGTCCTGGAACTGCTCACCGGCCGGGGTGGGGAAAAAGATTTGAACCGGCAGATCTTTCAGGACGTCCTGGCCCTGCTGCAGGAACCGCCGGAGACCACCCCCATCACCCGCACCGCCCTGCGCCTGGCCGGGGAAGCGGGCCGGTAAAGGCAGGTTTCAGGTTTTAGGTTTTAGGGAAAAAGGAATAGAGGAAATAATAGGCCAGAAATCAGGGCGCCAAGGTTAAAGGGCGGGCACAGCCCGCCCTTTATTTTTGTTCTTTGCACTTTTGCGTCTTTGCGTCTTCGCGTGAGATAATGTTCTCTGAAACCTGAAACCTGAAACCTGAAACCTGAAACCTGATATTTTGCTGCCGCCGCCCGAAAAAATAACCGACCTCCTCATCTGGCACCGGGGAGCGCTGGGGGATTTGCTCCTGGCCGGCCCGGCCTTTAAAGCCATCCGCCAACATTTTCCCCCGGCCCGCATCACCGGGTTGGGCCACCCGGAGCGGTGGGGACTGCTGGCACGGACTCTGGCTCTTACGAATGTTTGGGATGGGGAAGCAGCCCTTTGGGCCGATTTATACACGGCCCGCCCTTTGCCTGAAAACCTCCTCTCCCGATTGGCCCCCTTTCAAGCGGCCCTGGTCTTTACGCCTGAACCGCCCCTTCACCTGATGGAGCGGCTTGGCCAGGCCGGCATCGCCGCGGTCCACTGGGTCCCGTCGTTTTCTCCGGATTGCCGGGAACCCGCGGCGGTTCTCCAGGCCCGACGGCTGGGGGAACTGGGGGTCAATGTGGCATCCGAGCCTTTTCGCCTATCCCTGCACCTTAATGACGCGGAATCCCCCAAACTGCTCCCCGGCCCCTGGGCCGCGGTGGCCCCGGGCAGCGGCCACCCCAACAAGAACTGGCCCCTGTCCCATTACTTCCAGGTGACCCGGGACTTGGCCTGGCAGCACGGCTTGAGCATCGTCTGGCTGGCCGGCCCCGCGGAGACGGCCATGCTCCCTTATCTAAGAGCCATTGCGGAAGCTCAAGGCCACCTCCTCCTTAACCGGTTGCCTTTAATCCAGGTGGCCCAGGCGCTGTCAGGGTGCGCCTTTTACCTGGGAGGCGACAGCGGCCTCACTCATCTGGCCGCGGCCGTCGGCCCCCAAAGAATCCTGGCCCTCTACGGCCCCACCGATCCCCGCATCTGGGCCCCCCGGGGCAGTAATGTAAAGGTTTTACAAGCCCCCTGCCCTGATGCTCCCTGCATCCGGGGCCGGGAGATCTCCTGCCCTGAGCCTCGCTGCTTTCATGATCTTTCTCCGGAAACGGTTCTGGCCGCGGCCGGGGAGCTTTTAGGCTTCGGTTAAAATTTTTGGCCGGACCCGTCTTAAGGAAAAAATTTTTAACCGCCAGCAATAGTAAGGCTAGGAGGTATTGGGAGGGTTCCCGTACAACTATTTGTACCAACCGCCTGGGGAATCTAATCCGGAAATTGCTGACAACTTAGGAAATAGCCGCTTTTCCGGGCCTAAGCAAAGTTGGCATTATTAATGCATGTTCATTATTGTAGGTTACCCCCGAATACCCTATACCATTTTCTCCTTTCTCCAAAAATGGCCGGGCTTCCCCCTCCCGGCCATTTTTATTTGGCGGCCTCCTAAAGATGTGGAAATCAAAAAGGCCCAGAAACGTCCTGGGAAATCCTCCCCCGGCACAAAACCCCTTGAATCTGCGCCAGTTCGTGCTATAGTTTTTTGTTATGAATGGCACTTGGCAGCCCCGTCCCGGAGAGGGGCGGTCATGAAGGTCCTCTGGGCGCCCTGGCGCATGGAATACATCCTGGGGGAGGACAAGCCCCTGGGCTGCATCTTCTGCCCTCAACCGGGGGAAGACGTGAAAGAGCGCCTCATCCTGTTTAGCGGTCGCCTCAGCCGGATTATGATGAACAAGTATCCTTACATCAACGGCCACCTGCTCATTTCGCCCCTGCGCCACAAACCCGGCCTGGAAGATCTGACCCAGGCCGAACTCTTGGACCTGCAGCTCAAGCTCCGGGAATCCCTGGCCATCTTACGCCGGGTGATGCGACCCGACGGCTTCAACGTGGGCCTGAATCTGGGCATAGTCGCGGGCGCCGGGGTGGAGGGCCACCTTCACTACCACGTGGTCCCCCGGTGGAACGGCGATACCAACTTCATTCCCGTCTTTGCCGATGTGCGCGTGATTCCGGAACATTTCCGTGAGACTTACGAGCGCCTGGCCCCCCACTTCCAGACCCTGTCAGATGAGGACCCCCTATGCGTTTCTTTAAAGTGATTTTCGCCACCCTGTTTGTCATGTTCGGGATAACCTTTATTATCCAGAACCTGGAAATCCTGACCCGCACGGTGCAGTTGAAGCTGGACCTTTACTTCACCACTTTCCAGACCCCCAACGTCCACCTCTGGGGCCTGATTCTATTCACCTTTTTCCTGGGGGTCTTCACCGCCTCTCTGTACGGCATTTACGAGATAATCAAGCAGAAGCAGACCATCCGCCAGCTCCAGCACAACCTGGAAATCCTGGGACAGGAGCTGAAGCGGGCCTCCGGCCCCGTAGGGGGAACATCTTCAGAAGAGCCTTAAAAGACTTACCACCAAGTCACCAAGAGCGCCAAGTTTCACCAAGATTAATCCAAAGTGGTCATGACCCGGATGGACGCTGGCCACTTTTTTGCACGGCAATTCCCGTGCTTCCACACCTGGAAAAACTTCTTTTCCCCACCCCTCAATCGGGTTAAACTGCCTATAATAATTCGTATTCGGGCCGATTTTTAAGGTGCATGGAGCGCACCCTAAATTTCTGGCCACTGATTACTGATTACTGATCACTGATCACTGCTCACTGACCACTGCATTTATGGAAAAACTCACCCCCATGCTCAAGCAGTACCTGGAGATTAAGTCCCGGTACGCCGACGCCCTGGTGCTCTTTCAGATGGGGGACTTCTACGAGATGTTTTTCGAAGATGCGGCCAAAGGCGCCGGCGCGCTGAACATCGCCCTGACCAGCCGCAGCCGCCAGGGGGAGGAGCGCATCCCCATGGCCGGGTTCCCCATCCACGCGGCCCAAAGCTACATCACCCGCCTCCTGGACGCCGGCTTCAAGGTGGTCATCTGCGACCAGACCGAGGACCCGGCCCTGGCCAGGGGGCTGGTGCGCCGGGAGGTGACCCGCATCCTCACCCAGGGCACCGTGGTGGACCCCGCGTCCCTGGACGCCCGCACCGACAACTACCTGGCCGCCGCGGCCTTTAAGGGAGACAAATGGGGGCTGGCCTACCTGGAGCTGTCCACCGGGGAATTCCGCCTCACCGAGGGGGAAGGCGCGGACATTCTGGCCGACGAGCTATGGCGCCTGAAGCCCGCGGAAATCCTGGTGTCCGAAGACTACCAGGGCGAAATCCTGGACGCGGCCCTGGCCCCCTTCGGCGCCCCCCCGCCCCGGCGGGGCCTTACTCCTTTCGCCTTTGAACCGGACGCGGCTCGGCGGGAGTTGGGCCGGGTCTTGGGGACCCTGTTTTTGGACGGCTTCGGCTTGGAGGCTTACCACCTGGGGGTGGCTGCGGCCGGCGCCATCCTTCGCTACCTCCGGGACTCCCATACCCCCCATCTTCCCCATCTGGACCGGCTGCTGGCCTACCGCCGGGACGATTATCTGGAACTGGACGAAGCCACCCTCCGGCACCTGGAAATCTTTGAAACCTGGCGCAGCCGCAGCCGCCAGGGGGCGCTCCTGGAGGTCCTGGACGCCACCGTCACCCCCATGGGCGGAAGGCGCCTGGGCCAATGGCTGCGCTATCCCCTCATCGACCCCGGGGCCATCGAGGCCCGCCTGGACGGGGTGGAATTTTTCAAGGAAAAGAGCCTCCTGCGCCAGCGCTGGCAGGAGACCCTGAAGGGCCTGGGAGACCTGGAGCGCCTCACCGCCCGCCTGGCCCTGGAGCAGGCCGCCCCCCGGGAAGTGGCCGCGGTGAAGCACGCCCTGGCCCGGGTTCCCGGGCTCAAGGCCCTGTTGCCGGAAGAGCTTCCGCTCCTGGTGGCGGAAACCGCGGCAGACCTGGACGGTCTCCCGGACATCCATGACCTCATTGACCGGGCCTTGGTGGATGACCCCCCCGCTAATCTTCAGGCCGGGGGCGTCTTCCGGGAGGGCTATGACCCGGAGTTGGATGAGTTAATAAGCTTCAGCCGGGAGGGGAAGGGCTGGATCGCCCGGCTGGAGGCCGAAGAGCGGGCCAGGACCGGCATCAATTCCCTTAAGGTGGGCTATAACAAGATTTTCGGCTACTATCTGGAGATATCCCGGGCTAACCTTCACCTGGTCCCCCCGGACTACATCCGCAAGCAGACCCTGGTGAATGCCGAGCGCTTCATCACCCCCGCCCTCAAGGACTATGAGACCCGGGTCCTGGGGGCCGACGAAGCCCGGGTGCGCCGGGAAGCGGCCCTGTTCCAGGAGCTGCGCCGCCACCTGGGAGAGCAGGCTCCCCGCCTGAAAAAGGTGGCTCGGGCCTTGGCCGTTTTGGACGTGCTGGCGGCCCTGGCGGAAACCGCGGCCCGCTACCGGTATTGCCGGCCGCAAATCTCGGAAATGCCGGTCCTGGAGATCAAGCAGGGCCGCCATCCGGTCATCGAGCGGGTCCTGCCCCCCGGGGCCTTTGTGCCCAACGACGTCACCCTGAACGGAGACTCCCAGGTCCTCATCGTCACCGGCCCCAATATGTCGGGGAAGTCCACCATCCTCCGGCAGGTGGCTCTGACCACGCTCCTGGCCCACGCGGGGAGTTTTGTCCCGGCCCAGGCGGCGCTCATCGGCCTCACCGACCGCATTTTCACCCGGGTGGGGGCGGTGGATGACATCGGCCGGGGCCAGAGCACCTTCCTGGTGGAGATGCACGAAACCGCCCGCATCCTCCATCAGGCCTCCCCCCGCAGCCTGGTAATCCTGGACGAAATCGGCCGGGGCACCGCGACCTTCGACGGCCTGGCCCTGGCCTGGGCGGTGGCCGAGCATCTCCACGATCTGGACGGCCGGGGGGTCAAGACCCTTTTCGCCACCCACTACCAGGAACTGACGGAGTTGAGCCGCCTCAAGCCCCGGGTGAAGAATTTCCAGGTGCTGGTGACGGAGTCGGAAGGAGGCATCGTATTCCTCCACCGCCTCCAGCCCGGCGCGGCCTCCAAGAGCTACGGCATCCAGGTGGCCCGGCTGGCGGGCGTGCCCCCGGAGGTCATCGACCGGGCCCGAGAAGTCCTGGAGAACCTGGAAGCCGGAACCCTGGACCCCATGGGCCTCCCCCGCCTGGCCCGCACCCGGCGGCGCCCCGGCCGGAAGGCGCCCCAGATGGGACTCTTCTCTTTTCCCCCTTTACCGCCGGAGAAGAGCGAATAGCGCTATGCAAATGTCTCTCCGGGCCATCAAAATCCAAACCCGAAGGAGGCGGCCATGAATTCCTGCAAATCCTTTCTCTTGCTGGGCCTGAGTTTTTGTCTGGTAATGGCGGGCGGATCCCAGGCCGCGGCGCCGGCCGGGGCCGATTATGACCGGGGGGTGCAGTTGGGGATCCAGGGTAAATTCACCGAGGCCCGGGCCGCGTTTGAACAGGCCCTCAAGACCGACCCCCCCTTTATTCCGGCGCGCAACTGTCTGGGGGTCCTGGACGACATTCAGGCCAGGCGCATCAAGGAGCAGACGGGAGTCCATCTCTTCCGGGCCTTCGCCTATTTCAACAAATCCCAGAATGATGCCGCCATTGAGGAATTCAACCAGGCCGCGAAGCTGGACCCCAAATACCCTCTGACCTATCACCATCGCGGCGACGCCTGGGCGGACAAGGACCAGTTGGCCCAAGCCCTGGCCGACTACAGCCGGGCCTTGGAAATTGACCCCCGGTACGCTCCCGCCTATCTGCATCGGGGGATCGCCTACGCCAAGCAGTCCCAATACGATAAGGCCATCCCGGACTACAGCCGGGCCTTGGAGATCAATCCCCGATATACCATGGCCCTTTACAACCGCGGCAATGCCTATGCCCAGACAGGCCGGTATAATGAGGCCATCGCCGATTACAACCGCCTGTTGGATCTTAACCCTCGTCATGGGCACGCTTATGTCCGCAAGGGGCTGGCCTGTGAAAAGGCGGGACGTAAGCCAGACGCCCTGGCCGCGTATAAGGCTTATTTGCAAAAGGCCTCGCCCCAGGACCCCCAGCAGGCCCAGTTCGTCCGGGAAAAGATTCAACTATTGGAAAAGTAATTATAACGGGAGATGAATCGTGATGGGAATCAAGGCCCCTAAAAGGGCGCTACCGGTAGTTTTCGCTTTTATGTGGTTAATTCTTATTGTCAGCCAACTTCAGGCCCAGCCCCAGGCGCTGTCCCTGGACCAGCTTCCCAACCTCATCCGGGTCCCCCTGGTGCGCCAGGGAACGGACTACACCTGCGGCGTGGCCGCGTTTCACTCCGTCTTAGGTTATTACGGCCAGGACATTCGGGATGACAAGTTGATCCGGGCCATGCGGGTCACCAGGGCCGGCGCCAATTACCGCTTTATTCTCAAAGAGGCGGCCAGACTGGGCTATAACGCCCGGATGTTCACCGACATGACTTTGGAGGGTCTCCAGGCGCTCCTGGACCAGGGGAAGCCCACTATATTAATCATCCAGGCATGGGCCGACCCGCCGGTGGACTACGCCAAAGACTGGAAGGACGGCCACTACGTGGTGGCGGTGGGCTACGACGCCGACAACGTTTATTTCATGGACCCGTCCACTTTGGGAAACTACACTTTCATACCTGTGGCCGAATTCCTGGAGCGCTGGCACGACCGGGACGACTGGAGGCGGCAAAACCTCAACCATTGCGCCATCGTCATCGACGGCAAACCGCCGGTGTATGATCCCAACGCTATCAAGCGGTTGGAATGATTCTTAACCGCAGAGACACAGTCGCTCATGGACCGTTGGCTCACTCCAAAACAACGAAAAGCTTTGGTGCCAAACGCTTTCTATCCTTGGCAGCCCAGAACTTTTCCAAGCAGTAATTCATGCTCGACTTTGAACTTTGAACCTTGATGGATTCGTAAAAAGTCGCTTATTGTTAATTATCTGAAATAATTTAAGATTATGGTATTTTTTTCTTGTCGGGCGTCGCTTTTTATGGCATAATTCGGTGAAAAATCAACGGGTTAATGGCAAAAAGATGATTCGTACACGCGATCCCCGACAAGCCTCATTAATTGATCCCTGGGGGGATTTAGGTCCTAAGCGCCGCCAGTT
>VGSW01000136.1 GCA_016874915.1 Deltaproteobacteria bacterium
CGGACAGGCTTCATCGCCCAGATGGTATTTGGGTTTTCTGCCGCGCTTGCCCATCCTGCTCACCTCCAGTTCGGTAACCAGGATAACATGCGGCAAATATATTATCAACCATTAAAGGGTCACTGCCAATAATGTAGAATTTAGAAAAATCCGGGCAGGGAAGCCCCATCCGCAAGGAGGGTGACATGAGAACCAGGTTTATGCCGCCGTGGGCTGCTGCCCTATTGCTTCTGGCCGCTTGCTTGATCTTTCTCCCGGGGCCTGCCGCCGCCGATCCCCTGTTGATTACCCCTTCCACCGACGCCGCGGCCATGGCCGGCTCTTTGATCGGCTCAGGCTCGGGAATCACCTTGGTGCCGGGTTCGGCCACTTATGCCGGGGCGGCCAGCGCTTCCGGCTTCTTCTCCGGAGGGGCCGGCATCTTGCCCTTCAATACCGGTATTGTCCTGACCACCGGCGACGCCCTCAACCTTCCGGGTCCCAATACTTCCTCAGGGATGAGTCCGGATTTTTCTATCGATAACTCGGCCCCCGGCTACACCCCTCTTCAGGCCCTAACCGGCGGCCTGGCAACATTTAACGCGTCGGTGCTGTCTTTCCGGTTCATTCCCTCGGCCGGCGTCATCTCTTTCCGGTTCGTCTTCGGTTCCGAAGAATACAATGAGTGGGTGGGAAGCGAGTTCAACGATGTCTTTGGGTTTTTCCTGAACGACACCAACATTGCCTTGGTGCCGGGCACCTCGACCCCCATCACGGTGAACACTATCAACCCCAGCAGCTATTCGGCCTATTATACCGACAACACCGCCATTCCGTCCCCCCTGAATACCAGGCTGGACGGCCTGGCGGGGGCCGGCCTGGCCCTGTACGCCACCGGCCCGGTGAACGCTGGGATGGAAAATACCATTACCCTGGCCATTGCGGACACCTCGGACGCGATTTGGGACGCCGCGGTGTTCCTGCAAGGGGGCAGTTTTGTTCAGGAGCCGCCGCCGGCGCCGGCGCCCGCCTCCCTGCTTCTGTTGGGAACCGGCCTCCTGGGGTTGGGTGCCGGCTGGGGCTTAAAGAAGCGAAGCAAATAATTCCACCTGGAACTTTAGGGCAGGCAGGCCCCCGGGTCTGCCTTTTTTTATTCCCTGGTTAAAGACTCACCAAAGATTACGGGCCACGGGAAGATCATGGCGCGGCGTTAGGTGGATGGCCTCCATTTCACAGCCAGATCGGCAGATGCCGCAGCCGTAGCAGCGGATGGGGTCGATGAAGGTCTTTTGGTCCATCACCGAGAAGCCGATAGCGCCGAACTGGCACAGGGCCAGACATTCCCGGCAGCCCAGGCAGGCATCGCAGGACACCTCTGCCACGTACTCCGCCCTGAAAAAGGCCTTAAAATCATAGCGATAAGCGAGCATCGCCACACAATCCGCCCGGTCGCAATTGCAAATGCCGCCGATGAAGGGAGTCTTGAAGGTCCAGATGGTGTGAATCAACCCCTGTTTTTCGAAGGCTCGCAGCAAATCGAGGGCTTCCTCTTTGGAGAGGCGGTCAAAGTGCGCATCTTCAGGACCCCGCCTGAAGGTCTCCAGAAAGACCTCCTTGATATCCAGCATCTTTTCGGCCAAGACCCAGACTGAAACAATACTCGGCGTCCGTCCTGCCTTTGTTCATCTTGCGGCAGATGCAGGGGACGCGAACGATGGAATTGGCCAAATCCATTACCTGGGCGAGATCTTCCAGGGGCACCACCTGGCCGAAGTGATCCCGGCGCTGGCGCCGCTCCTGGAAATGGTAGATGAGTTTTTTCAGCCAAGCCGGACCTTGAAAGGCTTTTCGGAAGTCTTACTCGAACTTGGCTCCGGTTTCATTGCCGTACTTCTGTAAAAATTCCCGTATGAAATGACGGCGTTCCAGATCATTGAGAAGTTCCTCGGAATAATGTTCCGCCTTAAGATACCATTTCTTGCCTTCACCGTGTTGATGACAAAATTCGCACATTTAGCCTCCAGTTACGGTTCCGAAGGATTGGGGGCGCAGCTCTTTTAAAACTATAAACTGCAGCCGCGAACGATAGTCTAGCACTAAACCGCTCAGAGTAGGAGGGCACCTTGCCGCGTTCTTTGACTTTGAACTTTGAACCTTGAACTTTGAACTTATCGAACCACTACAAGACACTAAGTACACAATTTCATAAATATGATAACATTCATTTTTGTCATTCTGAGCCGCCAAAGGCGGCGAAGAATCTCATGAAAAGAGACCCTTCGCCTTCGGCTCAGGGTGACAAAAATACGTGACCGAATTTATGAACTGCTGTACTAAGGCGCCCAGGGAGCCACGCCCCTAAGGTTCCCGCTTCTTCTTCCGGGCCGCCTTGGCCCCGGTCTTCCATGCCGCTTCGCCTTTCAGTTTGCCTTTAACCCTGGCGGCTTCCTGGAAAAACTGAGAGAAATTCATTTCCACCGTGCCGGGCAGGGATTTAGGTTTGGCGGGTTTGACGGGTTTGGCCGTCTCTTTTAAATCCGGGGCCGGGAGTTGCAAAAATTCCCGGGGAACCGCGGCAGTTAACCATAAGGATTCGCCATAACCCTGGAAAGCCGTCCCCTTCCGGGTCGCGGCCTGGGCTTGGATGGTGACCAGCACCTCCGCGCCCCGGCGCTTGCCCAGCTTCCGGGCCATCTCCGGCGTCGCAGCCATGAGCAACTCCTGTCCCGAGGGGGCTTGCAGGCCCTCCTCCCAAACCCGGAGGTGGGCCTTGGGGGAAATGGCCAGATAAAGTAGGGCCGGGGGAGCGGTTACCGGGCGGCGGAGCCGGGCCGGGCCGGGAATGAGGCCCCTGATCCGGTCTTCCTGGATCTCCAAAACCCGGGGTTGGCTTAGCGCGGCAATTTCTTCCAGATGGCGCCGCCGCACGACCCCCCAGCCCGGCTCCCCGGCCAGGGCCTGGAGCAGGGTTTTGATGGGGACAAAGCCCTCTTCCGACAACACCAGGCCGAATTCGTCGGGCCGGTGGCACAGGATATAAGTGAGCAGCCGGGCCAGGGCTTCCAATTGGCGGGGCAGACGCATGGTGAGGTTTCAAGTTTCAGGTATCAGGTTATAGGTTTTATTATATCAAAAAATCAGCCAGGGTCTTCGACTTCTGATTTACCCTATTCCCTACTAATCGCAAATTCCTACTCCCTATTCCCTATTCCCTTTACCACGACTCCTGCTCCCTTGCGCCTGGCAAGCATAGATTGACAACACAACCAAAAAGATTTAGATTTTAAATTTGAAATTAATCAAGGTAATAGCCGTAGGTGTGAAGTATGCCCATTTATGAATACCAATGCGCCGCGTGCGGCATGATCCTGGAGAAGTGGCAAAGGGTTTCGGAAGACCCCATCAAGGTCTGCCCCCAATGCGGCGGCGCCATGAACAAACTGGTCAGTTGTTGTTCGTTTCAACTCAAGGGGAGCGGTTGGTACCAAACCGATTATTGCGGCAAGAGTCAGGCTCCTAATATGGACGGCGCTTCCAAACCCCCGGAGGGTGCCGCTCCCGCCTCCGCCGCCGATGCCGGCAACGGCAAAGATGCGGGAGCAACCCCTAAGACCGAAGGGACCGGCAAGACCGAATCCTCCAACGGAACCAAGACCGAAACAATATCCCCCGGGAAAATCAAGTGACGGACCTGCTGAGATTTCCTGGAGGGAAAGAAAGAGACCTGAATGGCTGAAATCAAGAGCGCGATGGAGATGGCCCTGGAGCGGGCCGAACGCTTCGGCCGGGCTACCAAGGAAGAGATGGCGGAAGCCCGCCATCGGGAGCAAGGCCAGCAACTGGCGGTGAACTTTCTCAAGGCAGAAGGGGACCTGGAAGCGGAACTCAAGGCGACGCCGCCGGAAGCCCTGCCCGCGGTGAGGGCCGGGGTCAGGGAAGTCTGCCTGCGCAACGTGGCCCTGCCCCGGAACGGGGAGCTGGACCCCCGCCTGTCCCGGGCCCTGGAAGGGCTGCTCCTGGCGGCAGAGCAGGAAAAAGCCATGGCCCGCTTCAAATCCGAAGTGGAGCAGCTCATGAGCAACTTCCTCCAGGTGCGCAACAATGCCTACCAGCAGCTTAAGGCCCGGTTCTCCGCCAGCCTGGGGGACTATACCCGGGCCTTGGAAATCCAGCTCCGCCAGAAGGTGCGTCTGGAGGTGGAACAGATCCCTCAGTTCCAGGAGGAATGGCGCCGGTTCCTGGGCCAGCTCCAGGACCAGTTCGAACCCCTGTTGGAGGAATTGAAGGCCCGGATGCAGCGGGCTTAATGGCAGGTTTTAGGTTTCGGTTTTAGGTTTCAGATTTCAGGAAGAGAAAGTTTTGGAATTTAAAAGGAGCCTGGGTTTTAAGGCCAGGCTCCTTTTTTCTTTTTGGGGATCATCTTTTTTACTTTTAACTGAAAACTAAAAACCGAAAACTGAAAACTGCATCATCTTAACCGGCACAGGCGCCTGAAGTTGTCCCCTAAAACAGCCTGGGTGTCGGCTTCGGGAAGGTTGAGGCGCCGGATTTTGGCCAGTTCCACGTCGGGGTAGCTGAAGGGGTAGTCGCTGCCGAACATGAGCCGGGTCGCGCCGTGGCGGCTCAAATAGTCTTCAATATGCCCGAACTCAGCCACCGCGCTATCGGCATACACGTTGGGCAGGTTCCAGACTCCCGCCCGGCGCAGGCTGTCATACCCGCCGCTCAAGGCCCCCAGATGGGGGATGATCACCGGGATGTTCGGCGCCAGGTGTTCCAGAAAAAACACGGTGTTGGCAAGCGTTTCTTCCAGGAGAATGGGCAGCCCCCGGTCCTTGACCACCTTTAGAAACTCCCGGCAGCGCGGGTCGTGATAGTGGTACTCGGGCTCATTGCCGTGCCGGTGCCATTTAACCGCCACGTACTCCGGGCTTAGGTCCTCCCAGGCAAAATCGTTCCACACGAAGAAATAGGGGTAAGTTTCGATTTCCGGGTCTTTCAGGTCCAGGAGGTACCGGTGCGCCCGGCGGCGGCAGGCCTGCCATTGGGGATTATCCCGGAAGTGGTAATTATAACGGTCGTAAACGTCTTCCACCGGCGGGATGACCCCAGCCCCCTGGATGCCCGCGGCCCGGAGCAGGAGCCGGATGTCCTCCCAGCGCCAGGAGACGTTCTGAATGCCGGTATGGAGGTGGCTGTCAATGATTTGCATGGTCCAGTCCTTGCTTATAGCAATGGGGCACAGCCGAGGCGGTTGCGCCCCATTATTTTTGTTACTCTTTAAACGAACATCGTCGGTTCAAGCTTCCTGGGCGGTTATTTTAGGCCGGGTAAGCATGGAGAGGAGGTAAAACCCCGCCACGATTAACAACAATGCCTTGATGCCGATAACAAAGGTGACGGACTGGAGAAGCGCTCCCACCAGGGCGCCGATTAAATTGGCCCCCAGGGCTTGGGCCTTCCCGGGAACCCGGGCAAAGGAGCGGATGAATACGATGCCGCTGAACAGCATGGGCAAAGTGGTGAGTCCCCCGACAATCAGCGCCTTGGCCCCGTAATCCAGGAACGCGAACCGGGAAAGGTCCACAAAGTAAAGGGCCAGGCAGATGCCGATGAGCAGGGCGTAAACCGGCCCCAGAGGCAGCCGGGGGAATTTCGCGGCCAGTAAGTTGGCCAAGAGGATCATCACCAGCACGCTGGAGACGATGACCGCGTTGACCTCCCAGGTGTTGCCCAGCACCACCGCGGCCTTGCTGATATTTTGGACCTCCAGCAACAGAAACGCGGCCCCCAGAAAAAAGAAATGCCAGTGGGACACGTCCCAGCGGGAAAAGAGACCCGCAGCCCGCCATTCCTTGAAGGAAGGCAGCAGCAGGAGGAACATCAAGCCCGCTAAAAAATAATAAAGGAGAGGGATGCTGGGATTCTGAAGATAGATATAGGGCCAGTCGTCGGTGGCCACCCGGGTGGTATTGGACAGCTCCAGGGGAAGTTCTTGCCGCCATTTGTCAATCAGGGCGCTTAGCCTGGGATTCCGGGCTAGCTGCTCTTTGGCGGCCTTCAGATCTCCCGTCACGAATATCACTCCACCCCAGCCGAAATGAGTGGAAGGGATTCGGAAGTAAAGCGGTTCATAACCGAAGACTTCCCGCAGGACTGTCGCCATACGGTCGGAGATAAAGGGCTTCTGGGCTTCGAAGCTCAACACCAGCACGCCCCCTTCGGCCAGCAGCGACTTGGCCCGGGTCAGGCTTTCCCGGGTGTAAACATAGTGATCCAGCCGGGCGTTGGTCATGGCCGTGGTGGTGTGGGAATCCAACAACCCGAAGGTGATGACGTCGTACTTCTGTTGGCAGGTGGCGAAAAAGGAACGGGCGTCATCCTTAACCACCTGCACCGCCGGCGAATCATAAGGCTTTTCCGGATGATACTGCTGTCCCAGGGAAATGATGGCGGGATCGATTTCCACCGCGGTGATCTGAGGGACACCCTGGTGTAACCCCCCGGCGGCGTCATTTCCGGACCCCGCTCCCACTATGAGATAGCTTTGGGGGGAGGGGTGAAGCAATAGCGGTATGTCATACTGGCTCAAGCCATGCATTTCCGGGGGATACCGTTTGGGGTTTGATTGCAGATTAGCGGGACTCAGGTCCAACATAACCTGGTAACCGGCATTATTGACTTCGATCACATATTTTCCGCTCATCCGGGGGAAGGGTTGGCGGGCTGATTCCTGCAGGGTCAGTTTCTGATAGGGGGACCACACCACTTTGATGGCGCCGGGTTCCCAGCTTGCCGGCCATGACAGGAGGATTATTCCGGCCAACAAGGCCAGGTTTATCAGCCGGCCTTTTTCCGTGCGGCTGATAAAGATGAGGGTTAGCAGCCCCAGGATGATAAACCAGGTTACGGGCGGCTGGAACAACACGCTGAGAAGCACAAAAAGCCAGGTGCCCAAGAGACTTCCGGTCACATTGACCGAGTAAGCCCATATGGGGTTAGGATGATCATCCAGGAGGCGTCCCAGCAGGCGGCCGATGGGGATGAAAATCTCCATTATCAGCCACATTAATAAGAAAGTGTACAGGAGGCCGACGAACATCGCGCCGATGGCGCCCCAGAAGCTCTCCACAATGCCGTGCTGCCAGATGATCAAGTCTTCCAGGACGCTTAAGTAGAGGCTGATATTCTTTAATCCTTTTCTGGAGAAAGGAATGGCCAACAGCAACAGCAGGACAAATAAATGCAAGAGCATCCGCCGCATGACGATGGGTTGGCGGCAGGTGAAGCAGCCCAATCCCAACCCTAGGAAGCACACCACCAGCACGGTATTCTGCAGGTAGGCGAAGATGCGGATTTCGGTGCCGACCCAGCGGATCAGGAGCATTTCCAGGAAAAGCCCTAAAATGCTGACCCAGAAAATGGCCCAGGTGCGATTTGCCGGTCCGGGATAATCAGAAGGTTCGGGAGACGAGGTGGCGATAGTCATATAATGCAGCCTTCGATTCAGTTTTCAGTTCCGATTAAGCAAACTAGGGATTTATATAACAAGATCACTGAAAGTGGAAGGAGAAATGGGATTCCCCCCTTGGGGGAAGGTGCGGTTTAAGGGGGAGGAAAGGGGTAAAATCAGCAGGTCAGGTGCAGGGCCGCGGCCAGGCGGCGTTTACCCTCCAACCGGTTAATGAACTGACAGGCCTCCCGGGTGGGCAGGGCGATAAGTTCAACGCCCTGGTCTTTGAGGTGCGCCGCCAGGGCCGGGTCCACCTGCATCCGCCCGGGTTGGCCCATGCCTACCACCAGAACCTGGGGGTTGGCCGCCAGGGCTTCATACACATCGACAATCTGCAGGAGATGTCCCTCCGCCCGCCACCAGTCGCTCAGGATGCGCCCCGGCCAGATAAGAAGGTCCTGGCGGTAGGACTTGCCGTCAATGACGATGTGGCCGAATTCGTAGCTGTCGATGTGCATCAGCCCCCCATAACAAGCCGCCGGCCCAGTTTCCGGCCCAGGCCTCATCAATCGGTATCATAGCGGGGTGTGGGTAAAACCTGCTAAACGCCTTGCCTCTTACTGACGCCCGGGCCGCCAGGGATCGAAATAGGGCGGCGTGTACCAGTGTCGCATGGCCGGGTCGTAGTCATACCAGCTCGGGGGAATGGGTTCGTACCATTCTTTCCAGGGCTCATATTCTCCCAGGTTAATCTCCCGGGCTTTGAGAAGCGGCGAGCCGTTTATCTTGCCCTCCACCACCCCGGCCACGGTGACTCCGCGTTTGGGCACGTACAGGTAAGAGGGGAGCCACTGATCACTTGCCACCGCAAAGGACCCGCCGGAGGCGGCATCCCGCAAGGGGCGGTTCTGGGGGTCCAGGGGTCTCTGGTCCACCCATAGGAGGCTGCCTTCCTTGTAAGGTTTGACAGTCATAATTTCCCCTCCCAGGATGACCGTCCGGCCCTGGAACTTTTCCGTATTGGCTTGGAGGTCGGCGAGGTTAATGGCAGGGACCGCCTGTTGCTGCACCTGGGGGGAGATGGCAGGGGCGCAACCCCCTAAGAATCCCCCTAGTGCCAAAAGCCATAGAATCTGAAGGTAAAGCATCGTTCTAACTCCGGTGAACAAACGTTTCGTCCGGCGCCTGTCGGACTCGGCCCCTCGTGGTTCTATGAAAATTTTACCTTTTCAACAATACCGTCTCAGTTAGACATGTAAGGGTTAAAGTACGGTGCGGAGTACCATGGCTTCAGAGACGAGTCATTGTCATAAAAGTGGGCCGGCACTTCCAAGGGGCCAAGATTGGCATGAAAGGTATAATCCTTGGTAATATCCTTGAGGTCCACCGTGCCGGCGCACCCCGCCAGGGCTATAATCCCTGCCATCGCCACCACCGCCCAGATCAGGCATCTGCTCGCCATCGTTATTCTCCTTGGCTGATAATTTATATAATTATGACTGCGGTGACAAGCAAGGAGGGAGTTTGCCGCGGGGGCGGATTGTGGTAGATTGCCCCATATCGGCCAGAAGTGCGGTTGGGGGGGCGCCTTTGGCCGGCAGTTTGCGAATATTTGCGGGCAGAGGCCATATCTTGCAAAAGACCGAAGACCGGAGACCGAAGACCGAAAACCCGGAAAACCGGGTTAGCCTGGAACGGGTGGCCATTGTCCTGTACCGGCCCCGGCTGCCGGAAAATATCGGCGCCGCGGCCCGGGCCGCCTGCAACATGGGCCTGAGCCGCCTGGTGGTGGTGGCGCCGGAAGACCTGGACCAGGAAAGGTTGACCCGCATGGCCACCCCTGCCGCGGCCCAGCTTCTGGCCCGCATGGAAGTCCATGATGACCTGGCCCCGGCATTGGCCCCGTTTCAATACATCGTGGGCACCACGGCGCGGCTGGGGGGCGCGGTGCGCCAGGAGCTGCTGTCGCCCCGGGAGGCCGCGGCCCGCCTGGTGGGCCTGTCCCGGCACAATGACATCGCGCTCCTCTTCGGGCCGGAGAACTGGGGGCTGACCAACCATGAACTCCGGCTCTGCCATGCCCTGACCACCATCCCCACCGGGGAGTGCTCGTCTTTGAACCTGGCCCAGGCGGTGATGGTCATGGCCTACGAGGTCTTCACCGCGGGCCGGGCCGGGCGAGAGTTTGAGCCCAGGCTGGCCAATTCCCGGGAACTGGAGACCATGTACGCCATGCTCCAGGAGACCCTGGTGAAGATCAACTTCATCAGCCACCAGAACCCGGAATACTGGATGCACAACGTCCGGCGGCTGTT
>VGSW01000137.1 GCA_016874915.1 Deltaproteobacteria bacterium
TGTAAGGTTCGCGAATCTTGGGGGGGTTGACCAGGGTGATCTTGCCGCCCAGAAACTTGTCTTTGTAAGCATAGGTCCGGGCCACCCCCGGGTGCTTCTCTTCCTTGGTCCCGTAAACCTTAAACGCGATCTCCTCGTTGGGATAGGTAAAGATTTCTTCGATGTCAAAGATGGCCACGGGATTGCCGTTACGGGTCAACAGGACGCTGTCGCCCTCTTTGATGCCATAGTCGGCGATTTCTTTGTCGGAAATGTCATAAACCAGTGGGATGCTCCAGAGAGTGCCGTCCGCCAGCTCCATCTTCTGGGCCACCGCGTCCACATCCGCCTTTTTCATAAACCCCTCAAGGGGTGAAAAGAATCCATAGGCAATGCCGATGGCTTCGGTTGCCATCTGCCGGCTGGCCGGCACCTCTTTGAGCCCCGCGATTTTTTTCTTGGCTTCCGCCTTATCGGTTATAACCCGTTCCACCAGGGGTTTACCGCCGTGGCCAATGAGTCCCATATCAATTTCCCCTTTTCGGCTAAAAATTGTATTCTTAGAAAAATGTGAAAATATTCACATTCACATAATACTCAGAACCCCACATTAGTCAATAGAAAAATCGTTGTCAATGATATTTTTCACGAAGTCTGGTTAATGGAAAGAGCCAATTGGCTTCCCCAGGGGATTAGAATTTCAGCCAGAGCCCGGCAGATGGTGGATGGATCCGGTTCGGTGCGGGACGCCGGGAACTGCGGGGCCGGTAGACAGTCTCGGCTAGTTGTGAAAATATAAACATAGTTCATGAAGGAGGCAAGCCTTTCCGGGGCAAAATTTTACCGGAAAGGGAAAATAGCATGGAGGGTGCGTTTAACGCACCATTCCAGGGGGCGAGAGGCTCCCTAAGAGTCCAGGACCCGGTAGATGGCGGTGGGTTCGGTGCGGCCCCGGAGGGTCAGGGCCGGGGCCGGGTCCAGCCGGAACTTTCCTTGCATCTCCCGGCGCGTAGCCTCACTGATCAGGGTGTCGGCCTCCAGTTCCTTGGCCAGCTCCTGAAGCCGGGCCGCCACGTTGACCACGTCGCCGATGACGGTGAAGTCCATGCGCTTGTGGGAGCCGATATTGCCCACAATGGCCTCGCCGGTATTGATGCCGACGCGCATCCCCTGGATGGGGGTGGCCCCCCGGGCCCGCATGTCCGCCAGACGGCGGTGCATGGCCAGGGCGCAGGCCACCGCATTGGCCGCGGCCTCCGGGTCTTCCACGGGAACGCCGAAGATGGCCATCAGGGCGTCACCTAGAAATTTATCCAGCGCGCCTCGGTGCTCAAAGACCAGGTCCACCATCTCGGTGAAAAAGGCGTTGAGCATCACCACCACCGCTTCCGGGGCCATCTGCTGGGACATGGCGGTGAAGTTGCGGATGTCGGCGAAGAGCACCGTCACCTTCTGGCGCTGCCCCCCCAGTTTAAGCAATTCCGGATTTTTGAGAATTTCTTCGCACATTTCGGGGCTGACGTACCTGGAAATGGTATCCCGAAGGAGGTGTTTTTCCTGGTAGAGGCGCAGCCGGCTCCGCAAGGTGGCCTCATGATGGGCCTCCTCCGCGGCAATCTCCCGGAGGAGTTGCTTCAGTTCCGGGTCATCCGATTCCTGGGCCAGGGCCAGGTAGCTTTTTCGGGCTTCCAACTCGTGGGCAATGGCCAGTTCGATGGCTTTGATGAGCTCTTCCATGTCTTAACCTGCGGCCCTGAATTTATCCCAAAATGAGGCCGCTGCAAGGGCGTTTGGGGAAAGGGGGCAGGGTCAGGTGGCGCCGCGTCCCCGTCTTCAGGAAACACCTGCTCCCCAAAGTTAATACCTCACTTCCACCAAGTCCAGCCCTGCGGGGGCGCGAGTGGGGACGGTAGCGATCCCGGATTTCAATAATTTTTCTTATTCGGGCTCCTAAGCTTTTCTGCGCCGTCCGCCCCCCCTGGGTGGGGCGGGCCTCCGCGCCCGCCAAACCTTGCCTACCGTAATGAGCACCAAAGATGGTCGCAGAGTGCACCCTATAACTGCATCTCTGTGATTAATACTCCACGGCAACCAGATACAACCCCTGGGCCGGCGCGGTGGGCCCGGCCCGGCGGCGCTCCCGGCTTTCCAGGACCTGCTGCAAATGGCCCGGCGGGAACTTTCCCCGGCCGGTCTCCACCATGGTGCCCACCAGGGACCGCGCCATGCCCCGCAAGAAACCGTTGGCAGTAACAGTGTAAACCAGCCAATCCTCCGGCTCCCGTCGCCACTTCGAACCTAACACCTCACGCACCGGGTTTTTGATGCCGCTGCCGCTGGCCTGGAACGCAGTGAAATCGTGCTGGCCCATCAAGGCCCGGGCCGCCTGCTCCATGGCCTCCAGGTCCAGGGAATCTTCCACCCGCCAGGCATAGTTATGGTACAGGGGCGAACGGGTGGAGCGGTTAAGAATCCGGTATTCGTAGGTCTTACTCCTGGCCGACTTGCGGGCGTGAAAATCCGGGGGAGCCTCCGCGGCCTCCAGCACCGCAATATCATAGGGCAGCATGGAATTTAGCCCTTCGTGAAAGGCTTTTAAAGGGATGGTGACCGAGGTGCGAAAATTGGCCACCTGCCCCCGGGCGTGGACCCCCGCGTCGGTGCGTCCCGAGCCCAGAACCTTGACGGCCTCGCCGGTGAGCTTGCCCAAGGCCGCTTCCAGCACTTCCTGGATGGTGAGGGCGTTTTTCTGGCGCTGCCAGCCGTGGTAGCGGGTCCCGTCGTATTCCAGAAGGAGGCGGATGTTTCTCAAGGGGTCAGGGATCAGGTGTCAGGTTTCAGGGGTGGATGGCTCTATTGGCAATCTTGGGCTAAGGCTTAAAAGGTTAAAGGGTTAAAAGGGGATGGGTTAAAGGGTTAACGGGGGAACAGGAGAAAATTGTTTTTATTCCCGCTTAACCTTTTAACCTTTTCCCCTTTTAACCCCTTCCCCTTTTCGCCTCACGGCGCAAACGGCGGCGTCTCTAGTCCCAGGGTTTCGGGAAAACCCATCATCAGGTTGAAGTTCTGCACCGCCTGGCCGGCCGCGCCCTTGTTCAGGTTATCAATGACCGACAAAACGATAACCCGGCGGCCCTCCTCATCCACCCGCAGGGCCAGGTCGCAGAAATTGGCGCCCCGCACGTTCCGGGTGTCCGGCAGGCTTCCCGGCGGCAGAAGGCGGACAAAGGGGTGGCCTTGATAAAACTGCCGGTAGAGTTCCCGGAGGTCCCCTTCCGACCGGGACTCCGTCAGTTTGGCATACAGCGTCCCCAGGATGCCCCGGCTCATGGGAACCAGGTGCGGGGTAAAGGTGACTTTCACCGGCGTGCCGGCGAGCCCGCTCAACTCCTGCTCCATCTCCGGGGTGTGCCGGTGCTCCAGCACCTTGTAAGCCCGGAAGCCATCATTGACTTCGCAGAATGATAGGCCCAGCAAGACCTGGCGCCCGGCGCCGCTCACCCCGGATTTGCAGTCGGCAATCACCGAATCGGGCTGGAGTAGGCGGGCCTGGGCCAGGGGGGCCAGCCCCAGGACGACGCAGGTGGGATAACAGCCGGGGTTGCCCACCAACCGGGCCTGGCGCACCTCCTCCCGGTGCAACTCGGGCAGGCCGTAAACCGCCTCTTCTAACAATTCCGGGGCCGTGTGCGCCTGATACCACTTCTCATAAAGGCCCACCTCCCGGAAGCGGAAATCCGCGCTCAAATCCACCACCCGGCACCCCTGGGCCAGGAAACGGGGGATAATGCCCATGGCGGCCTGGTGGGGGATGGCGGTGAAGACCACTTCCACCCGGGCCGCAATTTCTTCTTCGGATTCCTGGCTGAAGGGCAGGTCCACGATGCCGGCCAGGGCCGGAAAGATCTGGGAGAAGGGCAGGCCGGGATATTCCAGGGAGGTGAGGGCCGCCAGATCGCAGCCGGGATGGCGGACCAGCAGCCGCACCAATTCCAGCCCGGCATAACCGGAGGCGCCGATGACGGCAACTTTGACCTTGTTCATTGGCACTCTGAGATAATGATATTTGAGGGGAGGGCCGGGGGCATTGGCGGGTTAGCGGGTTAGCGGTTCAGCGGGTTAGGTGTTATTCCCAAACCGCCAAACCGCTAAACCGCCAAACCGCACTTAGCCCCTTCCGCCACATATGTAAAATCAGCGCTTGGAGTACTGGCAGCCCCGGCGGGCGCCCCGGCGGCCATATTTCTTGCGCTCTTTGATGCGGGGGTCCCGGGTGAGGAGCCCGGCCTTTTTCAGGATGGGGCGCAACTCCGGATTGAACTCCACCAGGGCCCGGCTGAGGGCGTGTTTCACGGCCCCGGCCTGGCCCTCGATGCCGCCGCCCATGACGTTGACCAGGATATCCAACTCCGGGCCCACGTTGACCAGTTGCAGAGGCTGGCGGGCCAGGTTGCGGGTGGTTTCCTTGAGGAAATAATCGGCAAATTCCCGCTGGTTCACGATGATGCGGCCGTTGCCGGGCCTGAGGTACACCCGGGCTATGGCGGATTTCCGCTTGCCCACGGCGTGAATGGTATTCGCTTCCGCCAAAATCAATCCTCCCAATTCAGGGGCGCGGGTTGCTGAGCCTGATGAGGATGCTCGCCCCCGGCGTAAATCTTCAATTTTTTCAGCAACTGTCGGCCCAGACTGTTCTTGGGCAGCATGCCCCGCACGGCGTGGCGCAGCACTTCTTCGGGCTTTTTCAAAAGTAGGTGCCTAGCGGAAATGGACTTGATGCCGCCCGGATAGCCGGAGTGCCGGTAATAAAATTTATTTTCCAGTTTTTTGCCGGTGAGCCGCACCAACCCGGCGTTCACCACCACCACGAAATCGCCGGTATCCATGTGGGGGGTGAAGACCGGCTTGGTCTTGCCCCGGAGCACCATGGCGATGCGGCTGGCCAGCCGGCCCAGGATTTTTCCCTGGGCGTCCACTACGTACCAGTTCCGAGGCACTTCCCCTTTCCGGGCCGTATAGGTTTTCATGTTAAAGTTCTCTCCTGAATAATAACCATAAATATATATCCTTCCAAAGGGGCGGCTGTCAAGACCTCTGATAGAGGAATATGGACATTGGCGAAGGGCGAAGGATATTTTTTTGAGAGTTCAAGTTGGGAGCTTCACAGCCGTAACGATCTCCGATGGGATGGGCAGGTTAAGAAACTCCCGATTCACGTCCGAGAACCCTTCGTGCTTGACGAAGGATGCCATCAGCACAGGCCGACAACCGCCCAATAGGTAAGGCATCCAACGGTATATTTTCTCATAGAAGACGGGCGAAACGTCTTTCTTACTTAAATTGACCAGCACGAGCCGCCCATCCGTTTTGAGAACCCGATGGAATTCACCCAGGATCCTTGACAGGTCGGCTAATGGAATCAGGTCCAGCATATAGCTGCTGTACACCACGTCGAACGTCTCATCGGTAAAGGGCAAATGGCGGGCATCGCCTTCCCTCAGATCGAAGTTCGAGTAACCATTCTTTAAAGCCCGCTTTCTGGTTTTCTCCAGCATCGCCGGTGAGAGATCGACTCCGGATACGGTGTTGGCCGGGTCCACCCGCTTAAGCATCTCCAGGAACGAATCCCCCAGACCAGGAGCAACTTCCAGGATTCTGTCATTTGGCTTTATCTTGGCCAACTCGATACCCCTCATTCGGGCCTTTTTTTCAAGAGGAGCTGCCAGGAAGTAAATCCGGCTGAAAATATTGTAGACTTTGCGAATTTTGTCAACTTCCACCGGGGCCTCGACCATTCCGTGTTGGGCTACTTGGGTTTGCATTGTTCTGCCTCCTAATCCTGAGTCAGGGTTGCCAAAGTACCCAGGAGCCCCTTGACCATTTCCGCCAACTCTTCGGCCTTAATCAGGGAGATGCAGCAGACCTTGTCCCCTTTGCTCCAGGTAACCACAGCCAACTTGTCACCTGCCAAAATGCCAGCCTGGTCTCGGATTTCCTTGGGGAGCACCATCTGTCCTCGCCCGTCAATGGTGATTATGGATTCCACCTTGTAAGAACCCGAGGGTTTGATCCCGGGTATGCCGCATGATTGATTCTTGCTTTTGGCCATCGTTTGACTCCTCGCCATGACTCAATTTAATTTCAGTTTATTCGTACAAATCAGATTATTCTGATTTATAAAACATGTCAAGTTCTTTTGGGGCCATGTAGGGGGCCGGATGAAGTTTTTTTACCTGTTGGATTTTGTGGTGGAAACCTCCCCAAAAATCACTTCCCTCTTTCGAATCTAATTTCCTTTGCTTTATCAGGAGAATATGGTAGAAAAGGCTAGGGGATAGTGGGTACAAAACCATGCCGTATTGTAGTCATTGCCAAATAATCCACGGGGAGGAACACCGCTTCTGCCAGCGTTGCGGGCAGATTTTAAAAGGCTCCGCCGCCGGCGTCCGGGCTTGCGCCCGGTGCGGCTCCCTCACTTTTCCCGGACAAAAATTCTGCACCGACTGCGGTTTGCCCTTGAGAATGGCCCGGGTCGCGGATGAAGAGGAGGCACCGCCCGTGTTTTATCCTCGGAATGCCGACCTCCGCCCTCGGCGCCGTTCCGGCCGCCGCCCCTGGCGGGCCATATTCACCCTGTTAGGGCTGGTCCTGGTGGTGGGGGTGGTCTATTATGCGTGGCGGTTGATCCCCGCGTCCAAGGCGCCGGTGCCCCGCACTCCGGTTACGGTGGCCCCCCAGGAAGATATGCGGCGGGAAGTGGAGCGGGTGGCGGAAAAGATCCGTTCCGCCCACCTGAACAAAGACATCAACAAGTGGCTGAGCTGCTATAATTCGGCTTACCCCGACCTGGGGAAGCGGGAAAGCCAGATGCTGGAACTCTGGAAAAATTACGATATCAAAGAGGTTAATTACCGCATTTCCAATGTCCAGCGCCAGGGAGACCAGGCCAGCGCGGACATCTTATGGAACATTCAATTGTATGACCACCGCTCCCATGACTATACTCTGGATCGCACCGGCTACAAGGTCATCCTGCAAAAAAGCGGCAACGAATGGAAGATCAAAGACAGCCGGGTGGAGGGAGGAGGAGCGTCAGGATAGGCTATGAAAACCCGGAATTGGCCTAAACAATTGCTCCTGGGGGGCCTGCTGGCCCTGGGGCTGGCCGGGTGCCTGCCTCCGCCTTATAAGGAGATGCCCCCCCCGCCCCCGCCGGTTGCACCGCCGCCCCCGGTGGTGAGCCGTCCGGTCCTGTACGTCAACGCCAACCGCCTCAACCTGAGGGCGTGTCCGGGAATGGACTGCCCCCGCATTTCCGTGTTGGAGCGCAACGAAGAGGTGGAAAAGGTGGGGGAGGCGGAAGACTGGTTCCAGGTGCGGGTGAAGCGGGACGGCCGCCTGGGCTGGGTGTCGGCCCGGCATCTGTCTTCCACCCCGGCCCCGGCGGTTCCGGAAGCGCCGCCCATGGCCCCGATGCCGCCGGTATCGCCGCCTCCGGTGGCGACACCGCCTCCGGCTCCCGAACCGCCTCCGGCAGCTCCCGCGCCTCCCAAGCCTCCTGTCGCGGAAAAACCCAAGGCGCCGTCGGCTGCTCCCAAGAAAAAGGCGGAAGAGCGTCCGGCCAAGCCGTCCAAGCCGGCGGAAGCCGCGGAGCCGCCGCCCAAGCCCAAGCCTCCGGCGGAAAAACCCGCGCCTCCGGCGGAGAAACCAACTCCCCCGGCCGAACCGGAACACCCCAAGAAAATTAGGATTATGTAAGATCAGGTTATAGGTTTCAGGTTTTAGGTTTTAGGGCAAATAAGAAATGAGGGGAGGACAGGGATCGTTTATCCCTGCCCTCCCCTCTATCAATTTTTCAAAGGTATAATCTGGTGTAAAACCTGAAACCTGAAACCTTCCCTACCACTCCACCAATGCCGCGCCCCAGGTGGCGCCGGCGCCGAAGCTGATGAGCAGGACTTTATCCCCTTTTTTGATCTTGCCTTCCATGAGAGCTTCATGGAGGGCGATGGGCACCGAGGCCGCGGAGGTATTGCCGTACCGGTCCACGTTGACGATGACCTTTTCTATGGGCACTTTGGCGAACCGGGCCCCCGCGTCCAGGATGCGCCAGTTGGCCTGGTGGATAATGAGATAGTCCAGGTCTTCCCGGGAGATATTGGCTATTTCCATGATGCGGCGCAGGGACTCCTTCACCGCGGTCACGGCGAATTTGAAGATCTCCGGCCCGTCCATGTAAATATAGTGACGTTGGGTCTGGGTCTGGTGGGGAAGAAAGGGGCTGACTTCCCGGTTGAACTCCGTTTCGCAATAAAGCTTCATGTTCAGGCTGGAGGCGATGAAGGATTCTTTCAGGCGCCCCTGCTCCGAGGGGCCGATGACCGCGGCGCCGGCGCCGTCCCCGAAGAGAATACAGGTGGATCGATCCGTCCAGTCACTCCACCGGGAGTTGGTATCGCTGCCGATGACCAGGGCATATTTCCCTTCCGGGGCCACCATCCGTTCAGCCACGTACAAGGCATAATTGAAGCCGCAGCAGCCGGCCTGGAGATCAAAGGCCGCCATTTTGCCGTTCACACCCAGGGCGTCTTGGACTCGGATAGCCGCCGCGGGATAGAGATAAGGGGAGCTGTTGGTGGACAGAATGATATAACTTAGCCGGTCCGCCTCAATCCCGGCGTTTTCCAATGCCTGGAGGGACGCCGCAGCCCCCATGGTGGCGATATCTTCTTCCGGCGCGGCGATGCGCCGCTCCCGGATGCCGGTGCGCTCCATGATCCATTCGTCCGAGGTGGCTATTATCTGTTCCAGTTCCTTGTTGGTGAGGACCCGTTCCGGCAGATACGCCCCAGTGCCCATTATGCCAATGTGATGCTTAGACAATGTTGCCCCCTGATTTCACAAAGGTATATACCCCATATTACCCCACAAAGGGGGAAAAGGCAAATTTATTGCCCCAAGGACCGGTAACGTTCCAATATTGGGGAATAGGTTATAGAGAGGCCCCCAGCCTCTGCCAAGAATGGTTTTGGGATAAAGGATCCGAAAGGCAAAGGGGCTGGGTGCAAATTATATTATACACGGAATTGCTCGTCGAGGTCGCGAGAAAGGATTTTCGCTGGACGAATTGCGGGGGAAACCAAAGAATTGCCCGAGATCCAACCGATGGAAGGGTTTGGGGTTTGTCAGTTTGCGGCCCTATAAAAATGTAGCCGCAGGCTTCAGCCTGCGCCGGGCGCCCCGCCGGGGTGTCCCTACTGGGTGGGGCGGGCCTCCGTGCCCGCCAAACTTTACCCCCGGAATAAGTTGTCATACCAGCCGTAAAGGTGTGCACCCAAGAATAGTCGGAAGCGGCTGTTCTATATTTTCATTGTTTAGGGGTGAGCCAAGGGCTCATGTTTAATTGCTTGGGAAAAGGTTTAATACCAGTCAGCTTCCCTCGTAACAGTCACTCATGAGCCATCGGCTCATCCATACATAATGAAAAGTTATTGGGAGTCGCGATCTAAACTTTGATGAACTAGTAAAAAGTTCAGGCAGCCATTTTCAACTCGACTGGGTTGTAATCGGCATCCGGGATCAAAAAATCGATGATCGCGGTTCCCAGTCCGCTAATTTGCTCTTTGACACGAGAACAT
>VGSW01000138.1 GCA_016874915.1 Deltaproteobacteria bacterium
TTTGAGGGGAGGGCGGGGGACTTGTTGTCCCCCGGCCCTCCCCTCAAATCATCCCGCTACATATCCTTCCGGGGTTGGGGCTACCAACCCCCGCCGCAACAGCCGCTCCAGGTGCTTTCCCACCATCTGGGCCTCGATGTGGTCATAGACAAAGGGCGGTTCTTTCACTTTGCCGTAAATGAGACGGCGCTCCACCAGTTGAGGGAGGGTGTGGGGGGTGCGGAGCATCTCCAGCAGGCGCTCTTCCCGATCCCGGATCACCTGGCGGAATTGAGCCAGCCCGGCGTGGAATTCTTTTGGGGTGAAGACCCCCTGCTCGTGGGCCGTGAGGTAGGTGCGGGCCTCCATCTGCCTCAGGCGGTCCAGGGTCGCTTCAAAAGCGTCCAGGTCCGAGGCCGTGTCGCCATACCAGGGGCCGAAAGGCGAGAGGTCCACGTCCGCCAGAAAAATCAGTTCCTGCCGGGGGAAGTTAAAAAAGCTGTGACCCGGCGTGTGGCCGGGCGCGGCAATGATTTCCAGGATAATGTCGCGGTTTTGAAATTGCTGCCCCGGTTCATACAGAATCAGATTTTTCAGAGGCTGGAAGCGGAACTCTTTGACCAGGGTCTCTCCCCAATACTTCAGATACCGGGGGTCTTCCAGGCCCATGAGGTCAAAAATCGCGTCCATGGAGGTGAAGGCCGCGGCTTCCGGGGCGGGGGCGTAAAACCAGGCGTTGGGGAACAGATAATTATACTTCTGGTGGTCTTCGTGGAAGTGGCTGATAAAGACCCGGTCCACCCCGGGGGTCCGGGCCAGGCGGCTTAAGAAACCCTTGTCCGACGCGGGATCCACCACCCAGGTCTCCTCCCCCTCCAGGACCAGGGAGTGGCAATAGGGATAGCGCCCCCCTTTTTGTCCAGGGACCAGACGGATGGGGCCGAAATTCAGAATTTTTTCCGGAGCCGGGGCCGTGAAGACTTTTTCCTTTTCCAAAAGCGAATCTTTCAAAGGGTGGATATCCGCCCTGCCTTGGAAGAAAACTATTCCCCGTTTGAGCCTTGTCTAAGCCTGGTCCTGCCTCGCATAAAGGACCTCATAACGGGACGCCAGCTCTGCCTTGGCGGCTTCAATTTCCTCGGGAGACAAATTTTTCACCCGGATATACACGTCTCGGAATCCCTCCCGGGCCGAGGTGTAGGAGGTGAGGAGGCTGACGAAGCGCGCCCCCCGTTCCCTAAGGAGATCCACCACTTCCTTGATCAAACCCGGCTTGTCTTCCAGGCGCAAGGCGAACTGGACCCCGCCCTGGCGGATGCCGGTGATATGCATGAAAGCCCGGAAGACGTCCGATTGGGTGATGATCCCCACCAGGTCGCCGTGGACATCCACCACCGGTAGCCCGGAAACGGTGTTCTCCAGCATGATCTGGGCCGCGTGCTCCACCGTGTCCTCCATGGATACGGTGATGGGGTGGCGGGTCATGATCTCTTTGACCTGAAGCTCCCCCAACAGGTAGTAAAGCTCGTGTACGTCCAGGGTGGTGGCCTTGGAGGGCGAGGCCTCTTTCATGTCCCGGTCGGTGATGATGCCCACCAACTGCCCCTGGTGCATCACCGGCAGCCGCCGGAACCGGTGCTGCTTCATGATGTGGATGGCCTTGATCATGGAGGTGTCATCATTGACGGTGATGGGTTCCCGGGTCATCCAGTCCCTTATCAGCATGGTATCCTCCTTTGTCAGCCGGGCCGCAGCCAGCAATTCTTGTTCATCTTTTGGGAGAGGCATAAGGAGGCGCACCGGCCCCAAACGTCTGGGAGAGTGCCATTCCTTTTCCTTAGGCCCTATTATAGGGCTAAAGGGAAAAAATTTCATGGATTAATCCAAAGTCGGGGACAGGGAGGCATCGGGCTTTCTTTTACTTAAGACCCCAAAATCCAAGCCCCGCGCCTTCCTCAGATCCGGGGTTCTTCCCCCTTAAAGATGCGCTCCAAATTTTCCCGATGGCAAACCAGGATCAGCCCGGACAGCACTCCCGCCAGGAAGAGATATGCCTTGGAGGGGGAGAACAGGCCCACGGCCAGGGGGAGAAACCAGGCGGCGATGAGGGACGCGGCGGAAAAGATGCGGGTTTGGACCAGGGCCATGATGTAAACCAGGACCAGATTGGCCGCGGCTAAGGGGACCAGGGCCGCCACCACCCCGAAGGCGGTGGCCACCCCTTTGCCGCCCCGGAAGCCCAGGTACAGGGGGAAGATGTGGCCCAGGACTGCAGCGGTCCCCACGGCCGCGACCCCGGCTTCCCGCCAGGCGCCCAGGGCCAGCCAGTTAAGGGCCAGGATCACCGGCAGGGCGCCTTTGCCCGCATCCCCCAGGAAAGTGATGACCGCGGCTTTCAGGCCCAGGAGCCGGTAAAGGTTGGCCGCGCCCAGGTTGCCGCTCCCCTGGGTGCGGGGGTCCGGACCTTTCATGAAGCGGGCCACCAGGAGCCCGCTGGGTATGGAGCCCAGAAGATAGGCCAGCAGGGTTAATAAGGCGAAGTTTTTCATTCAAATACTCCAAGAACTAGTTGAAATCAGGGCCAGGAATCGAAGTCATCCAGTTGCCAGTGGTCAATTTCCGGAAATTGCGCCCAATTCCATTACCTGGAAGCTGTAATTTGAGACCTCTGCGAAATAATCTACAAGGCAGAAAATCTTGCCTTTGATACACCCTTCCCCACGGTGGGAGGGTGTTGGGGGAGGGAGGCATCACGATTAACTGGCTGAAATCAGACAAAAACTTTGCCACCCCCACCCTATCCCTCCCCCCTCCAGGGGGAGGGGATTTTAAGGAATCACGGTTAAATTAGGTTTTACGCAGAGGTCTCAATTTGCAAACTGGTCACTGGTTACTGCTCACTAACAACTGGCAACTGACAACTACAAATAATTCTCCGCCAGGGGCTCGTAGAAAGCCCGGGGGTGATGGCAGGACGGGCAGGTCTCCGGGGCATTCTTGCCTTTCACCACGTAGCCGCAATTGCGGCAATGCCAGCGGATAGGCTCCTCCCGATGGAACAGGGTGTCATTCTTCAAGTGGCTGATCAAAGCCAGGTAGCGGGCCTCATGGAACTTCTCCACCTTGGCGATCTCCCGGAAGGACCGGGCAATATCCGGGAACCCCTCCTGGTCCGCCACCTCTGCGAAGTTCTGATACATGGTGGTCCACTCGTAATTTTCCCCTTGAGCCGCGGCTTCCAGGTTGCTGAGAGTGTCTTTCTGGTGAAAGGGGTAGCCGGCGATGATGTCCGCCTGGCCGGAGCCGTTTTCCGTGAGGTGCTTGAAAAAGACCTTGGCGTGTTCTTTTTCGTTGTCCGCGGTTTCCAGGAAGATGGCCGCGATATATTCATAGCCCGCCTTCCGGGCTTCCCCGGCATAGTAGGTGTACCGGTTCCGGGCCTGGGATTCCCCGGCAAATGCGATGAGCAGGTTCTTTTCGGTCTGTGAACCTTTGAGGTCCATCGATTCCTCCTATTGGTTTAAGGGGGCGGTCTGGCGGTTTAGCGGTTTAGCGGTTGGCGTTTAGGTTGTCTAACCCGCTACCCCCCGGCCTTTCCCCCACATGCACCTCTCAAAATTCTTTAGCCATTTCCCTGGCTTTTGCCACGGCCTCCCGGCGCCGGGCCTGGGCCGTTTCCGGCCCGCCTTCCAGGGTGGGTTCAATGAGGACTATGCGGAAGTCAGTGAAACCGATGAACCCCAGGATGACCTGCAGATAAGGAATCTGCAAATCAAAGGCCGCGGCCAGAGTTCCGGGGGGATAACTGCCGCCCCGGGCCCCGGCGATGAAGATGGGCTTCCCCGTCACCAGCCCCGTATAACCTTCTTCCGGGGAATAGCTGAAGGTGTAAGTGGGCTGGACGATGATGTCAATGTATTGCTTCAGCCGGTAAGGAATGCCGAAGTTCCACATGGGCGCGGCCAGCACGTACTTGTCCGCACCTTTGAATTGGGCGATATAGTCCTCCACCACCCGCCAGGCCGCAGCTTCTCCGGCGGAGTGGGGCCGGCCGTGCATGATATTGTACTTGGCATTGATGAGCAGGCCGTCAAAAGGGGGTAGGTTCTCGGCAAACAAGTCCAGGGTGACGATCTCGTCCTGGGGGTGGAGGTCCCGGTAGGCCTCCAGGAAGGCTTCGGCCACCGCCAGGGAATGGGACCGGCCCTTTCGGGGCGAAGCTTTGATGTAAAGCACTTCGCTCATAATATCCTAACTTTTTATAATTAATTCAGGTCAATGGGAAATAAATTCGTCAATCGTGGCCCTAACTTTTTCAGTTACCGATTGTTGCCTTATTACCAGGAGCGGAAAGGAAGTTCCATTCACCCCCACCCCAGCCCTCCCCCCTCAAGGGGGAGGGAGTTAAAGGAAGGAACTACTTTCATGCTCTGAGTAATAACTGCGGAAAGGGCCTCTGAAGATCGGCATTTTGTTTTTCATTTCAGCAAATGACATGAGTGGCACAGGCTTCCAGCCTGTGGGAAGGGTTCTTGGCCTGATTTTTAGCCGAACATCAGGGCTTCCGGCTTGACCAGCAGCAAAATGCCGATGAGCAGCATGATCAACCCGCCGATGAGATTGGACCAGGCTTTATAGCGGGTGGAAAGCCCGGTGACTTGAAAAGTGATCATGGCGCCGCAGAACACCAGCAAGTCGTCCAGCATAAAAATCAGGATATAGAGGACGATGTACAGGTAATACTGCCAGGCCGGTAGGGGGGTGAGACTCAGGATTTGCAAGTAAATCACCGGAAGCCCCGCGGAGCAGATGAGTTCCACCACGTTCACCCCGAAGGCCAGGAGGATGATGCCCCCCAGGGCCAGCCAGAAGCTCTGCTTTTGGGTGATGGCCTGGATTTTGGCGGTAATGCTCTGGCGGCGCGGCCCCCCGGTGATTTTACAGACCCCGGCTCTATTGGTGAAGTATTCCCGCAGGTTGTAATATCCCGCGCCCAAGGCCACCAGGGCCACGATGATCCTGACCCATAAAACCAGCCCCAACAACAGGAACAGGTTGAGCCAGGCGCACATGATGAGGAAGTAAACCAGAGCCGAGGCCATGATGAACGCGGTTCCCAAAATCCACCGCCGGCGAACGTTTTCCATCCCCAAAAGGAGACCCAGCAACAGGACCAGGACCCACATGGCGCAGGGGTTGAAGCCGTCCAAGGCCCCGAACAGAATGGTGAGCAGCCCCAGGGAAAGCTGTTTGATCTTAACCTCCCCCCATAGCGGCACGGTGATAGTATCGGGAACGGCCTTTGGTCCCGGGGCGGGAAGGGCGGAGGGAGCAGGCGGGGGCGAAATTAATCCCGCCACGGGGTCGGGGACTTCCCGGGTGAGGGCTTTGAGCACCAAGGCTTCCAGGGCCGCGCCGGTGGCGGCCTCGTCATGCCAGCCGATGACATAGTCCTCCCCCACCACGGTGAACGGGACGCCGGGGATGGTGAGGTTGAAATGTTTCCCCACCCGTTGCATCAATTCCAGGTTGTCCCGGCTTTCCGTCACCTCAATGGAGTTAATTTTTAAGGTCGGGTATTTTTCTTCGAGCCGCTTCAGGAAGGCTTTCTCCCGCTCGCAGTGGGGGCAGCCCTTGGTCCAGAAGAAATAGAGATTGACGGTCTTTTCCGCGGCAAAGGCCGGGAAGGGCGCAGCCAGTACCAATCCCGCCCATATAAGCCATGAAAGAAGGATGAGCCTTTTCATTTTTAACTGAAAACTAAAAACTGAAAACTGAAAACTCTCCCTACTGCTGCCAGACAATGCGACCGCAGTCCTTTAAATCATAGCCTCCCAGGGCCTCCGCGGCCTCCTTGAATTCCGGGGACCGGATGACCTCCAGCAAGGTCTGGAAGCGGGGGTGGTTAAAAGTGGTTTCCGGCACCACCAGGTCGTAGCGCTCCGGGGTCAGGGGGATGAAATCCAGCCCCAGGGCCAGGGCCGCGGCCAGGATGCCCAGCCCCGCGTCCGCGGTGCCCGAATGGACGTTCACCGCCACCGCCATGTGGGTGTATTCTTCCCGGTCGTAGCCGGTGACGGCCCGGGGGTCGATTCCTAGTTCCTTGAGGAAATAGTCCAACAGCAGGCGGGTCCCCGCTCCCCGCTGGCGGTTGATGAAGCGCACCTCGGGGCGGGCCAGATCCGCAATGGTCCGAATGTTTTGGGGATTGCCCGGGGCCACCATGAGGCCCTGCATGCGCCAGGCCAGGTTGATGAGCTTCAGGGGCAGGCCGGGGAGATACTTTTTAATATAGGGAATATTGTAGGTGTTGGTCTCCGGGTCGAATAAATGGCTGCCGCCCAGGTGGGCCCGGCCCTGGCGCAAAGCCATGAGGCCCCCCAGGCTGCCCACGTGCCCGGAAGAGAGGCGCAGCCGCGGGTCCCGGCGGCGCAACAGGGTGGCCAGGAGATCCAGGGTATTATCATGGCTGCCCAGCACCACCAGGGTTCCTTCGATTTCTTCCGGCGGGACCAGCAACTCCGCACTCACCGGCCGGTCCTCCTCCAGGCCCTCGCTCAGGGCGGGGACGGTGAGAAGGCCGTCGGCCCGCACCAGGGAGGTGATGGTTCCGGCGCCCCGAGGGAGCGGCGTGGCGATGACTTTCTCCCCCACCCGGCCCAGGGTCACCCGGATGAATTCGGTGAGGCCGGGCTTGGAGGGGAGATTTTGTGAAGGGTTCACCATGAGAGTGGACCTTGGGTGGAGGCGTTTTCCCGCCAGTCCGGCGATGAGGGGTGCGGCGAACTGTTCAAAGGAGAGCACCGCGGACACCGGGTAGCCGGGGTTGCCGATGACCGGTTTCCCTTTGGCGATCCCGAGTACGGTGGGCTTCCCCGGCATCATGGCCACGCCGTGCACCAGGACTTCCCCCAGGGATGAGACGGCCTGGTAGGTATAGTCCTCGGTGCCCGCGGAAGACCCGGCGTTGATGAGGACCACGTCGGTTTCGGCCAGGGCCTGGTCCAGGGCGGCGGTGAGGGCTGCCAGGTCATCGGGCACGATGGGATAAACCCGAGGGATGCCCCCCGCCAGCTCCACCATGCCGGAAAGAATCACCGAATTGAACTCCGGCAGGCGGCCGGCGGGCACGTCTTCTTTCAGTTCCGCCACGGGAACCAGTTCCGCGCCCGTGGGGATAATGATCACCCGGGGCCGGCGGCGCACCTTGACCCGGATGACCCCTGCGGCCAGCATGGCCCCTTGGGCCCAGGGGGTAATGGCCGCGCCTTCGGGCAGGACCATCTCCGCGGCCACCAGGTCCTCCCCCACCCGGCGCACGTGCTGCCAGGGGAAGGCCGGGGCCTCGATAATAATGGGGTCGGCTTCCGGGTCCGGGACCTGCTCCACCATGATCACCGCGTCGGTCCCCGGCGGCATGAGGTGGCCGGTGTTCACCGGGATGGCCTCCCGCCCCAAAGCCAAATGTTTGGGCTTGTCCGGGGTGGCCCCGAAGGTGGCCGGGGACGACACCGCAAAACCATCCATGGCCGCCTGGTGGGCCGCGGGGGACGACCACCGGGCCGTCACCGGCGCCGCCGTCACCCGGCCCAAGGCCTCGCGGACGGGAATCTCTTCCGAAGCCATCATCCCGGCCAAGTCAAACCGGGACAGGAAAATTTCCCTGGCTTCCTCCAGGGACTTCATGTGTAGATATATTCGACGCTGCATAGTTAAGCCTCACGCAAAGACGCTAAGGCGCCAAGAGTTATTATTTTTGGGGCCAAGCCCCAAAAATAATAAGTCTTTTCTTGGCGGTCTTTGCGCCTTTGCGCCTTTGCGTGAAATTATTTACCCCAGCCCCCTCCACCCGGCGTCCGAATAGATAGCCGGCTGCCGGGGGGCAGGGTCAGGTTGACTTTGCCGGGTAAGGGTTGTTCTCCTGCCGGGGTGATAAGCGCGTTTTCCCCTGCGGCCCCCGGTTGGCCGCCGTGGAGGCCGTAAGGCCCGTGGCGGCGGCGGTCGGTGAGGAGGCTGACGGTGACGTCCGTTAGAAATTGAAATTCTCGAACAATCCCCAGGCCGCCGGGGAATTTTCCCGGGCCGCCGGAGCCTTCCCGAAGTCCGTAGCGGGTCACCCGCACCGGGTAATCGTGCTCCAGGACTTCCACCGGGGTGTTCCGGGTGTTGGTCATGTGGGTGTGGACGCCGGACAGGCCCGGACTTCCGGGGCGGCCGCCCATGCCGCCGCCGATGGTTTCATAGTAGGTAAAATCGAGTCCGGTTTCAGGATCGCACCCCCCGCAGGCCACGTTGTTCATGGTGCCCTGGGAGGCCGCGGGGATCACTTCAGGAAGCGCCTGGGATAAGGCCCCCAATACCACGTCCACCAGGCGCTGGGAGGTCTCCACGTTGCCCGCGGCCACGGCGGCGGGGAAAATGGGGTCCAGCAAGCTGCCGGTCCGGGTGAGGGTGGTGAGGGGCCGGAAGCAGCCCTGGTTGATGGGATATTCTTCCGCTAATAGCGATAAAAAAACGTAATAACAGGCGGCTTCCACCACCGGAGGAACGGCGTTGACGCCCCCTTCAGTTTGATCATCGGACTGGCGGAAATCCAGGAGGGCGGTATCGCCGGAGATGGTCAAGGTCAGGCGAATGGCCAGATCCTGGCGCCCATAGCCGTCGTCGTCCAAATAATCCTCAAAAAGATATTCGCCCCCGGGAATGGAAGCGATCACGCCTCGCATGGCCTTTTCAGAATAATCAAGCAGGGCCTGGCTCATGGTCAAGAGCTTATCCAGTCGGTAGCGGCTCACCAGGGCCGGCAGCCGTTCCTGGCCCCGGTGGAGGGCAGCCAGTTGGGCTTGCAAATCCCCCCGGCGCTCTTCGGGAACGCGCATTTGGGAAGTTAGCGAAGAAAGGAAAGCTTCGTTAATTTCACCGCCACGGCACAAGTACGTGGGGGGGATGATCACCCCTTCGTCCCTAAGGTCCCGGGCCAGGGGCATGGACCCGGGGGTGGCGCCGCCCACGTCGGCGTGGTGGGCCCGGTTCACCAGGTAGAAGGCCAGGCGGTTTTCGGCATAAAAGGGGGCAATGACCGTAATATCCGGCAGGTGGGTGCCGCCCCAGTAGGGGTCATTGAGGATAAGGACGTCCCCCGGCCCCAGGGGAAACTCCGGCAGCACCCGGGCCATGGTCCGGGGCAGCGCCCCCAGGTGCACCGGGATGTGGGCCGCCTGGGCCAGCAGCTCCCCCGCCGCGGTACACAAGGCGCAGGAATAATCCCGGCGCTCCTTGATGTTGGGGGAAAAGGCGCTCTTCCGCAGCACAATGCCCATCTCCTCGGCCACCGCGGCGAAGAGCTTGGCAAAAATGGTCAACTCCAGGGCCAGGGACATGGAGGGATTATAACATGGGTGAGAAACGTGGGGGAGGGCCGGGGGACCGGTAGCGCAGGCGTCCCTGCCTGCGTCCCCCGCCCTCCCCCACACCCCCCCCAGCCCCCTATAATACGGTTTTCGGTAAAGATAATTACGGATTATCAATAAGTTACATATTAAGTTTGTTGC
>VGSW01000139.1 GCA_016874915.1 Deltaproteobacteria bacterium
GCCGGGAGTACGTGGCCGCGTACGTGGACTTTGTCCACTATGTGGAGAAACTTTTTAATGACGCCATGGGAGCGGCGGCGCACTGCGTGGGAAATGTCTGCCCGGCGCCACCCACCTGCGGCCCGGCAAAACCTCACGGCCATTGAACTGAAGGGCGGCATGACGGCAACCGAAGTGCTCAAACACGAACACAAGATTATTCTCCACATTCTGGCTGCAGCCCGTCGGGAGTTGGCCCATGAGCTTGCCAGGGGCTGAAGTTAAACCGAAAATTCAAGACTGAAAACCGAAAACCTCAAAAAGGAGGCGACATGGCCAGGATTCCCAAAGTTGACCAGGACTGCTGCCTCTCCTGCGGCAACTGCGAGGCGGTGTGCCCGGAAGTTTTCCGCCTCAACGAGGACACCGGAAAATCGGAAGTGATCAACCCGCAAGGGGCGCCGCCGGAGCGGATTCAGGACGCCATAGACCAATGTCCGGAAGGATGCATAGAGTGGGAGGAGGAATCCTGATGGATTACGGTTTCTTTTGCGGCCAAATATGGTAAATTTTAACATTACTCTCCTGCAATCGAAATGGGAGTTCTCAGACCGATATGACGGACAACACCAGGAAACTGTTCGGCACCGACGGGGTACGCGGGGTGGCCAACGTCTTTCCCATGACCGGGGAGGTGGCCCTCCAGTTGGGGCGGGCGCTGGCTTATGTCATTAAATATGGACCGGGGCGCCACCGCATCGTGGTGGGCAAAGACACCCGCCTTTCGGGTTACCTTCTGGAGTATGCCATTGTCGCCGGCATCTGCTCCATGGGGGTGGACGCCCTGCTGTTAGGCCCGCTCCCTACTCCCGGCATCGCGTTTATCACTTCATCCATGCGGGCCGACGCCGGGGTGGTCATTTCCGCCTCCCACAACCCCTATCAGGATAACGGCATCAAGTTCTTCTCCGGCAACGGCTTCAAGCTCCCCGATGAATTGGAAAGCCAGATCGAGAAGCTTATGACCAACCCCGAGGTGGAGGAGGTCCGGCCCATCGCCACGGAGATCGGCCAGGCCTTCCGCCTGGACGACGCCCGGGGCCGCTATATTTCCTTCCTGAAGAGCACTTTCCCCAAAGAGATGGAACTGGACGGCCTGAAGATCGTAGTGGATTGCGCCCACGGCGCCACCTACCGGGTGGCCCCGGAAGTCTTCGGGGAACTGGGCGCCGAGGTAATTCCCCTGGGAGTGCGGCCCAACGGGCGAAACATCAATCGCATGTGCGGCGCCACCCATCCCCAGACCATGGCCACCCTGGTGAAGCGCCATAAGGCTGACTTAGGCATAGCCTTCGACGGGGACGGCGACCGGGTCATCATGGTGGACAGTGAGGGCCGGATAGTGGATGGGGATCGCGTCATGGCCATCTGCGCCCGGGACATGCTGCGTCGGGAACGGCTCAGGCGCAAGACGGTGGTGGGCACGGTGATGTCCAACCTGGGCTTGGAGGTGGCCTTAAAGGGCATGGGGGCCAGGCTGCTCCGGGCGCCGGTGGGCGACCGCTACGTGGTGGAAGCCATGCTCAAAGGCGGCTACAATCTGGGCGGGGAGCAGTCGGGCCACGTGGTTTTCCTGGACCAAACCACCACCGGCGACGGCATTCTCACCGCGCTTCGCCTGCTGGCGGTGATGCTCCGGGAAAACCGGCCCCTGGCGGAGCTGGCCCGGGTCATGGAGACCTATCCCCAGGAATTGATTAACGTGCGGGTTAATGAAAGAAAGGACTTGAAAACTCTGGCGCCGGCCCGCCAGGCTATCCAGGCCGCAGAAAAGCAGCTAGGCGACAAGGGCCGTCTGCTGGTCCGCTATTCCGGCACCGAACTGTTGCTTCGGATCATGACGGAAGGGGAGGATTCCCAGATGATCAAACAAGTGGCCCAGGACCTGGCCCAGACCCTGGGAGCCTTGCTGAATTGAGCTAAGGAGAGGCGTATATGCTGGTGGTCATGGACGTGGGCAATACCAATACGGTGATCGGAGTCTATCAGGGAGATAAGCTCCTGAGCCATTGGCGCATCCGCACCGAAAAGGAAGCCACCATCGACGAGCTGGGGATGCTGATGCGCAATCTCTTCCAGAGCCAGGGATTGACCCTGGCGCCGGGCACCGAATTGATCATTTCCTGCGTGGTGCCCCCCATGGTCAACACCTTTGAGGGCTTTGCCCTGCGCTATCTCAAGAACCGGCCCCTGTGGGTGGGACCTGGCATCAAGACCGGCATGCCTATCCTTTATGACAATCCCCGGGAAGTGGGCGCGGACCGCATCGTCAACGCGGTGGCGGCCTATGAGAAAGTCCACGGCAGCGTGGTCATTGTGGACTTCGGCACCGCCACCACCTTTGACATAGTCTCCCGCAACGGGGAATACCTGGGGGGAGCCATCGCCCCGGGGGTGATGATTTCCTGCGAAGCCCTGTTCCTCAAGGCCTCCAAGCTTCCCCGGGTGGAGATTTTCGCCAAGCCCAAGAGCATCATTGCCAAAGACACCATCAGCAGCATGAACGCCGGCATTATTTACGGCTACGTGGGCCTGGTGGACGGCATCGTCACCCGCATCAAGGAAGCTCTCCACGACCATCCCCGGGTTATCGCCACCGGCGGCCTGGCCTGCCTCATCGCGTCGGAGACCAAGACCATCGACGAAGTGGACGATTACCTGACCCTGAAGGGTCTGAAAATTATCTATGAGCGCAACCGGCCCCGCCCGGACCGGGGCAAATAGCTTTCAGCTGTCAGCAGTCGGCAAGAAGAGAGAGACAAATATATTATGAGGCCCACAGGGTGCGGATTGCGGGTACTTTTTTCTTCGCGGTCTTTGCGCCTTTGCGTGAGATATTATTACTCGGAGCGGAAAATGGATTACCTTCACCCCCACCCCAGCCCTCCCCCCTCAAGGGGGAGGGGCAAAAGGAAGGAACTTCTTTAATGCTCCGAGTAATAACTCCTTTACGGTACGGGGGCAGGTTATGGAGATTATCATGAGCCCCGAAAAGGAGGGCATCGGCCGTCGCTACCTGGCGGAGACCCGCTACCGCCGGGACAGTCTGGGGGAGAAGGTGAGCTACCCCCGGGCGCCCCTGTATAAGGAGTACCCGGGTGCGGTGCGCCGGGTTGCTTTAAGCCCCGAGCCCACCTGGCGCCCGGCGGACCTGTGGGACTGCCTCCGGCGGCGGCGCTCCCAGCGGCAATACCAGGCCCGGCCCCTGAGGCTGGAAGAACTGGCGACATTGCTGTGGGCCACCCAGGGGGTCACCCTCAAGAGCCGCAACTATCTGCTGCGGACGGCGCCCTCCGCGGGCGCGCTCTATCCGGTGGAAACTTACGTGGCGGTCCACCGGGTGGAGGGCCTGGAGCCGGGCATCTGGCATTTTGAGATACCGGACTTTGAGTTGGCGCTCATCCGGGAAGGGGACGCACGGAAAGCCCTGACGGATGCCGGCCTGTTCCAGAGCTTTCTGGGGACCGCCGCCGCAGTCTTTATCTGGACCGCGGTGCTCAACCGGGCCCGGTGGAAGTACCGGGAGCGGGCCATCCGCTACCTGTTCCTGGACGCGGGCCACATCTGCCAGAACCTGATGCTGGCGGCCACCGCCCTGGGCCTGGGGTCCTGCCCGGTGGGGGCCTTCTTTGACGGGGAAGTGGAGGAATTTTTAGGCGTGGACGGCTTGGAAGAGGTGGCCCTGTACCTGGCCTCGGTGGGAGGTTTGTGAGGGTTGCGGTTTGCGGGTTTAAGTTTTCGGTTTTCGAATGTAGGCGCAGGCTTTAGCCTATGCTCTCAAAAAATTAAAAGGAGCTAATCTGAATGAAACGGGTGATTATCTTTATTGTGGCCATCCTTCTCATAGCCGGGTTGGGGGCGCAGCTCAAGGCCCAGGACAGAGCCAAAGAGGCCTCCATGCGCGCGGCCCAGGATTATCTCAAGCACGGCCTCATTCTCGCGGGAGAAGGCCGCTATGAGACCGCGGTGGGGTCCTTTAAGAAGGCCCTGGCTATCAACCCCAACTGGCCCGAAGCCCTCAGCCTCCTGGGCAGCGCCCTGTCCAAGGCCGGCAATGACCGGGAAGCCGAGGAAGCGCTACGCAAAGCGGTGACCTTGAAGCCGGATTATTCCGAGGGCTGGTACCACCTGGGAGAGTTTCTTGAGGAACGGGGCAAGAAGCAGGAAGCCCAGGAGGCTTTTCGCAAGGCCAAGCAATACGCCAAGTGATTTAAGTTAAGCCGCCTGGCGGGGCATTTGGGGTGGGTAAGACGAACCCTAGAAGGACATTTCGGAACAGTTGCTCATGAGCCGTTGGCTCACCCGTAAATCATGAAAAGTATTGGTGGCACAGGCTTTCTAGCCTGTGCAGCCTGGAACTTTTCGGAACAGTCGCTACCCATCGGCGGACCCAAAACTATGAAAATTAATGCAGGGTGCGCACGGCGCACCACTTTGCGGTTCTTTAAGGAAGGCATCTCTTGACGGGCACGGAGGCCCGCCCCACCAAGTAATATAAGAAGAAGTTTGGGTCGCCCTCCGAAGGCCGGCTATCGTACCCCCATTCAACTTTTTCATCCGCGAAGGTGACCTAACCCGTGGTCATGATTGTTTCGGGACAGAACCGGCGGCGGCCACAGGCCAGAGGCCTGTGCCGCTAATATTTTTCTGGTTGGTGGTCTCTCTTGAAATAGGGAGATTTTTTCTAAGAAGCCCTCTCTGAATTGCCTTTCTGGAGCAGTTCCTCATGGGCCTTCGGCCCACCCATAAATGATGAAAAGTATTGGTGGCACAGGCTTTCCAGCCTGTGCAGTCTATGACTTTTCAGAGAGGCAATAATCGAATTCAGCTATTTGAACGATTTCTTAAATATTGGGCATGCTCGCAGGCGGCTGCTAATCCCTCAAAAACCCAGGCGCTTTCCGGGGCCAGACCCGGGAGGTCCGGCAGCGGGCCGCGGTGATGATGGCCTTTAACTCGGCCAGGGCCAGGGTGAGGTCGTCATTGATCACCAGGAAGTCGAAGCGGTGGACTTCCTCCACTTCCCCCCGGCCTTGCCGGAGGCGGCGGGCCATTTCTTCGGGTTGCAAATCTCCCCGGTTCCTCAGACGCTCTTCCAGGTCCCCGGGGTGAGGCGGCAGGATGAAAATCATGGTGGCTTGGGGGAAATCCTCTTTAATGGCCCATGCCCCCCGGGAGTCCAGGTCGAAGATGAGGTCCACGCCTCGGGCCAGGGTCTCTTTCACCCATTCCCGGGAGGTGCCGTAGTAGTAGCCGAACTGCTCCACCCACTCCACCAGGGCGCCCCGGGCCTTCAGGCCCTCAAACTCTTCCGGGGTGACGAAGAAGTAATCCTGGCCGTGGACTTCCCCGGAGCGGGGCGGGCGGGTGGTATAGGAAATGGAGAATTGAAGCCGGGAGTCCCCGGTCAGCAAGGCTTTGAGCAAGGTCGTCTTACCAGTTCCCGAAGGCGCAGTAATGACGAAGATCTCTCCTTCCACCTATTCCGCCTTCTCCCCTTACTCCGTCCGCCCCGGATGGTGATTGCCGCTCAGGCGCTGGGAGATGGTGTCGCCATGAACCGCCGAGAGAATGATATGATTGCTGTCGGTGACGATGATGGAGCGGGTTTTGCGGCCATGGGTGGCGTCGATGAGCCGCTGGGCCCCGCGGGCATCCTCCCGGAGCCGCTTCATGGGCGCGGAGTTGGGCATGATCACCGCCACCACCCGGCTGGAGAGCACGGTATTTCCGAAGCCGATATTGATTAACCTTCCTTCCATGGCATCCCCCGGTTTGAGTTTTTAGTTTTTAGTTATTTTTCTGGTTAGAATTAGGCAAGTTCAAGACAAGAAAAGAAATGCCTCAATAAAATATCTTACGGGAATGTCTACCAGCCACAGAATACTGAAAACTAAAAACTGAAAACTACTCAACATTCTGCACCTGTTCCCGCAGGCGCTCCAGGGCGCCTTTAATCTCCAGCACCGCCTGGGAGACGCCCAGGTCTCCGGCCTTGGAGCCCATGGTGTTGGCCTCCCGGAGCATCTCCTGAAGGAGGAACTCCTGCTTCCGGCCCACCGGGCCCGGGCCTTTCAGGGTCTGGTGAAATTGGGCCAGGTGGCTGTCCAGGCGAGTGAGTTCCTCGGAGACGTCCCGGCGGTCGGCCATAATGGCCACTTCCTGGGCCAGCCGGCTTTCGTCCACGGGCGGCGACTCCTGGAGCAATTCCGCCAGGCGGCTGGTAACCCGTTCCCGCCACTGCTGGGGCAGATCTGCGGCCCGGGCCGCAATACCCCCCGCTTCCCGGCGGATGAGGTTTAAATGCCCCTCCAGGTCCGCGGCCAGGGCGGCGCCTTCGGCTAGGCGCATTTCGTCCAGCACTTCCAGGGCCTGGGCCGCAGCCTGGGACACCCCCTCCCAGGCGGCTTCCGTGTCCATCTCCTTGGCCTCCCCCTCCCGGGAGACGATGACCTCGGCAAAGGCCAGCAGGTGCGTAAGCGTCAGCGGCTCCGGCTGGTCGCAGTAGGTCAAGAGATCCTGGAGTACAGCCCGGGCTTCCCCGGCCAGGGCCGGATCCAGCCGCAGGGTCAAAGGCTTCTCCCCCAGGGTTTCCCAGGTGAGCTGCACATCCACCCGCCCCCGGGCGATTCGGCCTTTGAGGAGCTTCCGGAGGCGGTCCTCCAAGGCCCACAGGCGCCGGGGCAGGTTCAGGTTGAGTTCCAGGAAACGGTGGTTGACACTCCTGAGTTCCACCACCCACTTCAGACCCTGGGCCTCCGCCTCCCCCCGGCCATATGCCGTCATGCTCTTGATCATGGGGCGACCACGGCGGCCCGTAGCTGCCACAGATACTTACGGCGCACCAGGCCCAAAAGCTCCGGCAAGGCTCCCTCGGCGTAGTCAGGATAGCTCCAGGATAAGGGCTTGTAACTCCCCCGGGAATATATCAAAGTGAGGTCTCCAAAGATCCCCTGGTCCAGATAGATTCGATGGGTGTAGTTCTTTCCCGTGGCCAGCACCAGCCGCTCCCGGGTGACGTAGCCCGGGTCCAGGTTCACCAGCCGCCGGCCTCCCAGCGTCAGGTCCGATTCCACCTCATTGGTGAAGGCCTTCCATTGGGCCAGGCGTCCGGGGTCCGCCAGGTGGAGGAAAGATATCAGGCGGCGGCCCAGGTCCACGCCCATCTCGGCGTCATAGTAATCCGTGGCGGTGAAATTCCACCAGGGCCCCACCAGGTCCGGGGGGCCGAAATAGTCTTTCAGGCGCGCCATTACCGCCGGCGCCAAGTCATCCCGGGCCAGGATTAGACTGACCACCGGCTTCACCGGCAGGGGCAGGCCCGGCTGGCTCATAACCCCTCCTTCAAAACCGTTATATTTTATGGCAGGGAACCGCCCAAGGCAATGGAAAAATCATGTGAAATTTAGCGCAATTACAGGCGGTCCCGGGTTTAGAAAGGTTTGGGGGAGGATTGCCCGGAACAATCTGTAAATGATAATAAGTGAGCAGTGGGCAGTTGCCAGTTGTTAGTGGTTAGTTAGTGAGCAGTGAGCAGTGAGCGGTAATCGGTGCATCAACGGCCCCCACGTTGAACCTTGAACTTTGAACTTTGAACCATGTCTTTAATCGTTTGCGAAACTTTTTACAGTCTCATGGGGGAGTCCACCGCGGCGGGGCTGCCGGCCTTTTTCATCCGCCTGACGGGCTGCAATTTGCGCTGCCGGTACTGCGACACTCCTTATGCCTATGAAGGCGGGGAGGAAAGGTCGGTTGAGGGACTGGTGGCCTTGGCCATGGCCTGCCCTGCTCGTTTAGCCCTGGTAACAGGAGGCGAACCCCTGCTCCAGGCTGAAACTTTAGTCCTCCTGGCCCAACTGGCGGACGCCGGGTTCACCGTGTTCCTGGAGACCAACGGCTCCCTCCCCATCCGGGACGTGGACTCCCGGGTGCGGCGCATCGTGGATGTGAAATGCCCCGGCAGCGGCATGGAGCAGCACAATTACTGGCCGAACCTGGAACTGCTGGCTCCTCGGGATGAAATCAAATTCGTCATCTCCCACCGTTCCGATTTTGACTGGGCGCTGAATATTATTAAAGAACACGACCTTACCTCCCGGATTCCGGTCTTGATTTCCCCGGTCTTCGGGGTAGTGATGCCCCGGGACGCCGCGGCCTGGATACTGGCAAGCGGTCTCCCCCTGCGCCTGAATTTGCAACTTCATAAGTTTATCTGGGGGCCGGATGTTAGGGGAGTGTGAGAAAAATCTTCGATTTTTGGGTTTATGTGTTCAGTTTGGGGAAGGGGGGGAAACTTTCTTCGATGGCAATCATGCGAATAGGTTCGATTGATATTAAGCTAAATTGGGCAATATGGTAAAAATGACCACCGAAAACCGAAAACCGAAAACCGAAAACCGCCCCTTAGCCGTAGTGCTCGCCAGCGGCGGGTTGGACAGTTGCGTCACTACCGCCGTGGCGCGTAAGACCCATGAATTGGCCCTGTTTCACGCCAACTACGGCCAGCGCACCCTGAAGCGGGAGCTGGCGGCCTTCCGGGCGCAGGCCCACTTCTTCCAGGCCCGCCATGTCCTGGAGGCCGACCTCAATTTCCTGGGCCAGATTGGCGGCTCCAGCCTCACGGATCGCGAATTTCCTGTGCCCACGGATGAAGCGGAGCCGCCGGGGATTCCCTACACCTACGTGCCTTTCCGCAACTCCTTGATGCTGGCCGCGGCCACGGCCTGGGCCGAGGTGCTCCGGGCCGAAGCCATTTTCATCGGCGCTAATGTCCTGGACAATCCCGGCTATCCCGACTGCCGGCCGGAATATTTTGCCGCGTTCAACCGCGTCATCCAACTGGGCGCCCACCCCGAAACCCATATCACCATCCACACTCCCCTGATTCAACTGGACAAGGCCGGGATCATCCGCCTGGGTCTGAGCCTGGATGCGCCCCTGGAGCTGACCTGGTCCTGTTACACCAACAACGACCTGGCCTGCGGGCGGTGCTCCTCCTGCCGCCTGCGCCTCAAGGGATTTGCGCAGGTGGGCCTCGCCGACCCTATCTCCTATAAATCCCTGTCATAGACCTTAAATCTCAATTAGTCTCCCACTTTGCCTTGCAATAGGATGAAACGGCATTATCTTTAGGGAGATTCCGGCGCCGGGGCGGCGCCCCTCACCGGAGGGCTAAGCCATTCTAATTCAAGGAGGGCCTGGAGATGTCTAAAGACACTAATGTGGCCAGGGTTACTCACGTTATTGCCGAATCCCCCG
>VGSW01000140.1 GCA_016874915.1 Deltaproteobacteria bacterium
GCCGTATTTTTTGGCGTCCTTGGACGTACCCGCGGCCACCCCGGTAATTTCATAAATCCCCTTCTGCCCGTTTTCATCCGTGACGGTCTTGGTGTAGCCCTGGTAGTAGAGCCCGGAATTCCCTTCGGCGTAAACCTTGCCCGTATAATAATCGCCGTTGGCGTAAGTGAAACGGAAGGTATTCACCTGGCCCGCGGTATAATCGGCTTCCTCATACCCCTGGCCGAACCGGGTGGGCGCTGCGGGGCCGGCGATGTAACCGGATTCGCTGCCCAGGTAGCCGCTCCCCCCGGCATTCACGGGGACAAAGGTTTTGCCGCTTTCGGCGTCGAAGTAACTGTTCACCCGGACCTGGCCATAAAGGGAGGCGTCATTGCCGTAGGCGACCCCGGTGATCTGATAGGCGCCCACCTGGCCGTTTTCATCCCGGGTGGTCCAGGCCTGGCCCACGGAGTAGCCGTGGAAGAGTTCGGCGAAGGCCGTGCCTGTGTAGTAATCGCCGCCGCCGAAGGTGAACCGGAACTCATAGACGCCCAAGGTGTTGCCATCGGCTTCGTAGATCCTGCCGTCAATTCCGGCGCCGAAGAAGTATTCGGCTACGCCGTCGGTTTGGATGTAGCCGCTTTCGGAGCCCAGATAGTTATCGCCATGCGGGAGAGCGCTGGTCAGCGGGGGATAGATCTGAACGGTGTCCGCGTCGTTATAGGAGGTGACGAAGACCTGGCCTTTGGGGTCATAAGGATGGTAGATGTCGTCTTCCGCGGTAACGCTATAGGACCCCAACAGCAGGTTTTCGTCCAGAACGTTGTGGCTGGTGGCGCCCACGGAGTAGCCGAAATCCGGCGGCGCATAGACGTATCCCTGGTAAACGTCGCCTTTGTCCAGGAAAGCGTCGCCGTCGCTGTATTTGAAGGTGAAATCATAGCGGCGGGTGTAGAGGGCGTCGGCCTCAAGGATGGCCCCGGTTTCCGAGGCGCCGAACCGGAAGTCCTCGTTCTGATCGGACAGGATAAATCCCGATTCACTGCCCAGGTAATTGCTGCCCAGAGGCTGGTCATTCCCCAGGGGAGTATAGTTTTGGCCTGAGGCCGCATCATAGTAATTGTCCACGAACACCTGGCCGTATTTGCTGGCGTCTTCCACCAATTCCCGGCTGGTGATCTCGTAATAGCCCGCCTCACCCTGCTGATCCACGGTATTCATGTCCAGGGTATTCAAGAGGGGGTCCACGTTATAGCCGTAGTCCTGGCTGGCATAGACCCAGCCGGCATAGGAATCCCGACTGGGTTGGGCCAGCATCACCCGGGTGTGCTCGCCGTCGGACTGGAACCAGACGATATAACCTTCGTCGTTGAGACGCGGCAGCAGGTCATCATAGACGTTCAGGGTGACCCGGGTGATGGTCTCCTGGGAGTACAGGTAAACCTCCCGGCTGGTGCCCGCCAGTTCCTGCCAGACAATCTGGCCCAGGTTGTTAATCGTCGCATCGGTCTGAAGGAGGTTATCATCGGTGATTTGGGTGAGGGAAGAAGTCCCCAGGTCATAAAGAAAGATTTCCTGGTCCTGGCCCAAGCCTTCGGAAGCTTCCCAGACGATCTGGCCCAGGTTGTTGATAAACGGGTTGTTGTCTTCATTGGGGTTGGTGCTGATCACCTGGGTTAAGCTGGTGGTGGGATCGTAGAGGTAAATATCCGAAGAAGGATTTATGCCATCCCATCCGGCCCAGACGATCTGGCCCAAGTCATTGATGACCGGGGTGTTCTTGATCCCGTCCGGGTTGAAAAGATTGTTGGCGATCAGGGAAACCTGGCCGCCGCTGTACAGGTAAACCTCGGTCAGGGTGTCCCCCCCGGCCCAAACCACCTGCCCTTCGTTGTTGACCAAGGGATAGTAGATCTTGTAGGCCTCATGGGTCAGGAGGCTGGTCTGGCCATCCGCATACAGAAACAAGTCGGAAGAGCCGTCGGCGTTCCAGGTGGCATAAACGACCTGGCCCAGATCATTGATGGTGGGGAAGAGGTCCGGGACGCTGTTGGTGGTGAGTTGGGTGAAGCTGTCGTCCGGGTACTGGTAAAAGAAAATCTCCAGGGCGTCGGGGTTCGTCCGGGGATCGGCCCCGCCGTACCACACCGCCTGGCCCTCCTCGTTAAACTGGGGCGCATAATAGATGTTCTGAAAATCGGCGCCGGCGATGACGCGGGAAGAATAAGTGGGAGGCGCCTCCTCGTCATAGTAATGGGTGAAGAAATACTTGGCTCCCAAGTCGGCTTCGAAGATTTGGCCCTCGGTTCCGGCTCCGAAGTAAAAGTCGTTGACGTCGGCCTGGATGATGTAGCCGTATTCGCTTCCCAGATAATTTTCGGGATTTCCGGGGAACAGCCGGTCCCCCGAGTAAGAATTGCCGCTCTCATAATCGCCATACTCGGTCACAAAAACCTGGCCGAGCTGGCTGTAGTTTCCCGTAGGGGTGAAGTTGCCGACGGTGTAAGTGCCGTTGTTGCCGTATTCGTCCGCCCACTGGAAGCTGAGGTGGGAATCGACATAGTTCTCGGCGGCAAAACCGGAGCCCACATAATAATCGCCATTGGCATAATCAAACCGAAAGTCGTAGCTTCCGGCCAACAGGTCGGCCTCATATAATGTGTTGCTCTGGACGCCGAAGAGATGCCCCTGGTTGTTGACCGTGTAAATATAGCCGGATTCACTCCCCAGATAAGCGGCGCCGGAGGTTACGAAAAGATCGATATCGGCTGAAGTAAAATTCTGGTTGGTTTCCCCGTCGTGGTAGGAGGTGACGAAGACCTGGCCCATCAAATCAGGGTTGGCACCCTCTTCCAGCACCCCGGTAATCCGGTAGTATCCTGAAGCGCTGTTTTCATTGCCCTTAGTAATTTGCCGATCGCCATAATATCCATAGTCCGAGCGGGCATAGGCATAGCCCTTGTAATAATCGCCGCTGCCATCATTGTATTGGTACTCAAAACCATATTTGGCATAGGTGTACACCGTGCCGTTGCGGGCATAAAAAAAATAACGCCCCGGAACATCGCTGTTGATGCTGTGATAGATTAGGCCGGTCTCGGCGCCGTCAAGAAAGTACCCATCAATAGCAGAACCTTGCAATTCATAATAGGTCCCGGTATTTCGGGTGCCGTTGGAAAATCCGGCCCGGGCGGAGTTGCCCCCCAGACCTCCGGACCCGCCGCTGGCGTCTCCGGTCTCCCAGAGAATCCGCCCGTAATTGAACTCGATATCAAAGTCTCCCGAGCCCAAATCCTCTCGTTGAATTAAGACTACCTGGAAGCTGTTGGTTTTATCAGTGTGGCGGGAATAATATCCCACATCCACATAATTGACCCCAAAAGCCAGGTGCCCGTCCACCGTGCCGGCGCCATAAGTGACCACGTTTCCCGCCCGGGTGTCCACGTCGGCAAAGAAAGGGGCGATGATCTGACTGCCGGTGCTGGTGAGGTCATAGGGAGTGAAGGTGCTCTGAGGGCCGGCAAAGGTGATGTTGCCGTTGTTGTTGACATAGACCTGGGAGGCGGAATACCCGAAAAAGTCTATGGTGAATCCCAGATTTACCGCCCCCGTGGAGCCGTCATCATTGCCTGGCAGGGTATAGGTATTAAACCCTGACCGGATGGCCGAACCTGCGGTTTCGTAAAGAGAGATGGTCCCTCCTGAAAAGACCGGCCCCTGAGTCCCGATATTCGGGCTCAAGCCTATTTGGGCCCAGGCCGGCGAGATCCAGCTCAGAACCGTGAGCGCCACCAACAGACGCAGGACTACCCCAAGACGCCTGCCGCTATTTTCCCTTAGCATAAGCCCTCCCCCGGCTGCTCAGTGGGTGGAAAGGATAAGGTTCAGCCTAAACTGATCAAGACCGAAACTGCTCGGTGAAAAGGCCAGGAAACTGTGAGACTTGGATGGTTGATAAGCCGGGCTTATTCTCCGGGGATATACTGAAGATGACCAGGAGCCCATAATCCCTCTCAACCTTCTTTTCAGGCTAATGGGGGAACCCCATTTCATGATCGGGACCAAAACAGGTTAGCGTAATTATATCTATACAGCACAGCTTCCATGTCTTTGATTATTCAATGGATTTGCCAGTTCCGAATTTTAAGACTCTGTAAATTTTAAGCAATTATTATGCCAGCTTTTATTCAGAGAATTTCTAATAGATATTACGTACTTCCGCCAATAATATTTTTAATAGCAATGTTTAACCAAATTTACATGTTCACAGTTCTTTACACAATCAAGTTAAACTACCCGCTAATTTGCTGACCTCGGACCGCAACCCTGAAAAGATCTAGACCTTGCTGAAAGACCGGCTATACATGGAGTGTGCCAAACTTTAATTAATTCAGGTGAAAAAGTCAAGTTAATACCTCTGTAAAAACTCTTCAGTAAATTCAAGCTTAATCTAATGATTTTAAGAGATTCTTTCGGTAAATGGTGAGCGTATGCTTAAACCTCCAAGACTCACATGTTGGTCCACCTGAATTATCCTTGGGAAAACCAAGGGGCTGGCTGAATGGCCAACCCTCGTTGATTTCCTGGTTCCCCTTCTTGGACTTATTTCACAACGAATTGATGATGTCTTTCAAAAAAATACTTATACTTTCCAGTATGTTCCCCCAAGAAGGCTTTGTTGGTATATAATAGGCATCGATTTCTTATACAGGAGACGAACATGCATAATCTGACTCGCATAACCTTTAATCCCGAGGTCATGGGAGGCAAGCCTTGCATCCGTGGGATGCGGGTAACGGTAGGGACCATTGTCGGATTGATCGCTTCCGGCAAGACTATTGACGAGGTGCTGTCAGATTATCCTTACCTGGAGCGGGAGGACGTGCTCCAAGCCTTGGCTTATGCAGCCTGGCGGGCCGAAGAAAGGGAAGTGCCCATGGTGTCATGAAGATACTGATTGACATGAATCTGCCGCCTCGATGGGTGCAAGTGTTTGCCGGAGCCGGCTTGGAGGCGGTTCACTGGTCCCAGGTAGGCGCGGCCGCCGCTCGTGATCGGGAGATTATGGCTTGGGCCAGGGATAACGGCTATGTCGTCTTTACCCATGACCTTGATTTCTCGGCCCTGTTGGCGGCTACGAAAGGAGAAGGCCCGAGTGTCATCCAGGTCAGAACGCAAAATATCCTCCCGGAAGCAATAGGGAACCTGGTGATCGATTCTGTGAAACGGTTCCGCAGCGAACTTGAAAAAGGTGCCATAATAACGCTTGACCCCGGCCGAGCGAGGGTTCGCATCTTACCTTTTAAGCCATAAGTTGACTATATTATGAAAGATCATGAAGTTGTTGAGGCTTTTGTGGCGTATCTTCGTGAGAATGGATACCCGGGACTTTGCATTGATCGGAGACCAGAAAAAGAAAATCGCCAGTCTAAAGACATTGATGCAATCGCGGGACCATTCGCCATCGAACATACCCTTATTTCAACCTATCAAAACCAAAAAGCCCAAAACGATTGGTTCACCAAGGCTATGGCAAAGCTTGAGTCCGAATTGCCGATTCCACCCTATGAATTGGTCATTTGCTCGGATTATGATGCAGTAAAAAAAGGACAGGATTGGCCGAAGATTCTAAATGCGCTCAAGAACTGGATCACTCAGGAAGTGCCTCAATTGGCGGATGGGGAATATTATTTTGACAGCCTTCCAAGAATTCCTTTTCCGCTTAGAGTAGAAAAATCAAGTGATGGAACCCCCGGTATCTATTTTATGCGTCGCCTGCCTGAAAATAATGATTCGCTCCCATCAAGAATGTTCGAGCACTTGACCTCCCGAAAAAAAATACAAAAGCTTATTCCTTATAAAGCGGATGGATATACCACAGTCTTTCTGATTGAAGGCAATTTGACCCGAAATAAGATGTTTCATGCAATAAGGTTGGCCTTTCCCGATGGTCTTCACCACGATCTCGATGAGATATGGTATGTCCCTACCTGGGGAAACCATATCGGTAAATTCATCAACCTGCCGAAATGGGGCGCGAACAAGAAATGACGGCTGATTGATTTAAACTTTGAAAAATAAAAAACCCCTTGAATATCAAGGGGTTTTAAATTTTCGTGGCTCCCCGGGACGGATTCGAACCGCCGACCAAGTGGTTAACAGCCACCCGCTCTACCGGCTGAGCTACCGGGGAGTATTGGGCAAGATTTGGCTGGGGGACTAGGATTCGAACCTAGATAGGCAGATCCAGAGTCTGCTGTCCTGCCGTTGGACGATCCCCCAATTGCACCATTTTTTATATGCCGGATGGGCCGGGTTGTCAAGGGGCCGCCCGGAGAGGAAATGGGGGAGTTTTAGCCGTCAGCGGTCAGCTATCAGCAGTCAGCGGCCAGCTAATTTAGAGAATTTCTTGGCTGAAAGCTGATAGCTGAAAGCTAATAAAGCCATCATCTTACAATGAGCACGCTGCACGGGGCGTGGCGGCTCACCTTTTCCGCGGTGGTGCCCAGGAATCTGGCCCAGACCTCGGAAAGGCCGCTGTGGCCCACCAAAATCAAGTCAAACTTCCCTTCTATCGCCACCTCCACGATGGTCTTGGCCGGGTGGCCGACGCGGATCCCGGTCTTCACTTCGATCCCGGCTTCCTGGCCCCGCCTCCGGACTTCCTCCAGCAGCTTGCCGAAATACTCGTTGGCCAGAGCCTTTTCTTCCTGAACTTCATCAATGGTGGCGCTGAAGCGGGGGATTTCCTCCACCGCCAGGGTTCCAGAGTTCGCCGTGATGGATCTGGGCCAGCTTGATGCCGGCCTCCAGGGCCCAGTTGGCCCCATCGGGACCGTCATAGGCCAATAAAATTTTCTTAAATATTCTGACCCTCCTGCGGCAAGACGTTCTCAGGCTGCCTGCTGATTTCTAGCTTGCGCCAACTCCCGGGATATCCGGAAAAATAGGGGAATGGCTGCCAGTTGGGCGAGCACCGAAAAGGCGATTAAATAACCTATGGAAATATCGTACAAAATGCCCATCAGAGCGCTTCCTAGGAACCAGAACAGGCCGAAGCCGGTGTTAAAAATGCCGTAACCGGTGGCCCGGCGATCTTTGGGGACCATCTCCGCCAGCGCGGCCTTGATGATGGACTCCTGGGCCCCCATGCCGATTCCCCAGAAGACCATGCCCAACAGGGCGAGATTAAAGCCTCCCAAAAAGACCAGGGGAGCAAAAAGTGCGGATAAAATTGAGACACCCATGATAACCGACATTCCCAGGCGATCGAACAGACGGCCCAGAATGAGCGCCGCGATTGCATCCACTCCCATGGCCACGGCATAAAATATTGGAATCCAGTTGGGCGAGGCCACCGATGCTTTGCCGAAATGGTAGGCGATTAAAGGAAAATCAGCATAGCCGGCGCCAATCAACCCCACGGCAGCAACATATAGCCAGTAAGGGTGGGGCAATCCTTTAGTTTCCAGCTTTGGAGTGGCCACTTCCAAGTGCTGAGGATGGGGATAAAGGCGGGCGGCGATAATAATGACCAGAACCGCCAGGATAGCCGGGATCAACAAATAAGCAAACCCAGCCCGATAGCCGCCATTAAAATATAGAACTGCGGCAACAATGAGAGGTCCTAACATGGCGCCTATCTGGTCCATGGCCTCATGGAAACCGAAACCCCACCCTCTCCCCACCTCGGCGGTGGCGTGGGATAGCATGGCGTCCCGGGCCGGAGTGCGAATGGCCTTGCCCAGGCGTTCCATTAAGATCAGAAAAGCTGCAAACTCCCAACTTCCCGCTAAAGCCAGCAGCGGCACGGCAAACAGGTTCAGGGCGTAACCCACGAAGGTAATGGACCAATATTTTCCAAGCCGGTCAGTAAGGTAACCCGAAACAAGCCTCAAGGCATAACCGATGAACTCTCCCAAACCGGCTACGATCCCTACTACGGTAGCGCTCGCATTGAGGCTGCCTAAAAAGGGACCGCTGATGCTGCGGGCCCCTTCATAGGTCATATCGCTGAAGAGGCTGACCACCCCCACCAGGATGATGAATCGCCACGCTTCGGCCCGGTTGAGATCCCTGGTTGCCATGGTATGGGTTAAGCTTCCAGGACCTCCCAATATTTTTCAAAGGAATAATCCCCCGGGGTATAGCAGTGGCTCATGGTTTTTCCCTTACCCCGGGGCTGGTCCTCTTGGACTTTCCAGAAGCGGAGGTAAATGGCCGGCACCAGGTGGGTCGGGCCGCCGGCCTCTTTGGGTTGATCCATCCAGAGCTCCTTTTCTTCGATGACCTTCCAGACGGTGCCGTGGCGCCGATGGCGCACCCGCTCCCCCACCCGGGGCAGTTTTAAGGTTTCCCGGAGGACCTCGAAGCGGTAGATGTTGACCTCTTCCTTTTCCAGAACCTTTTCCCCCAGGAAGGAGATGCCGATGGCCCCCGGCGGCGACGTGACCAGGACGGAGAGCACCGCCAGGGCCAGAATGATCTCGCCTCCAGGCACCCCAGCCTCCAGGGGCAGGGCGCCGATGGCCGCCTGCACCGTAGCCTTGGGAATATAAGACATGATACAGAACATCTTTTCCCGGAAATTGAGGCCGGCTCCCAGGACCGAGAGGTAGGTCCCCAGGGAACGGAAGACCAGGCCGATGGCGATTATGGCCAGACCCACGGCCCCGGCGCCCCAGGCCACTTTGGGATTTACCTGGGCCCCCACCAGCACAAAAAGCAAGAGTTCGGCAAACACCCAGAGTCGTTGCAATTTCTGAGAAATGAGATGTCCCAGGCCCTCGGCCTTTTCCAGAATGACCAGCCCCATAGCCAGGACCCCCAACAGGGAGGCGATGGGGACCAGGTTTTTGGCCACATCGCCTATCCAGGTGAGGGAAATGGCCACCCCCAGCACCAAGATGGTGCGCCGGGGGCTGGCCAACTCGAAGCGACTGAAAAACAGGTAGAGCAGATAGCCGGCCACCAGGCCCAGGGAAGTTCCCAGGATAACCGCGATGGGGATATTGGCCAGATCCCACAGGATACTCCCCTGGATGCCCTGATAAAAGGCCAGGAGCTGGGTAAAGATGACAATGGCAAAGACATTGTCCAGGGCGGACCCGGCCAGCACAAAGGTGGGAATGCCTTTCTTGGCGCCCTTGCCCTGCTCCATGAAGTAAATCATCATGGGGACTACCACCGCGGGAGACACTGCCCCCAAAATTGCCCCCAACATCGCCGCCTGGAGCCAGGAAAAAGAAAGGAGATAAGTTGCCGCCAGGGTGACCCCGGCAATCTCGCAGGAGGCCGGGATAAAGGAC
>VGSW01000141.1 GCA_016874915.1 Deltaproteobacteria bacterium
AACAAGGAGACCCTGGTGGCCGCGGCCCCCTGGTCATGGCCCTGGCCCAAAAAAACGGGGCGGCCCTCATCCCGGTGGACAGCGAGCACAGCGCCATTTTCCAGGCTATCCAGGGCCAGCGCCGGGAAGACATCCGCAAGTTGTGGCTCACCGCCTCCGGTGGCCCTTTCCGCACCTGGGAGGCGAGCCGCCTGGCCCAGGTCACCGCGACGGAGGCCCTCAAGCACCCCAACTGGAGCATGGGGCCCAAGATCACCATCGATTCCGCCACCATGATGAACAAGGCCCTGGAGGTCATCGAGGCCGGCGTCCTCTTCGGGCTGCCGGTGGATAAGGTGGGAGTCTATATTCACCCCCAGAGCATTGTTCACTCCCTGGTGGAATTCGTGGACGGCTCGGTTCTGGCGCAGTTGGGGGTGCCGGACATGCGCCTGCCCATCGCGTACGCGCTCAGTTACCCCCGCCGCATCCCCCTTAACGGCCCGCCTCTGGATCTGAGCCAGATCGCCCGGCTTACTTTTGAAGAGCCGGATCTGGAGCGCTTCCCGAGCCTTCGGCTGGGATATGACGCGGCCCGCGCCGGCGGCACCATGCCCGCGGTGCTCAACGCCGCCAACGAGGTGGCGGTGGCCGCGTTCCTGGAAGGCCGGATCAAATTTCCCGACATCCCCCGGGTGGTGGAGGACACCATGACCGCGCACGAACCTCGCCCCCTGGAAAGCCTGGCCCAGGTTTTAGCGGTGGACCGTTGGGCCAGGAATTTTGCCGCGGATTTGGTAAGCCAGAAAAAATGATATATTAACCACAAGGACACCAAGACACCAAAGATTTCACCAAGAATAACTACTTGTGGTTTGACGCTCAGGCGTCGAACCACAGAAATTTATCTTTGTGATTCTTGGTGCCTTGGTGTCTTGGTGGTTAAGTTTTTTTTAACTTTGATTACCGCAACAAGGAGCCTATTTACCTGACATGGTAACTTTCTTGTCCACCGTCATCGTCTTGGGGGTTCTCATCTTCTTCCACGAGTTGGGCCACTTTTTGCTGGCCAAATTTCTCCGGGTGCGGGTGGAAGCCTTCTCCCTGGGATTTCCCCCCAAGCTCATCAGCAAGAAGGTCGGGGAAACCGACTACCGGCTCTCCGTCATTCCCCTGGGCGGATATGTGAAGTTGCTGGGGGAAAACCCCAAAGATGAAGTGCCCCCGGAGCTGCAGCCTTTTTCCTTCATGCACCACCCCTTGTGGCACCGGTTCCTCATTGTGCTGGCCGGCCCCGGTTTCAATATGATTTTTGCAGTCCTGGCTTTTTTTCTCATCTTCAGCATCATGGGCCTCCCTTACCTGACCACGGAGATCGGCGGAGTGAAAGAAGGCTCCCCCGCGGCCCGGGCCGGGCTTCAGAAAGGGGACCTGATCCTGGAGGTGGGCGGCACCCGGGTGGCGCGCTGGGAAGAACTGTCGCAAAAAGTCCGGGAAACCGGGGAACTCCCCTTGACTATTAGGTACCAGAGGGACGGCCAGATTAATCAGGTGGAGGTGGTGCCCGAGCGCATGGAAACCTCCGACATTTTCGGCAGCAAAGTCTCGGCCATTCTCATCGGGGTCATAGCCCCGGACAAGGTGGCCGTGGAACCCATAAGCCCTCTCCGGGCCTTTACCGAAGGCGCCACCACCACCTACCGCCTGGCCGTCCTCACCGTCCAAAGCCTGTATAAGCTGCTGGCCCGGGAGATGCCTTTAAAGAATTTGGGCGGCCCCATCCTCATCGCCCAGGTGGCCGGCAAGCAGGCGGAGATGGGGGTGGCCAACCTGGTGCACTTCATGGCGGTGCTCAGCGTCAACCTGGCCATTTTGAACCTGCTGCCGGTGCCCATCCTGGACGGCGGCCATCTCTTTTTCTTTCTCATCGAAGCGATTCGGGGCCGGCCGGTGGAGATGAAGCACCGGGAAATGGCCCAGGCCGTGGGCCTCATGCTGCTTTTGGCCCTCATGCTGCTGGTCTTTTACCAGGACCTGCTGCGGCTGTTCAGCCCGCATCAGTAGGAATTAGCTTTCAGCCTTCAGCTTTCAGCTTTCAGCCAAAAAACTGTAAAACGCGGACTGCTGATAGCTGAACGCTGACTGCTACTGTGACATCTTGATAATCGTATTCTTTTACTGAAAACCGAAAACTGCATTTAAATGCTGCTCCTGGCCCTGGACACCGCCACCGACAAGGGGAGCCTGGCCCTGGCCGCGGATGGCCGGCTCCTGGGGGAATACTCCCTGGAGACCGCCGGAACCTATCTCCGGCACCTGCTCCCCGGGCTGGAAGCCTTGCTTAAAGCCGCCGGCCGGGAACCCCAGGACATCGGCGCCATCGCAGTGAGCCAGGGGCCGGGGAACTTCACGGGGCTGCGCATCGGCCTGGCCACTGCCAAGGGCCTGGCCCTGGCCCGGGGCTGCCCCCTGGTGGCCGTGTCCACCCTGGAGGTCCTGGCGGCCCAGTTTCCTTTTCACCCCCACCCTATCGGGGTGATCATCGACGCCCGGCGCCGGGAGGTCTTCTTTGCCCTATACCGCTGTCCGGAAGAGACGCCCCAGCTCCTGGCCGGGCCGGAACGTCTGACCCTGGAGGAACTGCCGGCCCGATTAACCTCTCCCATGCTGCTCGCCGGGCCGGCTCTCAACGCGTACCAGGACTTTCTGGAGAAAGCCCTGCCCCCGGAAATTCATTGGGCGCCCCCGGAAATGCGCCACCCCCGGGCCGCCACGGTGGCCCGCCTGGGACGGGCCTGCCTCCTCCAGGGCCTCACCACGCCCCCCGCCCAACTCACTCCCACCTACCTGCGCCCGGCGTTGTAGGAGCACGGTCACACCTTTCTTGATTCATCCCGAACCCAATCAAAAAGGCGGGAAACCCCGCCTTTAAATGCAAGCCTTGTTTATTTTGGGATTCAGTCCCGCGGCGCCCCTCCGCCCTCGGCTGAAGCCATACTTCAGGCCAGATTACCGGTCCTTCCCCTTTTTCTAAAATTCCACCGGAAGTGAAGGGTATCTAGGTGAAATTACAGCGTCTTTTTTTCCATTAAAATGCCCTCCGAAGGCCAAAGAATACTTGACAGTTTGTGCCAAAAATGATAAATAAAAATAACTTAACTTATCAAAATTCCATGCCTTTTATACCCCAAGCACCGGGACTTGACGGCGCCAGGCAGGAGGCCTGGGGGCCGCTTCACGCCGCCCCGGGTATCCAGGCTCTACCATTCTCTTCTCCCAGGGACAATCATGAGTCCGTCTCGTAAAATGTTTATCAATGCCGCCGACCCGGAGGAATTCCGGGTGGCCATCGTGGAGGAAGGCCAGCTGGACGAATTCGCGGTGGAAACCGCGGCCCGGGAGCACACCAAGGCCAATATTTACAAGGCCGTGGTGGTGAACGTCGAACCCAGCCTCCAGGCCGCGTTTGTCAACTATGGGGGCGAGCGCCACGGGTTTTTGCCCCTGTCCGAAGTCCACCCCGATTATTACCAGGAAAAGGTCCAGCCCAAGACCAAACCCCGCATCCAGCGGGTGGTGCGCAAGGGCCAGGAGCTCATCGTCCAGGTGGTCAAAGAAGAGTCGGCCACCAAGGGGGCCTACCTCAGTACGTACATTTCCCTTCCCGGACGCAACCTGGTGCTGCTGCCCAAGCAGAGCCACCTGGGCATCTCCCGCAAGATTGAAAAGGAAGAAGAGCGCCAGCGCCTCAAAGACCTGGCCCAGAAGCTGGGCCTGCCCTCGGACATGGGCCTTATCATCCGCACCGCGGGGGAGCAGGCCAAGACCCGGGACCTGGGCAAGGATTTGCAGTTTCTTATCAAGCTCTGGGAGGACCTCAACAAGGACGCCGGGGCGAACCCGGCCCCCTGCCTGCTATACAAAGACCTGGACCTGGTCACCCGCACCGTCCGGGACTACTTTTCCTCGGACATCAAGTCCATCCTGGTGGACGACAAGGACGTCTTTCAACAGGTGCGGAATTTCCTGCGGGTGGCCGCGCCGCGGCACGTCCGGTCCTTGAAGCTTTATAAGGACAAGCTCCCCATCTTCGCCCGCTATCAGGTGGAGGAGCAGATCGACCGCATTTACGCCGACCGGGTGCCCTTGAAGTCCGGCGGCACCATCGTCATCAACCCCACCGAGGCTATGGTGGCCATTGACGTCAATTCCGGGCGCTGCACCAGCCAGAAGGAGCTGGAAGAGACCGCGCTCAAGACCAATATGGAGGCGGCCCAGGAAGTCGCCCGCCAGCTCCGCCTCCGGGACCTGGGGGGCCTGGTGGTCATTGACTTCATCGACATGAAGGACAAGAAGCACCAGAAAGAGGTGGAGCAGGCCCTGAAGCAAAGCCTGAAACGGGACAAAGCCCGGGTCACCGTGGGCCATATTTCCAAGTTCGGGCTGCTGGAGCTGTCCCGCCAGCGCCTGCGGCCCACCGCGGCGGCCAGCGCCTACCATATCTGCCCCACCTGCCAGGGCCGGGGCAGCGTTAAGTCCGTGGAGGTCTTAAGCCTGGGGCTGCTGCGGCAGATCAGCTCATATCTGGCCCAAAACCCGGTGGCCGAAGTCCGGGCTACGGCACCCCTGGAGGCGGCCAATTTCCTCCTCAATCAAAAACGCCGCGATCTCTTGGCCCTGGAAGAGTTTCACCACGTTAAAATCATCCTCACCGGCAAGGAAGGCCTCACCCCGGCGGATATCCAGGTGGAATATATCAAGCGGGAATCCGTGGATACTGCGCCCTCGGCGGAATTGGGCAAAAAGGAGGCCACATGCGCAGCAACCTCATGAAACTGGGCCTGGAAAAATATCCCCACCGCTCCCTCCTCAAAGCTATGGGGCTGACGGACCGGGAGATCGACCAGCCCCTGATCGGCGTCGCCAATTCCTTTAACGAACTCATTCCCGGCCATATCCACCTGGACAAAATCACCCAGGCGGTGAAGGCCGGGGTGAGAATGGCCGGAGGCACCCCCCTGGAATTCGGGGTCATCGGGGTGTGCGACGGCCTGGCCATGCACCATGAAGGGATGAAATATTCGCTTCCCTCCCGGGAACTCATCGCCGACTCCGTGGAAGTCATGGCCATGGCCCACCCCTTCGACGGCCTGGTGCTGGTGTGCAACTGCGACAAGATCATTCCCGGGATGCTCATGGCCGCGCTCCGCCTCAACATCCCCGTCGTACTGGTGAGTGGGGGCCCCATGCTGGCCGGCCGCTACCAGGGACGGGAGGTGGACCTGATCTCCGTTTTTGAAGGCGTGGGCGGGGTGAAGGCCGGCCGCATCTGTGAAGATGACTTGAAAGAACTGGCCGAATGCGCCTGTCCGGGATGCGGCTCCTGCGCCGGCATGTTCACCGCCAACTCCATGAATTGCCTGAGCGAAGCCCTGGGCATGGCTCTCCCCGGCAACGGCACCATCCCCGCGGTGCACGCCGCCCGGTTCCGCCTGGCCAAGGAAGCGGGCATCTTGGTCATGGACCTGGTGAACCGCCAGGTCCTCCCCCGCCAAATCGCCACCCTGGATGCCTTTAAGAACGCCGTGGCCGTGGACATGGCCCTGGGCTGCTCCACCAACACCGTGCTCCATGTGCCGGCCATCGCCCGGGAAGCGGGCATCGACCTGTCGCTGAAGCTGTTCAACGATATCAGTGACCGCACCCCCCACCTCTGTCATCTAAGCCCCGGCGGGCCCCATCATTTGGAGGACCTGGATATGGCCGGGGGCGTGCCCGCGGTGATGAAGGAACTCATGGACGCAGGGCTGGTGTCCGGCTCGCCGTTAACCGTCACCGGCGCCTCCGTGGCGGACAACCTGGCCGGGATCACAGTCCTGGACCCCCAGGTCATCCGGCCGGTGGCCAGCCCCTACCATCCCCGGGGCGGCATTGTCATCCTCTGGGGCAACCTGGCCCCGGAAGGGGGGGTGGTGAAGCAGTCCGCGGTGGACCCGGCCATGCAGGTGCGGGAAGGCCGGGCCCGAGTCTTTGAGTCGGAGGAAGCCGCCACCCATGCCATTTTAAGCGCCCAGATCCAGCCCGGCGACGTGGTGGTTATCCGCTACGAAGGTCCCCGGGGCGGCCCCGGAATGAGGGAGATGCTCACCCCCACCTCGGCCATCGCCGGCATGGGCCTGGACAAGGAAGTGGCCCTGATCACCGACGGCCGCTTCAGCGGCGGCACTCGGGGCGCGGCCATCGGCCATATCTCCCCGGAAGCCGCGGATGGGGGACCCATCGCGTTCGTCCAGGAAGGTGACCGCATCAAGGTGGATATCCCCGGCAAGAGCCTCACCCTGCTGGTGGACGACAGGGAACTGGCCCGGCGGCAGGCCGCCTGGCAGCCCCCGGTACCTAAAATCAAGCACGGCTACGCGGCCCGCTACAGCCGCATGGTGAGTTCCGGCAGTAAAGGCGCGGTGTGCGAGTAGGCTTAACGGAGAAATTTGGTGAAGGGGAAGCATAGCAGCAATCGGGGGAAGTCGGCACCGCTTGAGGAAATCCAACTCGCGGTGCAGGCTCAAGCCCAGAACCTGAAGAAGAAGTACGGCCAGTGATGCGCGACAAACTCACGGGGTTGACCCCCATAAGGTCTGGCTGGTGATAAAGGAGCATCTGCCCAAAATCAAATCCAAAATGTCAGAATGCTCGCGGAGTTCTAGGGATAAGGCCGTGGCAACCGCGGCTTATTAACCCAAACCTGAAAACGGTTTTTCAATGCCTCCGGCTTTTCGACAACCTGCCGCGGCGGTGGGAATGACAATGAGGATAAATCCAGATGGAGGTAAAGTGCAAGCTCAGTGTTTGACGATAAAAAAGATAGTAAACCAGAATACTTAACCTAGTTATCAACAGAATTTGCGCTCCTTATTCTTAAAACTATATTTCAAATTCTAATTTTATAGGAGTCTATTCGATGCGGGTAAAGATGGAACGAGAAACTCTGATGAAAGGCATTGCCCGGACCCTGGGAGTGGTGGACCGGCGGGGCACCATGCCCATTTTGGGCAATTTTCTCTTTCAGGCGGAAGCGGATGGCGTTCAAATTGCCGCCACCGACTTGGAAGTGAGCTTCCGGGGTTTTTATCCCGCTCTAGTGGAGGAACCGGGGGCCCTGACTCTACCGGCTCACTACTGCTTTAACCTGATTAAAGAACTTCCCGGCCAACTTCTGGACCTGGTGGGAACCGAGAAATCCAACCTTCAGCTGACGGTGAGCGACTCCCGCTATCAGCTTCTGGGCCTGCCGGCGGATCAATTCCCTCCCGTGCCCCAGGCCACGGACCTGGACCTGGTGGCAGTGGAAAGCGCCCAACTCCGGGAAATGATTGAAAAGACCATTTTCTCGGTGTCCGGCGATGACCTTCAGTACCACCTTTCCGGCATCTTTTGGGAGCGGGTGCGGGAAGGAGCAGAGGAGGAAGGGGGTATAGAAGAAGGGGCAGAAGAGGGAGCCGGGGAGGAAAAGATTGAAGAGGCGGAAGAAGGGGAAAAAGGCCCGTACAGCCTCCGAATGGTGTCCACCGACGGCCACCGCCTCACTCTCATCCAACGGCTGCTGCCGGAGAGCGAACGTTTCGCCATTGAGGAAGGCATCCTCATTCCCCGGAAAGGGGTGGCGGAAATCTCCCGGTTGCTGGCGGAAGAGGAAAAAGTAGCCCTGGGCTTAGGCCAGAAAAGCCTGGCTTTGAAGGTGAACAACAAATACCTGTTTATCCGTCTGCTGGAGAAGAAATTCCCCGATTACCGCCGAATCATTCCCGAAACCTTTGCTTATCAGTTCGCCCTGAACCGCCGGGGGCTGTTCGACACCTTGAGGCGCATCTCGCTTCTGTCCACCGAGCGGTTCAAAGGGGTGATCCTGAAACTCACCTCGGACCTGGCAGAGATCACCTTCCAGAATCCTGAAATCGGGGAAGGAAGGGAACTCTTGCCTCTGACCCTGGAAAAGGGCGAGCCGGAGGGCTTGCAGTTTGAGATCGGCTTTAATGCCCGCTACCTCCTGGAACCGCTGAATGTCATGACCGGAGAGACGGTGTTGATGGAAGTCAATGAAAAAGACCGCCCTTGCCGCATCATTGACAAAGAGGACCCCAATTATTTCAGCATCATTATGCCCATGAGCCTGTAAGAGACGCTTCTCGGTTTTCGGTGGTTTCAGGAGTCTTCGGGTATCATAAAAACAAAAGGATTGGTGGCACAGGCTTTCCAGCCTGTGCAGGTTAGGACTTTTCGGAGCAGGAAAAAACCAGGCATGGATGAACGAAAAACCCTAAGACGCTTCGGAATCCGGGTGGGTTATTCGACGGAGGAGATGGAGTCGTTCCCGGAAGGCGACCCCAGGCTCAGGCAAATTAACCGTCTGGCCCAGGCCGCGCCTAAATACTCCATCGTGGCGGAAGTGGTGCAGGCCAAAAACTGTAATTCCGGCTACCAAATCGGGGATAAAATCGTCCTGGACGTGGACGGCAACTTCATCACCAAGCTCTGCCCCCCGCGCCTGTGCGTCTATGCCGTGGCCCAATTTAACGTGCCGGTGGCCCTCATCAACGAAAGACTTAGTGAAGGCCTGGACCCCAATCAATTCCACTTCATGAAATTCGTCCAATGCCCCGACCTGGGGGTGGAATGCGCCGGCTACGGCCGGGTGCGGTTTGAAATGAAGGTGGTCCCTCGGATTAAAGTAACCAAGGAATAAAATATGGCGCGTATCGGCATCATTACCTGCTCCAACTGCACCCAGGAAAGCCATTGCGCCTCGGTGGTCTGCCTGGGGGACTTGAGAAAGCGGAGAGGATTCTTTGAGCAATACCCCCAGGATGAACCTCTCGATTTGATCGGCATTATCAGTTGCGCCGGCTGTCCCACCACCGCGGCGCCCGAAAAGATTTTAAAGCGGGTGAAAGCCGTGGCGGAATTCAAAGTTGACGCTTTGCACTTATCCTTCTGCATGACCGCGGTTTGTCCTTTTATCAACATGTACGTGGATGTGATAAAAAATGCTTTTCCCCAGATCCACCTAGTGATGGGAACCCATAAGCCTGTGGACCAGGCCATGTTCCGAAGGGGAATCAAGGAACTATTGTGTCCAACCATAACCTCACCCCAAACCATGAATGACCTGATCCGAGGAACCATCAAGATTCCTCAAGAGTGAAAAATTATTTATAGGAGTAACCTTTTGCCTGACCAAGATTCAAATTTTGTAGCTAGCGGTAGCTTAGTACTTTCTGGTGAAGCGAAGTACGGCGCCGAACA
>VGSW01000142.1 GCA_016874915.1 Deltaproteobacteria bacterium
GGACCCGGCCTGGCTGGCCAAAGCCCAGGCCCGGCTGGACAATCTCACCAAGCCTCCCGGCAGCTTAGGGAGGCTGGAGGAAGTGGCGGCCCAATATGTGGCCATCCGGGAAGAACTTTTCCCTCCCCTGGCTCAGAAAAAAGTGGTGGTCTTTGCCTCCGACCACGGGGTGGTGGCCGAAGGGGTGAGCGCCTATCCCCCTGAAGTCACCTTCCAGATGGTTTACAACTTCCTCCGGGGCGGTGCCGGCATTAACGTCCTGGCCCGGCACGTGGGCGCGGCCGTGGAAGTGGTGGATATCGGGGTAAATCATGACTTTCAAGAAGCCCCGGGCCTCATTTCCCGCAAGGTGGCCCCTGGCTCCCGCAACCTGGCCCGGGAAGCGGCCCTGAGCCGGGAAGAGGCCCTCGGGGCCATTATGGTGGGGGTGGAGCGGGCAAGGGCGGCGCTGGCGGAAGGGGTGGACGCCCTGGCCGCGGGGGACATGGGCATCGGCAACACCACCCCCGCCGCGGCTTTAGCCGCGGTCTTCACCGGGCGTCCCCCGGCGGAAGTCACCGGCCGGGGCACGGGCATCGATAATGCAGCCCTGAACCACAAGGTGGCGGTGATCCAGCGGGCCTTGGACCTGCACCGCCCCGACCCCAAAGACCCCCTTACCACCCTGGCCCAGGTGGGGGGCCTGGAAATCGCCGGCATCGCCGGCCTCATTTTGGAGGCCGCGGCGGGCCGCCGGCCCTTGCTGCTGGACGGCTTCATCGCCACCGCGGGGGCCTTGGTGGCCGCGGCCCTGGCCCCGGCGGCCACCGGCTATCTCATCGCCGCGCACCGCTCCGTGGAGCCGGGCCACCGGATTATGCAGGAGCACCTGGGCTTAAAGCCCCTCCTGGACCTGGATCTGCGCCTGGGGGAAGGCACCGGCGCGGCCCTGGGCTTCGGCCTCCTGGAGGCGGGCCTCAAGATCTACAAGGAAATGGCCACCTTCGCCGAAGCCGGCGTCTCCGAAAAAGGGGCATGAAACCATATTTCTAAAACGGATGATGAGGCCTTGGATATACATAAGCCAATTAATTCTCCCAGGCTGCCTCCCTCACCCTTGAGGGGGGAGGGCTGGGGTGGGGGTGGCGTATTCTTTGCCCCTTGGAGTTCACACCATCACCACCTTCCCCCTGACCCCCTCCCCTCAAGGGAGGGGGAACTTCTAAGTCATGGTGAGCAAGGGTCGTTGGCATGAGATTTACTTTCCCCCTGGCCCTCACTTTTCTCACCATCATCCCCTGGCCCCGCCAGGGCCTGGCCGGGTCCGGGGATCTGGCCCGCTCCATGTTCTGGTTCCCCTGGGTGGGGGCCCTGCTGGGGCTGATTTACTGGGGGGCCTGGGCCGGGCTGGGGCGGATCTTCCCGGCCCCCGCGGCCGCGGCCCTGCTCCTGGCCCTCACCGTCATCAGCACCCGGGGCCTCCACCTGGACGGGTTGGCGGATACGGTGGACGGCCTGGGCGGAGGCCGGGACCACGAGGCCCGGCTGCGCATTATGAAGGACTCCGCCTTGGGGGCTTTCGGCGCGGCGAGCCTGATTTTGGCCTTGCTGGTGAAATATGCTTTTTTCCTGTCCCTGGGCGCGGGGGGGGCCGGGAGGATTTTTTTCTTCTTCCCCGTGGTGAGCCGCTGGGGCATGGTGCTGCTGGCATATCTGTCGCCCTATGCCCGGAAAGAAGGAGGCCTGGGCCAGGCCATGACCCTGGGGGTCACCGGGCCGGTGGTTTGGGGGGCCACCCTGGGGGCCGGGGCCATGGCGCTCCTGGCCGCGGGGCCGGCCGGAGTGGTCCTGATGGCCGCCGCCGGCGGCGTCGTGCTCCTCATGAAATTTTATTTTGCCCAAAAGCTAGGCGGCATCACCGGCGACGTCCTGGGCGCGGCCAATGAGGTGCTGGAAATTCTGGCCCTGAGCGGCGGGCTGGTTTTGGCTTTGTTTGGCCGCGAGGTTTTAGTTTTTCCGCTTTTCTGGTAAAATTAATTAAATTCACTTTTGTCATTAAAAAATATGCGCACTCATCAATCCACAATCATAGAGCCAAGTGTAATCAAGTGGGCTAGAGAAAGTATTGCAATGGATATTTCGGATGCAGCCAAAAAAGCTGATTTATCCGAAAATATATTATTTAGTTGGGAATCTGGTGAGACGAAGCCCACTTTCTCTCAGCTTGAAAAACTTTCTGATATTTATAAACGTCCGTTAGCTGTTTTTTTCCTAAAAACACCTCCTAGCGACCTTCCTTTGCCCCAAGATTATCGCCACCTACCTGCTGGAAAGAAACCGTTCTCCACAAAAACCCTTATAGATATAAGAAGAATTAGATACATCCAATCTCTATTTATTGACATTAGCAACTCATTATCCACTCCCATATCTCCCAAAATAAAAAAGATTAATTTAAATAGTAATCCAGACAAAGTGGCAGAAAAATTGCGTAATGAATTAAACGTAAACATTAAAAATCAATTTGAACTTGGAGATGAGAATCATGCGTTAAGTTATTGGAAAAGGTTAATTGAAAATCAAGGAATTCTTGTTTTGGAAATTAGTATGCCCTTAGAAGAAGGGAGGGGATTTTCATTCGCAGATGAGAGATTGCCGATTATTGTATTAAACTCTAAAGACTTTTTAACAGGGAAAATTTTTACACTTTTTCATGAATTAGGGCACATTCTTTTAAATAACAGTGGAATTTGTGACATGTCTTTGTATATGGAAAGATTAACTATAGAGAAATTTTGTAATAGGTTTTCTGGAGCTTTTTTAGTACCGAAAGTTGATTTAAAAATTCGGTTTGATGAATATATGAAAAAATATGTAATTGATAAATGCTATGAGAAATTAGCAAAGGACTTTAAAGTTAGCAGGCATGTAATTCTAAGGAGGTTGTTGATAGCCAAATTAATAAGTAAGAATGATTATGAAAATAAAATACAAGAGATAGAACGCGAATTGAAAAATATAAAACCAGCAAGAGGGAGAACCAATCCCTCACTACAGTGCATTAAGAAAAATGGGAAAAAATTTGTTTCTTTTGTTCTAGATGCATATAAACAAGGAAAAATAACTTTAAGTGATGCATCGGATTATTTAGGGGTAAAAATTAACCATTTCCCTAAAGTCGAACAATTAATTCAAGAAAGTAATTCATATGTATAGGGGGTTATTTTCAAATTATTGTATTGATACAAGTTCATTAATAGATTTGAAAAATTATCCTCGAGAATTTTTCCATTCATTATGGGAAGAATTTGAAAATCTAATAGGACAAACTGTTTTAATATCACCTCGAGAAGTATATAGAGAAATTGAGAGGTATTCTGATGACATTTATATTTGGGCAACAAAAAATATTATTATGTTTCATGAAATAAATGAAACTGAACAATTAGAAGTAAGGAACATATTGGAAAAATATCCAAATCTTATTGATTTTAATAAGACTACACCTGACGCAGATCCTTTTGTAATTGCTATTGCTAAACATAGAAAATGTACTGTTATAACGCAAGAAAAATATAACGAAAGAGGAAAACCTAAAATTCCCAATGTTTGCAAAGATTATAATATTAACTGTATAGATTTATTGGCTTTTTTAGAGAACAGAAATGGGCTTTTAAATTAATAAAATAGCTATTTTCATGATGAGATTTAATAATCATTTATTATGAATACATTATATAATATTGGTAACTACATAAAAAACAAAACCCTATAATTGAGATTTATTGGAGGTAGCAATGTTACCCGACACCGTAGATATCCGGGCCAGGATCAAGGCCCTGGCCGATAGACTCGAGCTCCTTCGAGGTCATCTTTGATCTGGAGGGGAAGCAGGCCCGATTAGCCGAACTGGAAAAATTGACGGCCCAGCCGGGCTTTTGGGACGACGCGGCCCAGGCCGCGGCGGTGCTCAAGGAGCGGGGCGCCCTGGTCCAGTCCCTGGAGGACTTTCAGCGCCGGGTCAAGGAGGTGGAAGACCTGGAAATCCTCCTGGACCTGGCGGTGGAAGAAGGCGATGAACCGGTCCTGAAGGAAGCGGTGGCGGAGTTGGCCCAACTGGAGAAAAACTTCCGGGACTGGGAGCTCCGGCTGCTCCTGGACACGGAGGAAGACCAGAAAAACGCCATCATCACCATCCACGCCGGGGCCGGCGGCACCGAAGCCCAGGATTGGACCGAGATCCTGCTGCGCATGTTTCTGCGCTACGCCGAACGCAAAGGCTTCAAGACCGAAACCATCGACCTCCTTCCCGGGGATGAGGCTGGGGTGAAAAACGTCACCTTTACCGCTTCCGGCCCTTACGCCTACGGCTATTTCAAGAGCGAAACGGGCATCCACCGCCTGGTGCGCATCTCTCCCTTTGACGCCAGCGGCCGGCGCCACACCTCTTTTGCCGCGGTCCAGGTCCTCCCCGAGGCGGACGACCGCATTGAAGTGGAAATCAACGAAAAAGACTTGCGGGTGGACACTTTCCGGGCCAGCGGCCCCGGGGGCCAGCACGTCAACAAGACCAGCTCCGCGGTGCGCCTCACCCACCTGCCCTCCGGCATCGTGGTCTCTTCCCAGTCCGAGCGGTCCCAGCACCGCAACCGGGAACTGGCCATGAAAGTGCTCCGGGCCAGGCTCTATGACCTGGAAAGGCGGAAGCGGGAAGAGAAAAAGCAGGAGCTCCAGGAAACCCAGAAGGAGATTGCCTGGGGCAGCCAGATCCGCTCTTACGTTCTCCAGCCTTACCGCCTCATCAAGGATCACCGCACCAAACACGAAGAAGGCAACGTCGACGCGGCCCTGGACGGCGACCTGGACGCCTTTGTGGAGGCATACTTGCTGGCGGGGGAGGAGAAAAAATAAGGCGGAGGCCCACGTGGCACGGCATGCCTGCCCAACAGGGGCGGGGGGGCTTTAGGTCGCAGGCTGAAGCCGGCGTCTACATTTGCTCCATACCCGAATAGGCCAAACTGAAAACTCAAAACTGCCTTTAAATGCAAACCCGTTTCCTGCCCGCTGGCCTTGTCTGGGAAGTCCTGTTATGGACTCTGGCCCTCCTGGGCCTTTATGGCGCCAGCCTTTACAGCTATAATCTGTTCCACAGCCTCGCGGAGATTTTCAGCATCGTCATCGCGGGGACGCTCTTCACCATCGCCTGGAATTCCCGCCACCTCCTGGATAACAATTACCTGCTTTTCCTGGGCATCGGCTACCTGTTCGTCGGGGGCGTGGACCTGATCCACACCCTGGCGTACAAGGGTATGGGGGTATTCCCCGGATACGGTCCGAATTTGCCCACCCAGTTGTGGATTGTGGCCCGTTATCTGGAGTCGGTCTCCCTGCTGCTCGCTCCCCTCTTCCTCAAGCGGCCTCTCAATCCCTACGTGGCCCTGGGGTGCTATACTTTGGTCGCGCTTTTGCTTGTGGCCGCGGTTTTTGGAGGGATATTTCCCGACTGCTTCATTGAAGGGAGCGGCCTGACTCTTTTTAAAATCGGCAGCGAGTACCTTATCTGCATCATATTGGTGGGGGCGCTGGCCTTTTTGCTCAGGAAGCGCCGGGAGTTCCATCCGGGAGTGGTCACCCTGCTGGGATGGTCCATCGTCCTGACCATCGCCCAGGAATTGGCTTTTACTTTGTATGTGGACGTTTACGGCCTGTTCAATATGATCGGCCACTTTTTAAAGATCCTGGCTTTTTATCTGATTTATAAAGCCATCATCGAAACGGGCCTGGTGACCCCTTATAATCTTCTGTTCCGGAACTTAAAACTCAGCAAAGAACAGGTGGAAGCCGCCAATCAGGAATTGCGGGCTTTCAGCTACTCCGTGTCCCATGACCTCCGGGCCCCTTTACGGAGCATCAACGGTTTCAGTCGGATCTTAATGGAGGATTACAGCGAGCACCTGGATTTTCAGGCCCAGACGTATCTTAACCACATCCGGGAATCTGTGACCCGCATGTCCGAATTAATTGACGCCCTCCTGGTCCTCTCCAAAGTAACCCGGGCCGAGATGCGCCGGGAGGAAGTGGACTTGAGCGCCTTGGCTCAAGCGGCCGCAGCAGAATTGCGACAGTCAGACCCGGAGAGGCAGGTGGAATTTCACTTGGCGGAGGGGCTGCGGGCCTCCGGCGACCCGGGCTTGCTCCGGTCCCTGTTGGAGAACCTCCTGGGCAATGCCTGGAAGTTCACCAGCAAGCAAAACGGGGCGGTGATAGAATTCGGCGCCCAACTCCAACCTCAAGACTCCCCGGTATTTTTTGTCCGGGATAACGGCGCGGGCTTTGACATGAAATACGCCTCAAAACTTTTCACCCCTTTTCAGCGTCTGCACGGCCCCCGCGATTTCCCCGGCGCCGGCATCGGCCTGGCCACGGTGCAGCGCATCGTCCAGCGCCATGGCGGCCGGGTGTGGGCCGAGGCCGCGCCCCAGGAAGGTGCGACCTTTTACTTCACCCTGGGACAATAAATTAGGTTTCAGGTTTCAGGTTTCAGGTTCTGGGTTTTTCTAATCTCGTTCCCAAGCTCCTGCTTGGGAACTGGACCTTTGTTGCCAAGCCCTGCTTGGCAAAAGGTCAACCCAATTTTTTTCAACTAAATTTCCCCATCCTCTTGACATCCTCCCTCTGATAAATATATAAATAGACATTGATATATTTATAGAGGGCTTCCCTTGCACAGCCACCTGCCATCCCTGGCCTTCCTGGCCAAAAGCCTGGCGGACGAAAACCGCCTGCGGATTCTCCTGGCTTTAGGGAACGGGAAAAAGGCCGTCACTCATCTGGTAGAGGAGCTCCAGCTTTCTCAGCCATTGGTTTCCCACCACCTCAAGGAGTTGAAAAGGTCGCTGCTGGTAAAGGTGGAGCGCCGGGGCCCATTTGTCTTCTATGAAGTGGCCGATCCCCGCATCATGGGGATCTTGGCGGGCCTGGCAGAGTTGGTGCAGGACTTGCTGGCCAACCGGAAGACTTTTTAGAAAATTGATTGGTGCGTATAACGCACCCCACAGGAAAAGGTCATGAGCGCCGACAAAATTCTTCAGGTGATTGACCGTATGGACCCGGAGAAGGCCCTGGGAGAGCTATCCCGAGCCTTAAAAAAGCTGTTTGCCCACCTGGGTGAGGAGGCCCGGATGAATTTTGTGGTGAACCTGGTGGGGGAGGCCGGCGCCGACAAACTGGGCAGCCTGGTCCACTACTGACTGGCTACCTGCATGGGCGAAGGTGTCGACCCTACGCAAATGTGTCAGAGCCTGGTGGAAAAAATGGACCGGGCCAAGCACCTGGAATCTTGGGTGACTCCGGAAATCCTGGTGTTGTTCGAAGACTGGCTGGAGGAACTGGAGGAGGAAGCGGCGTCCCTTGTCCGTGAGACCGGGGAATCCGACCCTCGACAACTGGCTCCCAGGCTGGGCCTTTCCCCCGCCAGTGCGACTTTCCTTCTAGGGAAACTCAAAAGAGAAGGAAAAATATAAGGGTTTTTCCATGGGAATTAAACAGGCCCTTTTCCTGTCCCTGGCGGCTCTGGTTCTGGCGGGAGGCGCCCTGTGGTGGCAGCACCGACCCATGCCGCCTCCCAAGGAAGCCACCTACGAGGAGGTGACGGCCGAAGCCCAGGCCGGCGGCTACTGTCTTATCACCACTGAAGAGCTTGGCCGGCTTTACCTGAAAGAAACCCCAGGCCTGCTCTTGGTGGACACCCGCCAGGAATGGGAGTACCGCTCTGGCCACCTCCGGGGCGCAGTGAATTTTCCCATGGAGCCTACCTGGTGGGGCCGTTGGCGGGCCGAAGGGCCTCTGACCCAACTTTTAGGGGCGGACAAGGACCGCCTCATCGTGTTTTACTGAGCGGGCCTGGCCTGAGTCCGCAGCGACGCCGCGGCCCGGGTGGCCGTGCAATTAGGCTATACCAAAGTTTACCGGGACCCCCTGGGCTATCCTGCCTGGGAGCAGGCCGGCCTGCCCGCGGCCCGGATGCCCGCGGGGTTGTGCAACGACACCTCCGTCGCCCAACACTCCTGCCTGCCTTCCGGCTGGGCCTTAATCTGGACCTTTCTGGGCATCTTCTCCGGGGGCATGGCCTTGAACCTCACCCCTTGCGTCTATCCCCTGATTCCCATCACTATCTCCTACTTCGGCGGCCACAGCGGCGAAAGCCGGGGCCGGCTGGCGGGCCACGGCTTGTGCTACCTCTTGGGGCTGGCCGTGACCAACTCCGCCCTGGGGGTGGCCGCGGCCCTGACCGGAGGCTTAATGGGGGCCCTGCTCCAGAACCCCTGGGTCCTGGGAGGGGTGGCCCTGGTCTTGGTCCTCTTTGCCACCAGCCTGTGGGGCCTGTGGGAAATTCGCCTCCCCGGCGGTCTTACCCAGGTGGCGGCCAAATCCTACGCCGGTTATTTCGGCAGCCTGTTCATGGGCCTCACCCTGGGAGTGGTGGCCGCGCCCTGCATCGGCCCCTTTGTCCTGGGGCTGCTTACCTGGGTGGCCTCCCAGGGCTCGGCCTGGCTGGGATTTTTCACCTTCTTCACCCTGAGCCTGGGTCTGGGGCTGCCGCTGTTTGTCCTGGCGATATTTTCCGGCAGCCTGGATAAACTGCCCCGTTCCGGGGAGTGGCTTCTCTGGGTGCGGAAACTCATGGGCTGGGTGCTGATGGGCATGGCCGCTTATTTCCTCCGGCCCCTGCTCCCGGAGGCCGGGTGGGTGGCCCTGATGGCCGCGGGGGCGCTGGCGGCGGGAATTCACCTGGCAGTGCTGGACCGCACTCCCGCCGGGTTCCGGGCTTTTGGGATGCTCAAGGGCCTCACCTGGCTAGGCGCCTTGACCGCCGCCCTCCTGTTGGTGGGCTTCTTTGCCCTGCGAGGGCCGGGAGTGGCCTGGCAGCCCTACTCGGAGCAGCTCTTACTCCAGGCCCGGGAGCAGAAAAAGCCGGTGATTATTGACTTCTACGCCACCTGGTGCACCCCTTGTCGGGAACTGGAGGATATCACCTTCCATAATTCCCAGGTGGTCCAGCAGGCGGCTCGGGAGTTCGTAACCATCAAGGTGGATCTTACCCGCAAGGGCGACAGCCAGTCTGAGGCCCTGGTGCGCCAATACCAGGTCAAGGGCGTGCCCACTGTCGTATTCCTGGACCGGGACGGCAAAGAGCTGAAAGACCTGCGCCTGGTGGATTACCTGCCCCCGGAGCAGTTTTTGAGCCGCATGGCGGCGGTGTGGGGGGGAGGGAAAA
>VGSW01000143.1 GCA_016874915.1 Deltaproteobacteria bacterium
ATAATTCCCAGAAGCAGCAAGAATCCCCCGAAACTGAGAACAAGGACGATGTAATTGAGGCTGGCAATATCCGCCATCAATTCATTCTGTGGAAAAAGAACCCCCAATGACCAGCCATTGGCGGGCAGGGGAGCATACACCATCCAACAATTTTTACCGGTAATCAGGCTCTGAAACGGAACAAATCCGCTTTGCCCTTTTATCATTTTCCGCCCGAGTTCCCGCATGCGCTTGTCGGCCCGGGCCTCTGCCACGCTGAAAATAGTCTCATTCATGATAAAATTTGTATTGGGGTGCGTTACAAACGCGCCATTTTTGCTGATCAAAAATCCATAACCGGTCTCGGCGATCTTGATGGAAGCAACGATTTTTTGCAGCCAAGACAAGGAAATATCCGCGGTCACCACCCCTATAAGTTTCCTTTTTCCAGAAACATTTCGATAAAAGGGTACCGAGTAGGTGGCCATGATAATTTCGCCGGCTCCTTCGTCGTAATACGGTTCAGTCCAGGCTGGTTGATTCAGTTCCTTGGGAATCTGATACCAGTCCCAGTAAAAATATTCATAGGGTATATAAGTAAAATTTATCTGGCCATTGCGTTGATAAAAATATGGTGCAAATAATCTTCTATTTTCAAAAGCATAAGGTTCAAAAGCAATAGTAGCTCCGTAAATTTGTGGATTGCTATCTATGACCGACCGGAGCAACTTTAATATATCGTCTCGGTCATAATGGAAGTTTTGGAGATAACAGACTATAGTTTCTGGGACTTTTTCAAGGGAGCGTAATATAGCATCAATCTGATGAACGGTTGCGGAGGCATGATTTCTTGCATTGGCCTCTATGTTCTTGAGGATTATCTGGCGGGAAACATAATAATTGTAGGCAAAAATAAGCAAGAAAATAAGTGATATACTACTAAGAATGAGCAGTGAGAGCTTTAAGGCTATCCCTTTATTTTTTTTCATCATAGCGATTGCAGCATCGATTAAAAGAGGTGAACTTGGGAATTTGCTTAATCAATCCATTCTCCCTGAGACACTTTGCCACCCGATCATAGTCTTCGGACAGGAGAGTTCCCATAGGCACATGGACATCCACCGGACAGATTAAATCTTTCATCCTCTCTAGCATCCACTTCTGGTGTACCCGGGTTGCAGGAATATGTGCTATTTCCAAGTTCTTCATAACGATAGCTATGGTCTCTTCAGGGTGTTCAAACGCATAGCGCCATCCTTCCATGGATGCCCTGACAAAGGTCTTACAGAGATCAGGGTCTCGATTGAATGTCTCTTCAAGGGTGTAGATGCCATCTTCAGGAAAATTCAAGCCGTGATCTTGAAAGAAAAAGGTCGTCAATTCATCAGGATTGAGACCGGAATCGAGGATGGTGTGATATTCGTTGTACCACATGGCCGAGGCGACATCCACGCCATCTCTCAGAAATAGATTGATGGAGCGGGATTGGCGGATAACTTCCACGTTAAGATGGTATTTTTTGAAAAAGGCTTGCGGCTGGATTTGAAAAATTGGGCCCCAGAGACCAACCTTCTTTCCATTTATATCTTCAAGCCTCTCAATGCCCTTAGACTTTTTAGCCACCAGCATCAAGCCAGAACGCTGCATCATTTGGGCGATATTGATAACCTTCACGCCTTGGGCGCGCATTTGTATGCCGGCGGAGAGCCATAACGTTGAAAAGTCGGCCTGGCGCTTTTTTAGAAAATCCGCCGGCGAACGTTCAGGACCTCCCGGGATTATTGTCAGATCAATGCCATATTTCTTGTAAAAACCCCGTTCATAGGCGACATAATAGCCGGCAAACTGGGCCTGAGGCAGCCATTGGGGTAGGAAGGTTACTTTTTTGAGGGCGCGGTCATCAGCCTTGGCGGCATAAAACCTAACAATGAGGAGGGCCAGGCAACTTATAATGATGAGACATTTCAAGATACGCGCGCTCGGATGCATGAAAAGTTTCCTTGAGGGCATCTGATTCTTGCTCCCCCGAACGGTTCTCCGTGACCTGCAATTATGGTCATGCCCAAGGTGAGAGGGATACCACCGACCTTGCCGGCCTGAATGGATGTAGTGCTCTGTATATGGTTTTTTGTATTAAGCCCCTTAAGTATAAAGATTAAATGGAGGGAAATTACCCCCAGTCGAAGATTGGCCGCACATCAGGGGCAGTTCACCTAGTGGAACCGGGCCGGGTGAGTAAAAAGGCTCGCCGAACTTCACCCCGATCATAGCTCCGAACCATATAGAGCGCGCCTCGACGAACCGGAGGAACTCGGGTTGACTGAGTGCCGTCTCCGGATCGGCTCCGCCCGATTGAAACTGACTGGCGTATGCCTCCAAGACCGCCAGTTTGCGCAACCAGACGGACGTTATGTCCACCACGAACGAGGGAATAAAGGGGCAATGCAACATGTAATAAAAAATTTTGTCAGGTTTGTGTGGGTGACCCGCGCCCAATTTTTTCACTCCAGAGAAGAAAAAAGCCTCTCGCACCAGCCTGCCGGCGGCCGCGTGGTCCGGGTGACGATCCTTCCAGTAAGGAGCCAGTACCAGGCGCGGCCTGGTTTCTCTCAGGATTTGAACCACAGCCAGGCGATGGGCTGGATCGTTCCCTATTTCAGAATCTGGTAGGTCCACTGATAGCCGAACACCGAGGCCCATCGTTTCCGAGGCCTTTTTTGCTTCGCGATTCCTTTGCTCCGGAGTGCCCCGACTAGCCAGTTCTCCCCGGCTTAAGTCCGCTATGCCAACTCGCAGTCCTTTTTCGACCGCCAAGATCAGACTGCCGGCACATCCAAGTTCCGCGTCGTCGGGGTGGGGGGAAAAAACCAGGATGTCAAGGGGCTGGTCCATCAGGTTTTCCGAGTTAAGAGCTCATCAAGAACGGTTTTCCACCGCCCTGGAGACCACTTCAAAGTCCACCAACTTCGATTTCACCACAGAATCGTGGGGAATGTAGCCCCACAGCGTAAATTGTGGATAGATGAGGCAACGCCGGCCTATGATAGTTCCTGGTTGCAGGAGAATATTTCCTCCCACCTTCGAATCATCCCCAATAATGGCTCCGAACAGGGTCTGTCCGGTTGAAAAAGATTGTTGCTTGCCTTCCATTTCGATTCGAATCAACACCTGTTTACCGGACAGGAGAAAATTTGCCGTATTGGTCAAGCCGCCGATATTGACACGATTGCCGATCAGAGAGGTGAATATGCAATTTTTATGGGGAATGTTGCTCTTGTTCAGGACCAGGATCTGCCGGGTTTCCGTCCCATGCCCGATCATGCACTCGTCTCCCACCATGACGTGACCCCGAATATAGGCGCCACTCCGAACCACCGTTTTGCGGCCGATAATGGTGGGGCCTCGGACGATAGCTCCCCTCTCGATTCTACTGCCCTCTCCCACCTGGACTCGGTTTGGTTCGATCCAGGCACCTTCTTCTACCTCTCCAAGGACTCTAGGTTCAATGATCTTCTCAATGAATGCGGGCAATTCCCTAACCGCATCCCAGACGTGAGTGACCTGCTCGAAAAGGGCGTCCTCCGGACCGCCGGACATATCGAAAAACTCTCCTGGTTTAACAAGGGGAGTAATAATACACCTCCTTTTGGGCGGACAAGCTACACGACCAACATCTTCATCCTCTGCGGGACGGGGAGCAAATTTTACTTAACGCCTTTTTCTTTCAGCATCCAACGCGCCCCCTCCACGACTAGGCAGGCAGGGCGTGTGCCGGACCCCGGCGCTTCTCTTTTGCACTGAGAAGGTTGCCATACAAGTCTTCGTAAACGGATACTATCCGTTCCTGTCCGAACCAGGCAGCGCGAGCGGCGGCGGCCGTTCTCATCGTGACGTGTTCAATCTTGTCCTGGAGCAGGTTTACAGCCCAACTCACAGCCGCCCTATGGTCTTGGGGCGGGAATAAGAATCCCGTCTTTTCATGGACCACAACCTCGGGTAGTCCTCCCACCATTGGGGCCAGAACGGGCACCCCGCAGGCCATGGCCTCCAGGGCGCTCAAGCAGAAACTCTCGTACAGACTGGACATCAGCAGCAAATCCGCCCCGGGAAGGACGCAGTCCACATCCTGGCGTAAGCCCATGAAATGGACGTCCTTTTTCACTCCCTCTGCCTCGAGGACTGCTTTAAGTTGATCCATCTCCGGCCCATCTCCTATAAGCCATAATTCTGCGTCTATCTGCCGGCGGATATCTATAAAGATGCGAGCCATGCTCTGAAGATTTTTCACGGGCCGGAAATTGGATATGTGGATGATGCGAGCCCTCTCTGATTCCCCGCCCTTCATCTTCAGTTCCCCCTTGTCGCCGTCTTGGTCGCTCGGGGGCCGGAACTTGGTTAGATCGACAAAATTGGGGATGACCTCAGGCGGTCTCTCCAGTCCAAAGACCTCAGCCGCCAGGTGTGCATGGCTGAGAGAGACCGTGGTCAATCCATCCAGTTCCCGCAAGGCTCGGCTTAAACGGGGTCCCTGATCGAAATCACGTCCATAGTGGCCCACGTCGGTGCCATGCAGAGTACCCACCAACACAGGCGCCTCCCCCTTTAACCGGAGTTTCACCTCTGCGGCCAGATAGGCGAAGGGGACCGCATAGTGGTAGTGGAGAAAGTCGAGGCCTTCCTGTTTAATCACTTGGAGTAAAATGAACAGTAATGTTTCGAAAACGTGGGCCGGCCATTCAGCAAATAGGGTTGCAGGATGGAGATCTTTATCGTAGTGGGCCTCAGCCCGGTGCAGAACAACACCGTCAGCTTGACCCCAATGACCGAAGGGCGTCGTGCGGGTGAACAGATGCACCCTGTGCCCCCGCCGGGCCAGCTCTTGACAAAGTCCGGTGGCCACTCGAACGCTCCCGCCGCAACTGGAGTGGCACATTACCCCTACTTTCACCCTCTATCTTCCTCGCAACCAAGGGCCATGATATTGAAAAAGAGTCTGAATGCGCCAGGAACCCCGGCTGGCAGCTGTCGGAACAGGGAATAGCCAACGTGCATAAAGTTGCCCTGTCCGAACTGACAACCGACGAGTCCTCCTTCTTTGGGGTCTTCCCCGGGATCTGCGCAGGAAAGATAAGTCGTATATCTCTTATCCCAATGACTGAAAAAATAAAGCCCGCGGTCGTGAATCCATCCTTCGAAATCTCTGGGTCTGATAAGATTTGGAAACCGAAAGAGTGGGCTTTCAGGCCTGAGTATCTTGACTGGAGAATCTTCCTGGGTTACCCGGTCATGCGGCCGATTGTATCTAATGGGATAGGGCGCCAAGCCGGGCTCCTCATATTCATAGCCTTGATATTGGACGATGAGGTTCCCTCCCCTTTGAACGTATTCCAGAAGACGGAAGGCATTCTCCTTTAACCCATCTCGAACTTTATAAGCATTGGGCCCGACGATAATCGTGTCAAACTCATCCAAGTCCCTGTAGGCGATTTCATGGTCCGACAAGCGGTGAAAACTGACCCCCACCGTCTCCAGAATGGGTAGAAGCTCTTCCTTGGCCCCCTCAAGGTAAGCCCATCGCCGACCTTTGATGAAGTGTGCATCTACCAAGTTGACCATCACCCGAGCAGGATTTAGAAGGAACTCTTCTTTGATGCAGGCGGCCTCGCCCTCGGAGGCCGGAAGTCCTGGCGCTCCCATCCTAACCGGCGTGAAAGCGACACTGTAATCCCGGTTGTTACATCGGATCTTGTAGTTTAGAGAGTAACGGCCTTCAGAAGTGTTGGCCGGGACAATGACCGAAAAGGCCGCGGCCAACGCCCCACCACCCTGCTTTAGATGAATATCGATGCCTGACGGGTTGCTTTGCCAACTATCCGGAACTTCCAGTTCAAGCTGGCCTTCTGCGGGCCTTTCGTCGTCATTACACCTTGCCACTACCTTAAGTTCTAACCGCTGGTCAACCGCCTCTGTTAACAGGAACTTCTTATCCGACTCCGGATGAAGTGATATAGGGGGAACCACTGACAGTTGCATTTCCCTGTGGCCGCCGGGGAAGGCCTTCCTTTCGACCGCCGGTTGGCAAAGCGTGATCCAGTGAGTTCCCATGGCCACCTCACACTGCACCTGAACCGTAGCCGGCCCCAAGGGATGCTGGGCCAACCCCCGGTCGGGCCAGGTGTACATGTAGCGCCCTGGAAGCTCCCCCAGCCAGTAGGGGCACGACAGCCTCGCTTCCGGTCCAGCGAAAACTTCGTATATTGCCTCCTCACCCCGTTTTTGGTGCAAGTTTTCAAGATCCTTCAGGGGCGCAACTCGCCATTCATCCGGGGCGCTGACGCTAAAACGAGCCTCGCCGATAGGTATATTCCTTTGATTCCAGAGTCGAGCCAACATCCAGACGCTCTCACCGGGTGTAAGCTTGCGGCGCGTGCACAGGCACTCAAGCCTCAGTCCCATACAGCTGGCGATGACTTCCTCGAACTCCAAAATCTTGCGATCAATGTTGCACGCAATCGCCCTGGCATAGTGTCCGTCAGGCCGCTCCTCTAACAGCCGTTCCCGAAGAGAACGCAACAGAGCCACACTATCGAGCAGGGGAGCAGCAGATGGAAGGGGGTCCTCCGGGTGGAAAACGGCCATCGCTTGGGCCACCTGGCTTTTTACCTTTTCTAGGTCCAAGCGAATACTTCCGTGTGAGTCCTGGGCCAAGTCCGCCAACCCGGTCAACGTGGGGTCAAAACCTGCAAAAATATCGATCTCCCGGGAGGCTTTCGGCAGGTTAGTCTTCACAGGATGGTAATAGTAATAAAAATCACCGGGGGCAGGGGTGAAAGTCATTCCCTGGGTTTGATGGCGGCTCAAGGCGATCCAGGCCCGCTCCTGAAAAGTTCGCCCGTCAACGGGATCAAATTCTCCCACGTTAATCTTCAGAATGTTGTCTCGCTCCAACAAGGGCTCTGCCCGGCCGAGCATCGATAGATCTTTTGCGGTGCCAATCCTCCTTTTCATGCCGGTATCACTTACATACAGCTTCAAGGGCCGCCAGGGATACAAACCGGTGCCAATGAGTTCGGGAAAACGGTTAGGGTCCCCGGCGGCGTCGAAGGCTTCCAAAACCGCCTGTCCCACGGCCTGATGATGGCCATGCCCATCCCCCGGCTCACCAGACCAGCAGGAAATCATGACTTGAGGTTGAACAAGGCGGATGGCGTGAACTATTTCCCGAATGACATTTAGGCGTCCCCACTTCGAAAAAGCGTCCGACGCGTTCTTACTGAACCCGAAATCCATAAAGGGACCGAAAAGACACTCGCCGCCATCCACTTCCCGAGCACTCAGGCTCTCCCAGGTACGATACACTCCGAGGGCCTCGCCTCGATAGCTGTTTATAATGTTCTGCCCCCCTTCGCCGCGCGTCGCCGACCAGTATACTGCACGCCCCCCCAGTTTTCGGGTCACATACGTTAATAATCCGGTATCCTCGTCATCGGGATGGGCGCCCAGATGGAGAAGAGTGGCGGACATTCCAAGCCGTTTCAACTTGTAATAGAGATGGGACCCGTTTCTGGCACTAAGCCTATTCATTTGGAAATCACTTCCACGTTAGACGGTGAAAGGGAAAACCGTATGGATCGACTATCGGCTGGCAAAACTACCTACCTCTTCCCAGCCCAAGGGGGAAAGTCTCTAAAAAGTTTTAACTCTCAAAGCCGAATCCTTTCGCCGACGGCATTATAGCATGATTTTCCCCAAGGCAAAACTTATCCCTGAATTTTGGGCCTGCCTAACCCTCAGAAGCCAGATTCTGCAATGCTATGGAGCTTATGGAACTCAGTTCAGAACTGATCGGTAGAGGTGATCCATAGGCAAGACGGAGGCCATATGCACATGCCGCCTCCGGGCATAATCTGCTACTCGATAAATCTGGACTGCTTCATTGATAAAATACTCCTTGCCAGAAGTTGCATCATTGCTGGAATGGGAGGTGGGGAATTAAAGACCGACCCGGGAAAAGGGTTTGAAAGCCGTTAGAGAGAAGAAACAGGATTTATTTATTATGTATAACTGCTATATATTCATATTTTACGATCCTGTTTATCTTTATTTATAATTAACCAATATGACCACCGAAAACCGAAAACCGGAAACCGAAAACCGTCCCCTGGCCGTGGTGCTGGCCAGCGGCGGGTTGGACAGTTGCGTCACCGCCGCGGTGGCTCGGAAGACCCATGAACTGGCGATGTTTCATGCCAACTACGGGCAGCGCACCCTGAAACGGGAGCTGGCGGCCTTCCGGGCCCAGGCCCAATTTTTTCAGGTGCGCACCGTTCTGGTGGCTGATCTCCGGTTTTTGGGAGAAATCGGCGGCTCCAGCCTCACGGACCGGGAATTTCCGGTGCCCACGGACGAGACCGAACCCCCGGGGATTCCCTCCACTTATGTGCCCTTCCGCAATTCCATCATGCTGGCCGCGGCCACGGCCTGGGCCGAGGTGCTCCGGGCCGAAGCCCTCTTCATCGGCGCCAACGTCCTGGACAATCCCGGTTACCCCGACTGCCGCCCGGAATATTTTGCGGCTTTCGGCCGGGTCATCGAACTGGGCGCCCGCCCCGAAACCCATATCACCATCCACACCCCGTTGATCAAGCTGGACAAGGCCGGCATCATCCGCCTGGGTCTGGACCTGGACGCGCCCCTGGAACTTACCTGGTCCTGCTACACCAACAACGACCGGGCCTGCGGCCGGTGCTCCTCCTGCCGCCTCCGCCTCAAAGGGTTTGCCGCGGTGGGAATCACGGATCCCATTTCTTATGAATCTCGGCCTTAGACTTTATGATTCTCAAATTAAAGACCTCTGCTAAAGTCGCCAACTTTTATGAACCGAATGCAAATTGCTAATATTGAGTCGGCACAGGCTTCCAGCCGGTGTGAAAGTCGCTTAGCCCAACAGACGGCCCCCACCGGCCAGGGGCCTGTGCCACTAGAATTTTTCAGGTTCGTAGCGCCTTTCGGAATTTTGCAGAGGTCTCAATTAGTTTTAAATTCGCCTTGCAAAAGCCTGGAACGGATATATCTTTAGTAAAATCCGGCGCCGGGCTGCGTCCCTCACCGGATTGTTAACCCATTCTCACCCAAGGAGGGTCTGGAAATGTCCAAAGACACCAATGTGGCCAGGGTAACACACGTTATTGCCGAATCCCCCGACA
>VGSW01000144.1 GCA_016874915.1 Deltaproteobacteria bacterium
CATGATTTACGGGTGAGCCAGCGGCTCATGAACGACTGCCTTTAAAAGTTGTTGTTGGGGGAGGGGGCCAAGGGCGCAGTGGCACCGGCGTCTTGCCTGTGGAACCTTGCCCCCTCCCCCAATCCCTTAAGGGATAATAATCAGCCCCCTTAAAGGGTTGGGAGGGGGGCTTGGGGGAGGGCAGGGAGCACTTACAAAAAACTCCCTGGCCCTCCCCCCAAAATATCTTTAAAAATATCGGATGCGCCCGGGGCACAATTTTTGGCGCGGAAAACACACCCTACTTATCTGAAGCCAGGCATTTACTCAGCTTGGCCGCCATTTTGGCGTTAAACTTGGCGGCGTCGATGACAAATCTATCATGGGTGCCCTCAGTGATTTTGTCAACCCCGTCATGGGCTTCCAGGGCGAAGGTCAGCTTTCGCCCCTCCACCTTGGTCAGTTCGCAGGAGACCGTCACGGTCAAACCTGGCGGGGTGGCCGCTGTGTGGTTCAGGTGGAACTCAATGCCCACCGTTTGCTCCTGGGGCCAATCCAGGTGGGGGTTGATGGCCTGGATACAGGCCCACTCCAGCAGCCCCACCATGAAGCCCGAGGCCAGCACCTGAGGCATCTCCTGAAATTCCGGCGATTCGGGGTAAAGGTGGGGAACGGTTTTGTTCTCCGGCACCTTGAATTGAAACTCAAAAGTCAACCCCGGCTGCAAGGTGGGTTTCATAGCGGCTGCCTCCTCCAGCGATTTTTTCTTGATTTTACTGGGCAAATTAATTTAAGTAAAATTAATTAATTTAATTAAATTGATTAGGGAAAATTATATGGAATGGCAGCAAATCCTTAGTTTTTATCAGGTTGCCAAGCTGGGCAGCTTCACCCGGGCCGCGGAGGCCGCCTTCCGGACCCAGTCGGCCTTGAGTCAGCAAATCAAGGCCCTGGAAGAAGAGCTGGGCTGCCAGCTCCTGGAAAGGATCGGCAAAAGAAAGCTGCGCCTTACCGCGGCGGGGGAAAAGTTTCTGCGGTTCGCCCAAGGGATTCTGGAAGACTACGGTCGCCTGCAGGAGGAATTAAGCGCAGCCAAAGGGCTGCACCAAGGCCCTTTGCGCCTCGCCGCGCCCTTCACCACCCTGTACCACCTGTTCCGGGAATCCTTGCAGGCTTACATGGAGCAATTTCCCCAGGTGCAGCTGAGCATCCTGGACCGCTCCCAATCCCAGGTCATCGACCTGGTGAAAGCCGGAGACCTTGATTTCGGCCTGGCCCTGGAATCCCTTATCCCCAAAAACCTGGCCATCCGGCGGTGGAAAAAGGTGGAAACCTTTTTAATGGTCCCCCCGGGCCATCCCCTGACTGCCGCCAAAAAGGTTACGATCCAGGAAATTGCCCGATACCCGCTAATTCTGCCTCCCAAAGGTTATAAATCCGCGGGCCGCGCCACTTTGGAAGGGTTTCTTAACAAGCAGGGGATTGACTACCACGTGGTTATGGAGTCCTCCAACGTGGAGTTGAGCTCCCTTTACGTGGAGCTGGGCCTGGGCGTATCCTTCGCCACCGTGGCCGCGGACCTTTTGCCCCTGAGCGGGAGAAAACTGGCTTTTATTCCTTTGGGCCGCTATTTCAAGCCGGATTATCTGGCAGTGGTCATGAGGCGCGATAAAGTGCTGGCCCCTTATAAGGAAGCGTTTTTGGGAATACTGTTTGAGAAGCAGAACCAGGGACGGGGCGCGGCGCGCCCGGTTGGGAACGTCAATGAAACCCCGTGACCAGGATTCGCAGCACCTGCTGCAACCTATTACTCGGAGCGGAAAATGGATTACCTTCACCCCCACCCCAGCCCTCCCCCCTCAAGGGGGAGGGGGCAAAAGGAAGGAACTTCTTTAATGCTCCGAGTAATAATATGATGGGGAAGGTCGATTATTATTTTTGTTTCCTTCAGGGAAATTTGCATTAAAATGGCTGCGATGGAAAAAAACCCATCGACAAAGTCAGTCGCCAGGTATGGTGTCCGTATCAAAGGGTTGTTGGGTTTGGCATTCGTGTTAGCCAACTTAAGCTGGCTGAGCGGCTGCGGCACTTTGGCCAACGGCCGGGGTTGGGGGCAAGACGCCACCCCCTTTCCGAGTTTAAGCCGGCTGGGGACTGCGGCGCTTAATGCCGCCATCGAACCGGGAACCCTGCTACCACTTGCCGGAGCCATCTTTTTCCAGGTGGACAAGTTCGATAAACGGGTGTCCACCTGGGCTTCGAAGCGTACTCCCATATTCGGGTCGCAACGGACGGCGTTCACTACTAGCGATTATATTGAAGGCATTTCGGAAGCGGCCTATGGCATCACCGTAGTGGCGACCCCCAGCGGCGACAACCCGGGGGAATGGGCGTGGGCCAAGGCCAAAGGGTTGAGCGTCGGGGTGGCGGCCATTGCCTTGACTGAAGCCACGGTGGATTTCATGGAGAAGGAAACCGACCGCGTCCGTCCCAACAATAAGGATGACCTGAGCTTCCCCTCGGCGCACGCCGCCCGAGCTTCGGTATGCACGACCCTGGCTTCTCGCAATCTCCGATATATCTCCATGCCTGACGGGGCTCGCACCTGCCTGCGGGTAGGGTTCACCAGCCTGACGTTGGCTTCCGCCTGGTCCCGGGTGGAGGCCAAGATGCACTACCCCTCCGATGTCCTGGTAGGTATGGCTCTGGGTCACTTTTTCGGAGCTTTTCTGAACGACGCCTTTCTCGGGGCTGAGGAACCCAAATTCTGGTTTGGGGTGCAATCTTCGAACAAAGACCTGGTGGTAAGCCTGAACTGGCTTTTTTGAATCAACCGGGATATCCCTGGCTTTTTTATTCTCTTCGGCAACCTTTAGGTTTGCTGGCCTTCTTCGAGTAAGAAAAGCCCACTTAACTTCACGGCGCCATTTGCACCCGGCCGTCTTTGAGGGTGAGGACGTAGAGGTGCGCCTCCTCCTCCCGGCTGGGGCTGAAGCCCTGAAACCAGGGGAGCTCGGGGTAGGTCTTGGCGGTGAGCAACTTTTGGGGCAGGCTGTTGCGGTCCAGAGTCTTTTCCGCTTCCAGCAGACGGACCAGGAGGCGGGCCACCACGTAGCCCTGGGCCGCCAGGTAGTCGGGGGCCTCGCCGAACTGCTGCCGGTAGGCGCTGACAAATTGCTGCACCCCGGGATTTGAATCTCCCGAGAAGAAAGCGTCGGGGAACAGCACGCCTTCCAAAGCCCGGGCCTGGGCCTCCGAGGTCTGGGGATGATGGATGAGGTTGGTGCCCAGCAGCCGGGCGGGCTTCCAGAGGCTGTGGGCCAGGCTGTCGGCGATCTTGGCCACCGCGGCGCTGTCATCGGGGATAAACAGGGCTTCCGCCCCGGCCGCCGCGTCTTTCAGAGCGGCCAGGGCCGGAGCGAAATCATGGGTTCCCGCGGCGTAGGTTTCCTGACCCGCCAGCTCGCCCCCCTGGGCCTCCAATTCTTCCTGAAAATGCTGGAGAAAGGTGCGTCCGTAAGCGGAATCGGGGGAAAGGACGGCATAGCGTTTCAGCCCCAGGTTCCCCAGGGTATAGCGCAGCAGCGCCCGCACCTGCTGGCGGGGGGTGATGAACGCCTGGAAGATCTGGTCCCCGGTTTGAGTCAGGCCGGACTTCTGGGACAGGGTGATTAAGGGGACCCGGGCCGCCTGGGCCGCTTCCGCGGCAGACTGGGCCACGCCGGAACTGAGAGGGCCAAGGACAGCCACCAGGCCCTGGTCCTGGGCCAGATCCCGCACCGCCTGGGCCGCGGCGCCGGGGTCATTGTGGGTGTCCCGGAAGACCAGATCCACCGCCGCGCCCTTGACCGCCAGCTCCATGCCCTGGCGCACTTTTTGGCCCACGTTCCCCATTTCCCCGGTCAAGGGGAGCAAAACTCCCAGGGACCGGCGGGCCCCGGCCAGGACGCGGGCGGCCGCGGCGGCCTCGGGGCTGCCGGGAAAGCGCTCCTGGAGGGTATTGGCCCACTTTTTGGCCTCATCCAGCCGGCCGGCCTCCTGGGACAGGCGGGCCAGGCGCAGGAGCAACGCGGCGCTCAGGGGCGCGTCCCGATACATGGCGGCCAGGCTTTCCAACTCCGCCGGAGCTGCCTGTTCCACCAGACGGGTCTTCAGGTCCTCAAACCACTCCGGGTCTCCGGAGGGCAAATCCTGGGCCGCCAGCCGCAGGCGGGTGAAGGCTTGGGTCACGTTGCCCTGCTTCAGGGCGATTTCCGCCAGCAACGCCTGGGTGGAAAACCACAGCGAGCGGGGCAAATCCGCGGCGGTGAGGTTGTCCAGCACCTGCGCGGCCTGCTGGTACTGGCCGATTTTGAAATAGGCCTGGCCCAGGCCATAGCGGGCCTTCAGGGCGATGTCCGGAGCCGGCTCCCGGGCCAGGAGGGTCTGGTAGCGCCGCAGCGCCCCCTGCCAGTCGCCCAGCAGCCCCGATACTTCCGCTTCCCGCAGGCGGGCGCGGGGAGCGTATTTCCCCTGGGGATAGCGCTCCAGATAGGCTCCGTAGTGCGCTCGGGCCTGGGGATAGGTGTGGGCCCGGTAAGCGGCCTCGGCTTTCTGGAAGAGGTTTTCTTCTGCGGAAACCCCCGTGTCCGGCGGCGCGGCCGGCGGCAGGGGCACGCAGGCGGGCAATAGCCAGGCGAGCAGGATAAGATGTGCAACCCTCAACATGGGTGGCCTCGCATGAAATTGGGGGAGGGGGCTAGGGGCCAATAGCCCCTGCCCCCTCCCCCAACCCCTTGTAGGGGCGCAATAAATTGCGCCCGACTCCCAGGGGGCGTGATAAATCACGCCCCTACAGGGGGTGGGGAGGGGAGTGCGAGGGGAGGGCGGGGGGAATTGTTTTCCCCTGGCCTTCCCCTCAAATTTATCCTTACTTCACTTCCTCGAACTCCGCCTCCACTACTTCTTCTTCCGGCTTCTTCTTTTCCTCGGTCTTGGGGCCGGCGCCGGGGCCGCCCGTGGCGGTCTTGGCGTACACCTGCTCCGCCAGCTTGTGGGATACTTTCATTAAGGCCTCGCTCTCCTGCTTGATGGCATGGATATCCGTGCCTTCCATGGCCGTCTTGAGGCGGGAGATGTGGCTCTCGCTCTCGGATTTGGTGGCTTCATCCACCTTGTCCCCCAGGTCCGCCAGGGTTTTCTGGGTGGTGTAGATGAGGGTGTCGGCCTGGTTGCGGGCTTCCGCCAGTTCCTTTTTGCGGTGGTCTTCTTCGGCGTGAAGTTCCGCCTCCTTGATGAGGTTCTTGATTTCTTCTTCCGTCAGGCCGCTGGGCGCGGTGATGCGGATGGATTGCTCCTTGCCGGTGCCCAGGTCCTTGGCGGCTACATGGACAATGCCGTTGGCGTCGATGTCGAAGGTGACCTCAACCTGAGGAACCCCCCGAGGCGCCGGGGGAATGCCGAACAGCTCGAAGCGGCCCAGGGTCTTGTTGCCCGCGGCCATCTCCCGTTCGCCCTGGAGCACGTGGATGGTCACCGCAGTCTGGTTGTCCGCCGCGGTGGAGAAGACCTGGCCCTTGCGGGTGGGGATGGTGGTGTTGCGGTCAATGATCTTGGTGAACACCCCGCCCAGGGTTTCGATGCCCAGGGACAGGGGGGTGACGTCCAGGAGCAGGATGTCCTTCACTTCCCCTTTGAGGACCCCGGACTGGATGGCCGCGCCCACGGCCACCACTTCATCGGGGTTGACGCCCTTGTGGGGCTCCTTCTGGAAAATGGACATGAGTTTTTCCTGGACCTTGGGCATGCGGGTCATGCCGCCCACCAGGACCACCTCGTCGATTTCCTGGGGACTCACTCCCGCGTCCTTCATGGCCTGGCGGCAGGGGCCTTCCAGCTTGCCGATGAGTTCCTCCACCAGGTTCTCCAGCTTGGACCGGCTGACCTTGATGAGCAGGTGTTTGGGGCCGCTGGCGTCCGCGGTGATGAAGGGCAGGTTGATTTCGGTTTCCAGGGCGGTGGACAGCTCGCACTTGGCCTTTTCCGCCGCCTCTTTCAGGCGCTGGAGGGCCATGCGGTCCTTGCGAAGATCAATGCCCTGCTCCCGGCGGAACTCGTCGGCCAGGAAGTCAATGACCCGCTGGTCAAAGTCGTCGCCTCCCAGATGAGTGTCGCCGTTGGTGGACTTCACCTCAAAGACCCCTTCGCCGATCTCCAGAATGGAGATGTCGAAGGTGCCGCCGCCCAGGTCAAAGACCGCGATGCGCTCGTCCTTTTTCTTATCCAGGCCGTAAGCCATAGACGCGGCGGTGGGCTCGTTGATGATGCGGAGCACGTTCAACCCGGCGATGCGGCCCGCGTCCTTGGTGGCCTGGCGCTGGGCGTCGTTGAAGTAAGCGGGCACGGTGACCACCGCTTCCGTGACCTTCTCCCCCAGGTACTCCTCCGCGGTCTGCTTCATTTTGGTGAGGATCATGGCAGAGATTTCCGCGGGGCTGTAAGTGCGGCCCCGGATTTCGATATGGGCGTCGCCGTTGTCGGCCCGCACGATCTTATAGGGGAGAATCTTCAAGTCTAGTTGCACTTCCGGGTCCTCAAATTTGCGCCCGATGAGGCGCTTCACCGAGAACACGGTGTTCAAGGGGTTGGTGATGGCCTGGCGCTTGGCGATCTGGCCCACCAGGCGCTCGCCGCTATCCGTAAACGCCACCACCGAGGGAGTGGTGCGGCTGCCTTCCACATTGGCGATAACCTTGGGCTCGCCCCCTTCCATGACGGCGACGCAAGAATTGGTGGTGCCTAAATCAATGCCTATGGGTTTAGACATTTAGGTGTTCCTCCTGATGAACTCAATCTATCTTATTGGCATGTAGCTTTTTGAGGATTGCGGGCCACCACGACCATGGCCGGGCGCAGCAGCCGCTTATGGAGCAGATATCCTTTTTGCAGCTCCTTGGTTACACTGCAATCTTGCATGTCCGGGTTTTCTTCCTCCTGTACCGCGTTGTGGAAGGCCGGGTCAAAATTCTCTCCCAGGCTGGCGATGGGGATCACCCCAAACTTTTCCAGGGCTTTGAGGAAGCCCTGATGCACCAGCTCCAGGCCCTCCATGAGAGCCTGAGGCGCGCCCTGTTCCCGGCCGTGGGCCAGGGCCAACTCCAGGTTGTCCACCACTGGCAGGAGTTCTTTGATGAGATTTTCGTTGGCGAAAAGCAGCAAATCGGCCTTTTCCCGCTCGAGGCGCTTTTTCAGGTTTTCCATCTCCGCGGCCAGGCGTAGGAATCGCTCGTAGTTCTCCTGGGCTTCTTGGGTTTTTTGGGCCAACTGGGCCTTGAGCTCTTCTGTTTCACTGGGGACGGCGGGGGCCGCTTCCGGTTTTTCCGCCTCCTCCGGGGCCGCGGTTTCCTGCGGCGGATTTCCGTTATTTATGGATAAGGCCATAAATCGCGTACTCCTTTGAGATTCCTAAGTCATTCCGGCCCCCAAGGCCGGGAAACGGGCGGGCGGACCGCCGGGGGGCCGGGTCTCAAGTCTCCCTTTTTTTAAGGTAATCCGTGACCATGGAGGCCGTGTAGCGCACAATGGGGATTACCCGGGCATAATTCATCCGCATGGGGCCGATAATCCCCAGGCTGCCCAGGGGGGAGAGGCTGGAGCCGTAAGACGCGGCCACCAGACTGAGCTGCATCTCGGGAAAATGCTCCTCCGGCCCGATGATGATCTGCACCCCCTGGGACGCCAGGGTCTTGTCCAGCAGGGTGACCAGATGGTGCTTTTCTTCAAAGGCTTTGTACAGGGTGCGGATCTTGGAGATATCCTCGGCAAACTCGGGGTAATCCAGAATCTGGCTGGTGCCCTCGATGTATAGTTCTTCCTCATCGTCGCTTTGCAGGGCCTGGCGGCTCAGGTTCAGGGCCTGGGAGATCATCCGGTCGAACAGATTGCGCTCTTCCACCATTTTGGCCAGGATCTGGCCCCGGGACTCTCCCAGGGTGAGGTTCTGGCAGAGTTCGTTGAGATACTGGCTGAAGCGGTCCAGTTGGTCCTGGGTATAGGAGGCGCCGCAACGCACAAACCGGGTCTGCACCTGGTTGTCCTGGGACACCAGGATGGTCAGGACCCCGTCTCCCCCCAGGTTGATGAATTTAATGTGCTTGAGGCGCATGCCCTGGGGACGGGGGGCCAGCACCAGGGCGGGGTGGCCACTCACCGTGGAGAGCGCCCGGGAGACCTGGCGGAAGATCTCCGAAGGCTCGGTCCCGGAAGGGGAGAACGCGTCCTGGATTTTTTGCTGGGTGGCCGGCCCTAATTCCTGAATGGGCATGATGTGATCCACATAATAGCGGAACCCTTTGGGAGTGGGAATGCGCCCCGCGGAGGTGTGGGGCTGGGTCAGAAAGCCCCGGTCTTCCAGGTCCATCATGAGATTGCGGATGGTGGCGGGGCTGAGATTCAACCCCGAAATCTTGGCCACGGTGCGGGACCCCACCGGCTCGCCGCTGGCCACGTAATGGGACACCACCATTTCCAGGACCCGGGTGTCTCTTTCTCCCAGGAGTTTCATTGTATTACCTCAATTTGTAAAGTTAATAATCTGAGAGCAATTTGTCAATAGGTAATGGGGGTTAGTAGCTAGTGGTCAGTGGCCAGTGACCAGTGGCCAGTGCCCAGTGTAATAGAATTTGGCTAATCCTTCTTTTTAGGGATTTTAAGGGCCGAAAGGAGTCCATTTAGAATCCGGCCCACCTCCGAAGTTATGAGAAGCAATTGATTGGCGTCATTTTCTGTAAGGTATCCCAAATTTTGGCCGATGATAATTTGAGTTTCCACTTCTGCCAATGATCCCCTGGCCTGACCTAAGAAATACTGAAATTCTCCCTTGGATGATCTTCCTTGTCCCTCGGCAATGTTGCTGGGAATGGACACTGCAGCCCGCCGTAATTGGCTCGTAAGCCCAAACACTTCTTCCTTAGGAAAATCGCCGGTCAATCTATAAATCTCTGTCACCAAATCCATGGCTTTCTGCCAAGCTAATGGGTCCCGATATGATTTCACCATCCTTGGCACCTCCATTCCGACTAATTCTTTAATACTAACTAATACTACTACGTTAGATAATATCTCCCATATCGCCCATGATAGGCCAACCATTGGATATTACTGACAATCAGTTTTGTCACCCTGAGCCGTAGGCGAAGGGTCTAGATTCTTCGCTTCGCTCAGAATG
>VGSW01000145.1 GCA_016874915.1 Deltaproteobacteria bacterium
AGGCGGCCCAGGGAAAATCGACCCTGGCCGTCTCTTATGTAAAGGCCTCCCAGACCCCCTCGGCCTGGATTAACCTGGGGCCGGAGGACTCCGACCCGGTCAATTTTTTCTATGCACTGGTGCATTCCATCCAACGAGCCGTGAAGGACACCGATTTCTCTCCCATGCTGTTATATCCTTCTATGACCGAGGGGCCGAGGGACGAGATTCCGCTTTATCGGGAGTGGGCCTCAGTTCTCTTGGCATTGATTTCGATGCCGCTGCAGGTGATCTTCGACGGTCTGGACCGCCTCTTGGCCGATGCCCCGACCTATAGGCTTCTCCAGGTCCTGGTGGAAGAAGCGCCCCCCCTTTGGTGAGGCTCTAATAACTGGCCGGAAAGAATGGTGATTGCGGGGCGGATCCAGTTTTTGCCCCTCAAAAATTTCATATGACGGCGCGGACCTGGCCCCGCCCGGAGAAAAGGGGAGCAAGGGAAACCGTTTTCTGGTCATGGAAGTTGGTGCCGGCGGCCGTCGTCGCGGGGGGGATGGGGCCGGATGGCGGCCCCGAGAGTTGAGCCGGCGAACAGCAGCCGTCGTTTCCCCGGGACCTCATCCCAAGACGATGGCGCCCATCCTAAACAATTTTTCCATAAGGAGTCAAACCCATGTATGGCAAATCCAAGGCGGTCAGGGGCATCGGGGGTCGCATCGGAGTCATCGCCTTGCTGGCTTGCTGCGCCTGGATGGCATCGGTGGCGGGGGCTTTAGGGGCGGCAAACACCACCTTGCCCCCCGTGCTGGCTTTCTTTCCCTTTGAGGGGAACGCCCAGGATGCCAGCGGCAACGGCCGGCACGGCACGGTCTCCGGAGCCACCCTGGCCGTGGGTTACGAGGGCCAGGCCTATTCGTTTAACGGCACCAGCAGCTATATCGAGGTGCCCCTGGATATCAGCCCCTCCAAATACCCCCAGTTGAGCATGGGGGCCTGGGTCAGGGCGGCGTCCCCGTCCAACCCGCGGCGCCAGGTCCTCTCCCATGATGACGGCGGCTTCGACCGTTCCCTGGGCATCGAAGACAGCGGCTGGGGCCTGTTTTGCGGCTCCGGCGGGGTCTTGTGCGGCGACCCGGTGGTGGAAGGGAAGATGGTCTTCCTGGCCGCGGTCTATGACCAGGCCGCCGGGACCGCCAAGCTCTGGGTGGATGACAAGAGCTATACCAAGACCAGCGTGACCTTGGGAGACGGCAATACCAAGCTGCGCATCGGCTCGAACCCGGGGGGGGCGAATACTTTTCCGGCATTATCGACAACGTCTTCATCATTAACGGGGCCTTGACGGACTCCCAGATCGCTTATATCCGGAGCAAGGGCAGCAAGGCCTTCAACACCACCGGCACCACCACAAAAATCCCCGCCACCGGCCAGGGGCTCACCAAGGCCGGGGATAAGGATTATAATTGGACGGTAAACGGCAATCCCGCCGAGATGCTGGCGCCAGGCGCGGCCAACTGGTATGGCGGCTGGGCGGCGAATGGACCTGATTCCAATTGGATCGGCATCGACGCCGACAAGGCGGACAACGGTCCTGCCCCTTACACCTTCCAAGTCCAGTTCGATTTGAGTTCGTTCGTGCTCTCCACCGTCGTCCTTTCCGGCCACTGGGCCGTCGATGATCAAGGGACCCTTAAGGTGAATGGGAACCAGATTGCGCAGTTGACCGGGGGTTATGACCAGTTGCACTCGTTCAACCTGGCTGCCGGCAGCGGCTTCTTGAACCCGGGGTTAAACACCCTGACCATTACCATTGACTCTTGCGACCGATCTCTGGAAGGGGTCAGGCTGCAGGGGTATATTTCCGGGTCGTCCGCCACGGCCACCCACACCATTACCGTCACCCAGGGCGCCAACGGCACCATTGCCTTTTCCGGGGGCGCCATCCCGGCCAACGGGGTGGTGACGGTCAACGACGGGGCCACCCCGACCTTCACCTTCACCCCCAATTCCGGTTACCAGGTGGATGATGTGGTGGTGGTGGGGACGGCAAGCGGGACCCAGCATTTGGGAGCGGCGTCCAGCTACCAGTTCCCCGCGGTCCACGAAAACTTCACCCTCACGGCCAGCTTCAAGCCCCTTGTCGCCACCTACACCATCAACGTCATCCAGGTAGCTAACGGCGTCATCTCGCCTCCCGGGCCGGTGACGGTCAATGCCGGGGACAGCCGGACTTTTTCCATTATCGCCGGCGCCTGCCATATGATCGAAAACGTCCAGGTGGACGGCGCGTCCCTGGGTCCCATTGCCTCTTATACGTTCACACAGGTAAATGCCGATCATACGATATCCGCCACGTTCAAGAAACCCGGGACCGGCGATTGGATCCTCAACCCCGCCAACGGCCATCTCTACAAACTGGTGGGGCCGGGAACCTGGCAGGAGTGCCAGGATCTGGCCCTGGCCGAAGGGGCCGACCTGGTGACCATCAATAATGCCGCGGAGCAGGAGTGGCTGACAAGCACCTTCTGCCGCGGGGAGTACTTCTATATCGGCTTCACCGACGAGGCCCAGGAGGGCAACTGGGTCTGGGTGAGCGGCGAAAAGCCCCCCTACACCTACTGGGGCCCCGGTGAACCCAACGATTCCGGGGGAGAGGACTACTGCATCATGAGTTGGCACTATTGGGGCCACTGGAACGACTGTCCGGGCACCTGGCAGCTCCGCGGCATCATTGAAAAGGCCAGTGACTGGAAAGTCAACCCGGCCAACGGCCACCTCTACAAGCTGGTGGGCCCGGCAACCTGGCAGGAGTGCAAGGAACTGGCCCGGGCCGAGGGGGCCCACCTGGTGACCATCAATGACGCCCAGGAGCAGCAGTGGCTAAGGAGGACCTTCAGCTACTTCGAGCGCTTCCACATCGGCTTCACCGACGAGGCCCAGGAGGGCAACTGGGTCTGGGTGAACGGCGAGACGCCCACCTACACCAACTGGGCCCCCGGGGAGCCCAACAATCAATGGGGGGCAGAGGACTACGGCCTCATGAATTATGACTCCCAGGGCCGCTGGAATGACGGCGGGGGGAACGATCTATTCCGGGCCATCATCGAGAAAGACGGGGGTTGGATAGCCAATCCCGCCAACGGCCACTACTATAAACTGGTGGGCCCGGGATCCTGGAACCAGTGCGAGGCCCAGGCCCAGGGCGAGGGGGCCCACCTGGTGACCATCAACAATGCCGCGGAGCAACAGTGGCTGCTGGATGTCTTCGGCAGCACCGAGTGCTACTGGATCGGCTTCACCGACGAGGCCCAGGAGGGCAGATGGGTCTGGGTGAGCGGCGAGGCGCCCGCCTACACCAACTGGTACCCGGGGCAGCCGGATGACTATGGCAATGAAGACTACGCGTTCATGAACTGGGGTTCCCAGGGCCGCTGGAACGACGGGGTTTTCAACATGTTTTTCCGGGGCATCATCGAGAAATCCAGGGGGCGGAATGCGCTTCCGGGCATTCTTGAATTGCTTCTTCTGGATTAAACAGGGAATTTAGGACCTCGCGACCCCTGCCGCCCGGTCCCTTTCAGAACGGAAGGGACCGGGCGGCAGGCAGCCTCCCGACAAGGCGCTTAGACCAAGTCGCATTCCAAAGGCCATAAAATGTGGCGAACCTCGCGTTCGCCCTTCATTTTAGGGCGAATAAAGGATTCGCCCCTATTGCCACAGTCTCATGATGGAGCAAACGCTAACAAAAGTTCCCCATTTGTTCGATCCTTCTACAGGCTTCATCCAGCACGGCATCTTCTTTGGCGAAGCAAAATCTCGCCAGGTTTTCTCCGGCCTCATCGTGATAGAAGGCCTCCCCGGGGACGCAGGCCACCCCCGTTTGCCGCAGCAGGTTCATGGCTTTGGCCTTGCTGTTCTCTCCCGGAATCCGGGATATGTCAGCCAAAACATAATACGCCCCCTGGGGCGCATGGGGCTCCAGGCCAGCGTTGGATAAAGCTCCGCAAATCTTATCCCGCTTGTTCACATATTCTCGGGCGAGTTTGTCATAATAATCCGGCCCCGACTCCATCAGGCCCCTGGCCACCCCCATTTGCAGCGGGGCCGGGGCGCAGACGTACACCAGATCATTGAAATAGCCGATGGTCTGGGCCCACTTGGCGTCGCAGATAGCGTAGCCCACGCGCCAGCCCGTTATACTGAAGGTCTTGGATAGCCCGGCAATGGTGATGGTGCGCTCCTTCATCCCCGGCAAAGTGGCCGGCGGGATGTGGCGGTGGCCGTCATAGACAAAGTGTTCGTAGATCTCGTCCGTGAACACAAACAGGTCGTGCCTGGCCGCAAAGGCCGCCAGGCGCTGCAATTCTGCCGGGGCAAACACCTTGCCCGAAGGGTTGGCCGGAGTGTTGATCATCATCCCCCGGGTTTTGGGGCTGAGCACCTTTTTTAGGTCCTCATCGCTAAAGGTCCAATCGGGAGGTTCCATCCTTACGTAAACGGGGACGGCCTGGGTCGCCGCCAAGGTGCTGACGTGATAGCCGTAATAGGGTTCAAAGAGGATGACTTCATCTCCCGGATCGAGGAGCGCCAAACAGGCGCAGTAAAAGGCCCCGGTGGCCCCGGCGCTGACGATGATCTCACTCCCGGGGTCCGCCTCCATGCCGCTGAAAAGTCTTACCTTATGGGCTATGGCCTCCCTCAGCTCAGGCAATCCGTCATAGCGGGTGTAAGTATTAATCCCCGCATCCATCGCCGCTTGCGCGCCTTGGCGCACCGCTGACGGGACCTCCATATCACAGACCCCCTGGGACAGGTTGATCCCCTTCACCAGCTCGCATTCAATGGACATGTTTCTTATTTCTGACTGGACCACCCATTCATGGCGCTTACTCAGTTTAAGACCCACAATGCTCTCCTTCCCTGAAAATGAAAGACCCGCCATAATCAACGCTCCACCTGAAGGTCTTGGCGTTGATTTACGTGGGTCCAGGACAAAGATTATTTGCCGTAGAAGCGCCGCACTACCCCAATCACATAATCGACTTCCTGATCGGAGATCTCCACGTTCATGGGCAGCGAGCAGACCTCCCGGCTCAGGGCCTCCGTTTCCGGAAAGCCCCGGTCTTCCAGCTTCAAAGCCTCATGCCGGTAGTAAGGCCTGCGGAATTGGGTCAAGACCTCCACCCCATTGGCTTTTAAATACTCGGAAAATTCGTTCCCCTGTTGGGCCCGGACCACATAGTTCTGATATACGTGATCCCGGCGGGGGTCGTCATAATGGGGCAGCAGCAGATCGGGAAGATCGGACAATCCGGCCCGGTAGCGCGCCGCGATCTCCCGGCGTCTCTCTATCCAGCTAGGCAGGTATCTTAACTTGACATCCAGAAAAGCGGCCTGGAGGTTGTCCAGGAGGCAGGTGAAGCCGTGGCCGTGGTATTCCCCGGTCTGCCGGTCTTCGCCATTGTAGCGCATGCGGGTGGCAAAAAGAGCCACCTCCGGATCATTGGTCGTGATGGCCCCCCCGTCGCCATAGCCTCCCAGGATCTTGAAAGGATAGAAACTCCAGCATCCGGTCAGACCCCATGAACCGGCCCTTTTACCAACCATACTGGACCCCAGGCTCTGGCAGGCATCCTCCACCACCACCAGGCCATACTTTTCAGCGATCTCCATCACCCGCACCATGTCCGCCATGTAGCCGTTCAGGTGCACCGGCATGATGCCGCGAGTCCGGGGGGTAATCGCCTCCTCTATCTTGTTGCAGTCCATATTGAAATCCTGGCCCACGTCCACCAGAACCGGCTTGGCTCCGACATTGACAATAGCAGAGGCGGAGGCCACGAAGGTGTGGGCCGGCACGATCACTTCATCTCCCGGTCCCAGGCCCGCCGCCCGGAGCGACATGTGCAGGGCGTCGTAGCCGCTGTTCAGCCCCACCGCATACTTGGCGCCCGCGAAGGCGGCCAGATTTTCCTCAAAGCTTCTCAACTGGCCCCGATCGATCAAGTCTCCCTTGGTCATCACCTCAAAGTAAGCCGCGTCCAGCTCGTCTTTGATCATCTGATAATTTCTACCAGGATTGACGAATTTAATTCGATACGCCATAAATCTTCGCCTCGGGGTTTTTTTTGGAAATGGCTTTATAGACCCGCTGGGCAATGCTGTCAGTAGAAAGGCCGTAAATCTTTCTCAGATATTCCTGATCGCCTACTTCACAGGAAAAACCCTCCCGCAATCCAATACGCAATAACGGCGGTTTAGGTCCCGGCATTTCCGCCAGCGCTTCCGCCACCGCCCCTCCCAAGCCGCCGATAATGCTATGTTCTTCAATGGTTGCCATCAAACGGACGGTTTGGGAGAGCATTTCTATCAAGCTCCTATCCAAGGGTTTTAAAAACGGAATGCTGTGGAGAGACGCCTTCACCCCCCAAGCTTCTAACCTCTCCCGGGCCCCTACTGCATTTCCTAAAATGCCTCCGGTTGACAACAGAGCCACTTCGCCCTCCGGGAACAATGAAATTCCCTGACCCAGGGAAAGATTCAAGGCATCCTGATGAATCTGGGCCTCCCCACCCCGGCCTAAACGCAGGTAGCATGGTCCAGAGGTCTCGTAGGCTATCCGGGTGATCAACCGCGTTTCCGCCAAGTCACCTGGGGCCATCACCCGCATTCCGGGTAACGCCCGCATGATCGCTAGGTCTTCGGTAGCATGATGACTGATACCCAGGGGGCCGTAACAGAATCCCCCCCCGATGCAGACTATCTTAACGTTGGCATCATGGTAACAAACATCATTCCGTATTTGCTCCAGGCACCGCAAAGTAGGAAAATTGCCGATGGAATAGGTAAAAACGATCTTCCCTTCCAGGGCCAAGCCGGTAGCCACCCCGGTCATATTCTGCTCCGCCACCCCCACATTCAGGTATTGTTCGGTAAAGGCTTCGATGAAGGGGTTTAAGACCCCAAACCCTAAATCTGCGGTGAGCAGCATAATCCGCTTATCCTGCCGGGCGATCTCCATCAGAACACGAATAAAAGCATCACGCAAAGATCACATCCTCCAGTTCCGCCAGGGCAGCTTGAAATTCCTCCCCTTGAGGACTGCGGTAATGCCAAAGCACCGATTTCTCCATAAAGGACACTCCCTTGCCTTTGATAGTATGGGCAATAACGCAGGTAGGGGGGGATCCGGGCTCGGACCGGATATCCAGGCTGGCCATGAGTTGGTCATGATCATGGCCGTCGATTTCCTTTACTTGCCAGCCAAAGGATTGCCATTTAGCCGCGAAGGGTTCCAGCCCCAGGATCTCCTCCACCGGCCCCAGACTCTGGATTTTGTTATAATCCACAACGGCGACGAGATTGGCCAAACGGTGATGGGCGGCAAAGAGGATAGCCTCCCAGTTGGAGCCTTCGTCGCATTCGCCGTCACTCATCAGCACGAAGACCCGGTAATTTTTGTTATCCAGTTTCCCCGCATAGGCCATCCCCGCCCCCACCGACAGGCCATGCCCCAGGGAACCGGTGGATAACTCCACTCCTGGAATGCCGATATGGGATACATGGCCGCACAGTTTGCTCCCTTGGGCACAATGGCGCGGCAGCCAATCCACGGGAAAATAGCCGGTTTCCGCCAGGGCTGCATATACTCCCGCTCCGGCGTGGCCTTTGCTCAGAATAAAACGGTCCCGCTCCGGCCAGCGCGGCTCATCCGGCCGCTTCCGCAAAATATGGCCATACAGAACCGCCACAATATCCGCCATGGACAGGATCGAGGCCACGTGGGAACTCTTTCCCTGATTAGTCATTAAAATTGCGTGTCTTCTGATCTTAAGTGCCAGTTTGCGTGTATCCATGGGGTTTTTTCCTGTGTAACCTCAACGCGCTGAATGTTCCACAACTACCCCTAGTGGCCGTGGCTATGTCTCACCCCAAGATCCCAAAGCCTATATAGGGGTCCCATTCCAAACGCCTAAGTTCAAGATTCTTCAATCCGACCGTTTCCAACAGCGCCAAAGTCTCACCCGGCCACAAAGGATTATCCAAGTCATCGAAGGCAATTATCGCCCCCTTAGGCATCCGAGGCAAAAAGTTTTCGATGGCTGCTTTGGTAGGCTCAAATAAATCAAGGTCAATAAAAAGCAGGCTGACCAGCAGGTGCCGGTTCTCGGAAATAAATTGGGGGATAGTTTGTAAAACATCGCCTTTCACCAACTGGACTTTATTAATATGGCCCAGGAACCGATCTCGGTCATATTCGGTTATAAGCTGCTGGAGTTCTTCGTAAGACCCCCCGTCCAAATCTCCCTTTTTATGGACGGCAAGGCGGTTTTGATCTTTATCACTAATGCTGGGAAAACCCTGAAATGTATCGAACCCATAAATCCGGCGCGTTAAATTTTCCGGCTCCAGGATAGTGCTGAGTTTGGCCCAGGACATGAGACTGAATCCCTGGTAAATCCCGCATTCAACGATAGAGCCTTTCACGGGTAGTATCAGTTTGAAAATCTCATACATGGACAGAAAGCGTTTTAGATATTGTCGCCGCGCATATTTCGGGAAATTCTGAATCTTAATTTCCAGCTGGTCGGGACAGTTACTGAAAATATGCGCGATATTCTTGCCCACCTCTTCTTCGGCTGCCGTGCGTAACTTTTTCATTTTTACCTCTATGATTGAAATATTGTTAATATCGTTTTTAGGATGATTTTCAGGTCCAGGAAAAATGATTTATTGTTCACATAGTCTAAGGCCAGACGCATTTTCACCGGATGAATCTTGGCCAAATATTCCGCGTCGGGATCTAGGCTGCCGCTCAGGATTTCCCCTTCATTCTTAAAAACGATGGAAGCGAAGTCGGTGATTCCGGGGCGGACGGTCAGCACCCGCTGCTGCTCCGGGGTATACAATTTCACCGCCCAGGGAACCTGGGGCCGCGGCCCCACCAAGCTCATCTCCCCTTGAAGCACGTTAAATAACTGGGGTAGTTCATCCAGTTTATAATGGCGCAATACCTTACCGATGCGGGTAATCCGGGGGTCATCCTCTCCGGTGGAGGTACCCCCGATTTTCTCGGCATTCACCACCATGGTGCGGAATTTAAAGATGCGAAAAGGCTTGCCATGAAGCCCCACCCGTTCGCCCC
>VGSW01000146.1 GCA_016874915.1 Deltaproteobacteria bacterium
GTTTTCTGCCGCGCTTGCCCATCCTGCTCACCTCCAGTTCGGTAACCAGGATAACATGCGGCAAATATATTATCAACCATTAAAGGGTCACTGCCGAAATTCTTAATGACACCGAAAACCGAAAACTGAAAACCCAAAACCTTCATTTAAAGGATACCCATGCACCGTCTCATCAAAATCAGACTTCTCCGGGATTTCGAAACCCTGGAAGAACGAGTCCGCCGCTGGAAGGACACCCTTCTGGACGTGGGCAAAAAGGAAGCCTCCTTCCAGCCCCCGGCGGATTTTTACGAAACCGCCCAGGGGTTGGTAGTGCGCTTGGATCTGGCCGGGGTGGCCAAAGAAGACCTGTCCCTGTCCCTGGCGGGGCAGGAACTGGTGGTGCAGGGCCGCCGCCAGCCGCCCCCATCGGCGGACATCCGCCGCTTCCTGCACCTGGAAATCGGGTTCGGCACCTTTGAACGCAGCTTTCACCTGCCCCTGGCCATCGACCCGGAAGGAGTCCAGGCATTCTATAAAGACGGCATCCTGGAAATCCATCTGCCGCGCAAGAGGCCCCAGAAACTGCAAATCACCGTGAAGGAAGACCATTAACCCGCATACTGAAAGGCTGAATGCATATGACTACCGAAAATTCCGAACCAGAAATCTCCATCGCCCAGGAAGAGGAAATTCATCCCGCCTCCCCCCGGGTGCTGCCCATCCTGCCGGTTTCGGACCTGGTGTTGTTTCCCCGGATTATCATGCCCGTAGTGGTGTGGGATGAACCCAGTCAAAAGCTGATAAACGAGGCCCTCTTTCGGGATAAAATCCTGGGGATTTTGGCCAGCAAGGAGGAAAAGCCTGCGGGCTACGGCCCGGAGAACCTTTTCAACACCGGCACCGCGGCCGTGATCCTGAAAATGCGCAAACCCGAAGATGAATCCATCCGGCTGCTCATCCAGGGCCTTTACCGCTTCCGGATCGAAAACTGGGTGGGTTTTGAACCTTACTATACCGCCAATATAACCCCCGTCTCCGAAGAGTATGAACCGGACCAGGAAATCGAGGCCCTGGTGGCCAGCGTCAAGGGGATGTTTATTAAAATGCTGGAGATGTCCCCCTATCTGCCGATGGAACTGGGGGCCTTGGTGCGGGAGTTGAGTGACCCCCGCATCCTGGCGGATGTCACTGCCGGCAGTCTTAACATCTCCAAGCGGGAAAAACAGGAACTGCTGGAAACCATCAACGTCAAGGAGCGCCTCCACCGGGTCCTGGCCCTCATCACCCGGGAACTGGAAATCCTGGAGCTGGGCAAAAAGATCCAGAGCCAGGTCAAAGGGGAAATGGAAAAGGCCCAGCGGGATTACTTCCTGCGGGAACAGATCAAGGTCCTGCAGAAAGAGTTGGGGGAAACGGACGAACGCCTCCGGGAGATGGACGAGCTGGAATTCCGTCTGGAAGAAGCGGGCCTGCCGCCCCACGCCCTCAAAGAAGCCCAGCGGGAACTGACCCGGCTCAAGCGCACCCCGCCCACTTCGCCGGACCACCAGGTGATCCGCAATTACCTGGAATGGATGATTGAGCTGCCCTGGAGCGTCACCACCGAGGACAACCTGGATCTGGCCCAGGCCCGGCAAATCCTGGATGAAGACCACTATGACCTGGAAAAAGTGAAGAAGCGCATCCTGGAGTACCTGGCAGTGCGGAAACTCAAACCCGACATGAAAGGCCCCATCCTCTGTTTCGTGGGGCCGCCGGGCACCGGCAAAACCTCCCTGGGCCGCTCCATCGCCCGGGCCTTGGGACGCAAGTTCGTGCGCTTGTCATTGGGAGGGGTGCGGGACGAAGCGGAAATCCGCGGCCACCGTCGCACTTACGTGGGCGCGCTGCCGGGGCGTATCATCCAGAGCCTGCGCCGGGCCGGGTCCAACAACCCGGTCTTTATCCTGGACGAAGTGGACAAAATCGGCCAGGACTTCCGGGGGGACCCCTCTTCGGCCCTCCTGGAGGTGCTGGACCCGGAGCAGAACTTCTCTTTTTCCGACCACTACCTGGACGTGGGCTTCGACCTGTCCAAAGTGATGTTCATCACCACCGCCAACATCCTGGACCCCATCCCCCCGGCGTTGCGGGATCGCATGGAAGTCCTGGAACTGGCAGGCTACACCGAAGAGGAAAAGCTGGGGATCGCCTTCTCCCACCTCATTCCCCGGCAGTTGGAAGCCCATGGCCTCACCCCGGAACATTTGGAGATTCCCCGGGAGACCGTAAGCCGGGTCATCTCCCAGTACACCCGGGAGGCGGGCCTGCGCAACCTGGAGCGGGAGATCGCGGCTTTGTGCAGGGGCGCGGCCCGGGAAATCGCCGAGGGCGTCAAGACCCAGGTAACCATTAACCCGGAGGACCTGCCCCAGTACCTGGGGCCGCCCCAATTCATCCGGGAAGCGGCCCTGGACCACCCGGAGCCGGGGGTGGCCACCGGCCTGGCCTGGACCCCCACCGGCGGGGATATCCTGTTTATCGAGGTGTTGCGGATGCCGGGAAAAGGTAACCTCAAGCTCACGGGGCAGTTGGGGGACGTGATGAAGGAGTCGGCCAACGCGGCCTTGAGCTACATACGGGCCCGCGCCCCTTTTCTGGGTCTGGAGGAAGACTTCTTCGAAAGGTCCGATCTCCACATCCACGTGCCCGCAGGGGCCATCCCCAAAGACGGCCCCTCGGCCGGACTGGCCCTGCTGGTGGCCCTGGTCTCTTTGATGTCCGGCCGCCCGGTGAAAAAGGGCCTGGCCATGACCGGAGAGATCACCTTGCGGGGGCACGTCCTGCGGGTGGGAGGAATCAAGAACAAGGTGCTGGCGGCCCATCGGGCCGGCATCAAGGAGATCATCCTACCCAAGGAAAACCAGATGGACCTGGAGGAAATTCCTCTCTCGGTGCGCCAGGACCTGGTCTTTCACCTGGTGGACCGGCTGGACCAGGCCCTGGAGATCGGGTTTCCCGGCGCCCCGTAATTTTTAACCGCAGATGCACGCGGATAAAAACGAATATGGCGGGCAAGGCCCGCCATATTCGTGTGAACTGGCCACTGACTGCTCACTGCTCACTGACCTCTGACTCCTGGCTGCTGAGAATCTCCCGGGCCCGGGCTTCGTCGGCCACGGCCACCAGCACCCGCACCCCCCGGACAAACTGGAGCATGGGATAGGCGCCGCCGGCGTCGTCCGCCAGCACCAGGGTTTCGATGCCTTCCGCCTCCAGGAGCCCCGCGGCCAGCTCCGCCACCGCCCGGCTGGAAAAGGTTTCAATGACTATCGCGTCATCCCGATTCAATCGCCACCACCAGAAATTATTTTTATTGCGCCAGTATACCAAAAGCCACCGTGAAAAATAGCCCTAGCATAAATAGAATAATCTGAAGCATGGAAGGAATGGTCACATTCGATCCCCGGATGGACACCGGGGCCGACTTGTCCAGGGGTTCCAGGGCGCCGGTGAGGGCCAGCAAGGTCCAGACCCCGCAACCCACCGACAACAGCAAAAAGCCCCAAGAAATGGGGAGGAGCCAGCGAATTCCTGTGTCATTCCCTTGGAAAAGGTGATCTCCAGGGTTAGAATGGCGGTGCCCAGGGTAATGAGCTGTTTGGTGGTGTCCCGGGCCGCGTCAAAGGCCGCTTTAACCTGGTCGTCCATGGAAATTCCCTTTAGCAGAAGGGCCACATGGGGCAGAGGGAATTCAGAGTTTTGAAGAAGGTGGGTTCGTGGAGCATGGCCAAGCCCATGAAGCGGGCCTCGATCATCATTTCCGAGACAAACCTCTTGACGTTGGCTTCGGCAACCGCTATACGATCTTCGTCATTCAGAAACCCTTCCGCGGCAATGCGGTCAGCCCCCTGTCGCACCAAATCCCTGACAAAGATTTCGCAATCCGGGGCAAACCCCAATTCCGCCGCTCGGTACTGAGCCGCGGCCCAAAGCCTCCGTTCCACGGCGTCCCTGGTCGCCATGTCCTTTCCTCCTTTTAAGGACAGTCCTGCTAGGGTGAAGAAAAGAGCTCCTTCAAGAAATCCTTCAGGTGCTGCCAGGACCGCCTGTCCGCCGCGGCATTGTAAGCCACCCCTTTAACCCCGGCCTTGTCCGCGTCGGGGTTGGTGAAGCTATGCACCGCGCCGCCGTAATAGATCATCTGCCAGTCTGCCCCGGTCTTGCGCATGGCCTCCTGGAACGCGGCGATCTCTTCCGACTTGATCAAAGGATCATCAGCCCCGTGCATCACCAGGATCTTGGCCTTGATGGCCTTGTCTTCGGGTTTGGGCACGCTCAGGCCCCCATGAAAGCTGGCCACCCCTTTAAGACCGGCTCCGGAGTACCCCAGTTCCAGGACGGTGGTGCCCCCCAGGCAATAGCCCAGGGCCGCCAGGTGTGGGGGGTCCACCAGCTTATGTTTGGCCAGGACGTCCAACCCGGCCCTGGCCCGCTGGCGCAAGAGGGGCGTTCCCCGGAGGTGGGCCGCATGGCCCGCGGCCTCTTTGGGGTCTTTGGTGACCACCCCTTTGCCGTAGAGATCGCAGGCAAAAGCAACGTAGCCTAAGGCCGCCACCTGCTCCGCCCGCTTTTTGGCGTAGTCGTTGAGGCCCCAGAATTCGTGGACCACCATCACCCCGGGGCGTTTGCCCTTAAACGCGTCATCGTATGCCAGGTGGCCTTCCAGAACGGTCCCGTCCTGCTGGTACTCCACCGCCTGGGTCACCATTTTAGCCTGGGCGGAAAAGGCCATAACCAGAACCAGAAGAAATGGCAGCATCTGTTTCATAGCCGGTTCCCCTTACTAACCCGTATTAGAAGACGTATGCTTAAATTAGGTATTGTTGCCTTAAAGCTCAAGGGGGGGATCGGTGATAACAGGTGCTCATATCGTGTACGCTACGCCTGGGCACGGCACGCCGTGCCCCTACAATTTAAAATTCCTCGGCAGGGGAATGATATTGGGCACAGGCTGAAAGCCTGTGCCACCAGTTTATGGGGTTGGGCGGGGGTTTGGGGGAGGGCAGGGGCGGGTGCCCTGGCCCTCCGCCAAATCAATTCTTCACCTGCTCCCGCACACCGGCGGCGGTTCCGACGGCCCCGGGGCGCAGATGTCGTCTTCGAAGCAGGTCTTGGAAAAATCTGACTCCAGCACCACCGGGTAGTCCCCGGTGAAGCAGGAGAGGCAGAAGCTCTGGTGGTCGATGCGGGTGGCCTCCACCATGGACTCCACGCTGAGGTAGCCCAGGTAGTCCAGGCCCAGGAAGTCCCGGATCTGGCTGATTTCCTGGCGAGAGGCGATGAGTTCCCCTTTGGTGGAAAAGTCAATGCCGTAGTAGCAGGGGAAGCGGTGGGGCGGGCAAGAGACCAGCAGGCTCACTTCCTTGGCCCCGACTTCCCGGAGGGACTTGACCCGGGACCGGGTGGTGGTGCCCCGGATGATGGAATCCTCCACCACCACGACCTTTTTTCCCTTGAGGATATCTTTTACCGGATTGAGCTTGATGCGCACCGAGAAGTCCCGCATGCTCTGGGAGGGCTGGATGAAGGTGCGGCCCACGTAGTGGTTGCGGATCACCCCCATCTCAAAAGGGAGGTCCATAACTTCGGCATAGCCCAGGGCCGCGTAGGTGCCCGAGTCGGGGAAAGGCATGACCAGGTCGGCCTCCAGGGGGTGCTCCCGGGCCAGGCAGGCGCCCAGGCGCTTGCGCACCTGGTAAACGCTTTGGCCGAAGATGATGCTGTCCGGGCGAGCGAAGTAGATGAACTCGAAGATGCAGAACCGGGGCGGCGCCGGGGGCAGGGGCTTATGGGAGTGAAGTCCCCCGGCGTCCAGGACTACGATTTCTCCCGGCTCCACTTCCCGCCAGTAGTCGGCTTGCACCAGGTCCAGGGCGCAGCTCTCCGAGGACACCACCCAGGCGCCGTTCAATTGGCCCAGGCACAGGGGCCGGAAGCCGTATGGGTCCCGGGCCGCGATGATCTGGTCCGCGGTGGCCAGCACCAAAGAATAAGACCCTTTGACGCGCTCCAGAGCGTTCACCAGGGATTCCACCAAGGTGGCCCCCCGGTGGCGGGCCATGAGGTGGACGATGACCTCGGTGTCCATGGTGGATTGGAAGATGGAGCCGCCATCCTCCAGGGCCTGGCGCACCTCCCGAGCGTTGGTCAGGGTGCCGTTGTGGCCGATGGCCAGCATCTGGCCGTGGTGCTGCACCACGAAGGGCTGGGCGTTGATGAGCATGGTGGAGCCGGTGGTGGAATAGCGCACGTGGCCGATGGCCAGGTGGCCGGGCAGGGTGTCCAGCACCGCCTGGTCAAAAACTTCGGCCACCAGACCCAGGCCCCGGTGCTGGCGCACCCGGCAGCCGTCGCCGGTGACGATGCCGCAGGACTCCTGGCCCCGGTGCTGGAGGGCGTACAGCCCGAAGTAGGTGAGCCGGCCCGCGTCGGGGTGGCCGTAAATGCCGAAAACGCCGCAGTGCTCGCGAGGTTTGTCGGCCCCGGGGTTTTCCGTTTTCGGTTTTCGGTTTTCGGTATTGGGCATCAGCTTTCAGGGGTTGCGCCGAAATTAACGTAGGGTGCGTTCCACGCACCCACTATATGCAAGGTTTATTTAAAATCAACCGACGTTATTGCCCGGAGAAAGCCGGATATGAAATTTTTCACATATCTAAAATAATGATAACGGTTTTTTCCGCAGGGGGGTAGTGATATCAAAAGCCTGGTCAGCCTGGCCTCTTCCATTCCGAGGATTCCGGGACTATCTATTATTCTCCGAGGCGGCCCAATCCTTTTCCCTTTTATTCCATTCCAAGCTCTTTTCTGATCCAGGTGATGTCGTATTCCATGTCTTTCTGCTGATGATGATATTCCATGGACCTCAGCAGGTCTTCCACCATACGGCGCCCCTCTTGAGTACTGATTGCCTTCCGGGGGGATTTATTTTTCAGAGCCGAAAGAGGAGTGTCCAGCCATTTCTGATAATGCTGGTCCAACATATCTTTCAGGATAGCCTGCTTCATTTCCGAAGGAATTTCCGAGGCGAAGTCCTCCACTTCTTCCTCACGGGGTTCCTGCATCATTTCCTCGGCAGTTTTGACCGTATCCCGCCGATGTTTCAGCAAACCGGACAGTACGGTTTCCAGGCGTTTCTTCCCGAAAGCAAACCGCTTTTCTCCCTGGGCTTCCAAAGTTAAGCTGTTTGTTTCCAGAACAATGTTGCCCAGCACCCGGAAGCTCTCTTCTCCGGGTCCTGTGGTAAACGCGGTTGACAATACAATGCCCGTCTGGCGGCTTTTAGCCTTGTTTTTTCCCGAGGATTTCCCTTTTTCCAGCCAATTAAAGAAAACTTTCTTGACCCTGCCGCGACTGTCCTCCTGCCATTCAGCCTCCTCAAAATCCTCCTGGGATTGAAGCCGCAAGGCGGCTTCCGGCAGATTGATTAGATCGTAGCGGGCTTCCCAGAAGGTGAGTTCTTCGCCGCCGGACGTCAGCAGCTTGGGAAGTTTTTGCGGGCTGGCCTCCAGGGTCAGGAGCCGCTGGTGGAGCACAAACCCCTCCCATCGGAGAAAGTCCTGCAATTGCACGCCGCGAAAGGATTTGCGATATAAACGGAACAATTCCATCACGAAGTCATAGATTTCCCCTTTGGCTTTTGGGTCTTCTTTGCTTCCCACCCCTGAGGCCTGCCATTCGTCCAGGACCTTAACTTTCCTGATAGTCATTATCTCCCACTTCCGGGCCTGCCGGGAGAGGCTGTAATCGGAAATAAAGACTTCTTCGCCGGTAAAAATATCTTCGGCCAGGACGCCCTCCTCCGGTTTAACTTCCTTGACCTGGAACACCGAAATATGGGCGTCTTGCCAATCTTTTAGTATCTGCATCTCCTCCGCGGGGAGCAGGGGCTTGCTTTCCAGGAAGAGTTGAATCACCGGTCGGTCGTGGGGAGGGATAGGAAAGTCGTGAATGAACCACTCCAGGAACGTGGTGTACCAAGGTGGAGTTAATGCCGGGGGCTCGAGGTCCGGCTCCAAGGTCTGCCAGTAAAAATCAAACGCCTCTTGGATGAAGCGATCATAGCGGGCCTTGTGCACGAACTTGAGAACCTTGTCCCGTAAGGAGTCCACCACTTCCAGGAAATAGTCATGGTAAGTTTTTTGCGGCCGGTGTTTTTCCGCATCTAGCGGGAGGCAACACTTCTTATACTTTTTGCCGCTGCCGCAAGGACAGGGAGCGTTACGACTTGTTTGGATCATTTTTCCTCACTGGGATCAAGATTAGGCTCATCCTCGGCCTGCATCTCCCTGCGGGCGGTGGCGAAATCCTTTTCCGCCTTATCTATCCATTCCTTAACCGTGGCGGTCATATAACACCTTGCCGTGGTCCAGGGCTTCCCGGATGAGGGGGTCGCCTTCCCGATAGCGGCGTTCGGTGTCATCGGGGCGCCGGGCCAGCAGATCGATGGGGAAGCGGGGATTGGTGCGATTCAGGATTTCCAGGGACTGGGTAAGATTTTTGCCTTCAAAGGGCATGATCACTAGCAGGTCCACGTCGGAATCGGGAGTAGGCTGGCCGGAGGCGTAGGAGCCGAACAGGATAATCCTATCCGGCTGGAATTCCTGGACGATGCGGCGGCACAGGTCGCGGATACTCTGATCGGTTATTGTAAGTTTCATTTACTCTCTCCCAAGCTCCCGCTGGGGAACAAGGAAATAATAAGGAAAGTTTTTATCCATCAATCTTTCCATATATGCAAGCGATTTTCAAAATAATCTCGCAACAACATAAATCGAAATGCCAATTTTGAATTTCTTTCTTTTTGCCATTTAGCCCATTCTTGAGTCACGAAATCATATGCTCGTTTAATATGTAAAAATTCAATATTCTTACCGATATATTTCTTAAATCCTTCTCCGAGATAATCGATAAATGGAAACCCATCTTCATCAATTGCTATCATTTCTGAACATAATTCTGCCAATCGTTTATTTTTCCATGCACCTGGTTTAAAACCTTCGCCTTTAGGCGAAAAGCTTCAGCACGACGAGTTAGACCGTATGGTATGATCGGCTCATGGGAGGTGACCCATGGGCGAAGAATATCGGAAGGGG
>VGSW01000147.1 GCA_016874915.1 Deltaproteobacteria bacterium
AGTCTTCCCATCCATCTGGCCAGTTCGGCATAAGACTTAGCCCGTTGTAAAAGAGAATAACGCCCGATTAGCTCGAGCTCATCGATAAATAAAACCCAACCTGCATAACCAGCAGCCATCATAAGACGCGCCGCAAACTTGAACCTCTGCAGGGCAAGCTCCTTCGGTGGGACATTACTTAGGTTAAATGTTACTCTTTCTCTTAGATCTCTAAGCCATCTTCTTATTTCGTTTAACCCGATTCTGTCACCGGACCAGAAACGAGTAATACGATTACGGACCTCACCGTTATAGGCCCCCGGCATCCGCTCGTATATGAAAAGGGTTGCCGCGAAAATTTGACTCAGGTCAGTACTGCGGTTGGCCCATTGAAAAAAATCGGCATAGGCCTGGCTATTGGTATCCATTTTGGTCATTATTTCTGTAAGAGCATCACCCATCCTTCTCGGTACAACAGCGGCTTCCGCAGCTGCACGATACAATTTAGCTGGATCATATAATGGAGTCTCTTTGCTTATAACAATTTTACTGCACACAAAATTTTCTCTCAATGCGGTTTGTTGAAGCGATTCAAGCAAGTGGGACTTGCCGGCCCCAAAGCCGCCCTGCACCAACATTCCCTGGAGCTGCCCCCCCACGCCCTGAAGTTGTTCTCTGAATCTGTTTTCGATATCGGGCTGGGTGCTCCCCAAGGCTAATACTGCATCCCGGTTAGGGACGCCGGCACGAAGAGCCTCAATGGCTCGCCGATTTTTTATTCGCTCAACCTCAGGCATCGTAACATCTCCATAATGGACTGCGTTTGATGTTCAGAGACATAATGACACACTGACCAGGGGGGCACAAGGGTTATCCCTTTGCCGGTCACGGACTTCATCCCATATGCGCATCTTAAGGGCTTGGTAACGTGCTACGCCGCGTCTCTCATCCTCTAAAAATTCGGGCGGAGCAATGACGAGAATGACACAATATTCAAGATTATCTGTTGCATCAATGAACTGGCGGAGCACTTCATAGGCATCAAGTACTGCACCAATGCCATAATAGAAACTATCATCAGGAGTCCTCGGCCTCCTGGCCACCATATATCGGGAAATATCCAAGCATAAAACAAGGCCGTTGACGCCCACCAACTTCAACCAATGGGTCAATGATAAAAACATATGGCGGGCGTTATGTCGCCCCACTTTTTGAAAGATTTGTGCTTCTTTGAGAATGGAGATTGCTCTTAATTCTCCAGTAAGCCATTCTTGGATCGAGGAGCATATATTTCTTCTAACAGCTTGTGATTCGAGTTCCGCCAAACATAACTGCATCATAGCGATTCTGAACTCCTGACTCATTTTAAAGTCCTTAAAAATTTTCTCTGTTAGCCATTTATTAATCTCTCTTCTAAGAAGTCTCTCTTCAATTTCATTCAGAGTAGCTAATGCTTGCATATTAAACTCACTACGCTCAGAAGGAACTTGATATTCGTTTTCCCTGATTAATCCTACGAGAAATTTGTAAGCGTAATCATCCCAAGCGACTTGTCGAGCTACTTCATGAAAAAGCCTATCAATCATATGAATCTTAGTTGTCGCAGCATCCACCATAGCGAATGAATACCCTTCCTCTTCTGCGACCCTCTGTAATTCTTGCCGGCATCTATCATATTGATAATCCTCAAGAGGGACGAGAAACTTTACTGCCGCCCCACCCAGGCCGATAAAATCTTGTAGATATTCACTGCGGAAAATATCCAAATATTCTTGGAAGGGAATGGTCATGACGGAAGACTCCTATGGGTGCTTGAAAGAAATGCCATAATATGATTTTTCCTGCCCTTCCTCGGTAATCACCCTTAAGCTTTTCCTTTGAGTTTTTCCGGCTGTACTAGGAGGGACAAGAGTTAAAACTAATCCCTTATTCGTTGTAGCAACACCACTTCTGTCAAGCAAGTAAATATCCCGGGCGAATTCCTCGGCAGTATACTCCCTAGATTGCCCTGGCAAGAGCGTGAGTAAATGGTAGATGTCAAGAAGTTTAATAACCCTAGACCTTTCCAGAGCTTCATTTATCTGGTGTGAAAGGACCTTGGAGTAAGCTGAAAATAGGCACTCCAAGAAAGGTTGTGATCTAAACCGAACAGGGCGGTTTTGTAATTCCTTGAGATGCCTGGCCAGGATTGAGGGACGAAGCCTTCTCTCGATGATCTTGTCGATCTGTATGGATCGTTCCTGGGGCCTAATGCGGATGAGAAAAGGGTAACAATAAATCGTTCGGTCTCGTTCAAAAATCTTCACCCCGGCTTGCCTGGCTGCCTCGAGAACTTCCGAGTGGAAGCCTGTCCCGGAAAAATACGATTCCTCATCGAAGTCCCAGCCATCTCTCGCATTAGTAAATTGTTGCCTCAAGGCAGCGATGGCTTGTTCTGCAGCTTCCATCGTTCTGCGGAGTTCCCGTAAGTTTCCTTTTTTCGCTGCATCCCGAAACTTCTTGACTGAGGACACCACGGTAGTCGCAGCCCTCAAGGTTGCATCAGCGTCTGATTCGGTCCTGGCAAGTGATTGCTCCAGACTGGCAGAATTTTTAAACTCCATATACCCTCCCGATTCAATGACCGCCTGATTAGTCAGGACCTTGAAGCTCAGGCGGTTACTCTATGCGGATATCAGCACAGTAGCACAATCCGCGCAGAATTTGCAAAGGGAATTGAAATAGAGATTTATGGGTGCAGCTCAACAAGCTAGCTTGCCACTGGAAAAACTTATTGAAATTACTTACAACTGGTTGATTTCCTGTGGTTAACCCCATCCACCTCCTGAATCCTGCATGGACTGAGATTATGCGGCAATCTGAGTCCCCGCAGTCAAAAAATGATTTTGAAAGCCTTTTTGCCTAAAGAACATACGCCCAGGTTTCTTTTTCGAAAGCCGACTCCTCTCTTTGACCGCCTGGCGGCATAATTTTCTCTGAAAGTGTGCTTTTTCTCCGGATTCAGGGCGCACCTCTCCCTCGGGAGAAAGGCGTCCGGTCTATTTGCGGCCTATGAACCTCTGGCCAGCACCGCCCGGTAATGGTGGGCCAGCGGAAAGGCTGAGGCGATTTGGACATACCACCGGGCATGATAAGCAATCCTGGCCCCCACCTTGATTAAGCGCTTGATCAGCCAACCCATGGACCGCTTTACCTCTTCGCCCCAGACATAGAACTGGCGGAGCAGGTGGAGAAGGTTGTAAGCCAGAACTCCCATGGTCAGCCGGGCTTGGTAGGCCTCGAACTTTCAGCAACTGGTTTTGTCCCACCGAAGCGTGTTCTTACCTTCTTTGATCCGGTTGTCGATCTCGGCCCGGCCGTTATAGACCTTGATCACCATGAAAACAGTTCCTGGCGAAATGGCCATTGTAGGCCACTACTTCCTGCTTGAAGTGGGCCGGGTCCTCGGTGGAATCCAGCTCGATGATGAGCCGCTTTTTGTTCTTCCGTTTTAACAGGGTATCCGCGGACCGGGTTAAAGCGGTGTCCAATGCTTCTAACCCCGTGGCATTACCCAGGACGTCGTTTTCCAACCGGGAAAGCCTGGACTGGCTGGCTCCAGCCTCATGGCCCTTATCCAACGCCAGCCTCAGCGCGGGATCTATCCGCAGATAGTCGGCGTCATTGCAGTCTTCTTAGGCGGCGGCAATCTGATAGACCTGTTGCCGAACCAAGTGTAGCAAAGAATGTGTCGTATGCGCCGGTGACCGCAAATCTTCCAGGCAATCTTGCAGGGGTGCCAGTGCTGTCCGGCACGATTTTTTCTCCCAAGGCGTCTCTGACCAGGATATTGCCTTCCAGCTTTGATGTTTCGGCCCTGAGAGAAAAGGAGGCGCAGATCAAAAAGGCCTCCGGACATGCAACAGCTTTCGTCTCAGGCTCCCTCCCCCTTGATGGGGGAGGGCTAGGGTGGGGGTGAAATAAGTTAGTAATACAGACCAGTTGCCCTATTGGTCCCCCTCACCCCAACCCCCTCCCACCAAGGGAGGGGGAGTTTCCGGATGAGGAGTAAGTAAGATTCCGGTAGACGGTTGCTGCGGGGGAGGGGGCCAAGGGGTCACCGCCCCCGGCCTCCTTCCTCACACTCTATTCCGCAACACCAGAACGCTGTTATAAGGACCAAGCCGGGGCCAGGCCCGGGTTCTCTGTTTGAATAAATTTCTTGAATAAACCGAAAAAGTTCGTATAAAAATCTTCAGGCCATCTGAAAAATTTGATATTGGAAGCCTGGTTATAGGTGAGGTTGAACCGGTCGATCCCCGTCTGGTCTTTTATGTGTAATAGGTTTTTACTACTAGGTTAAGTCTTTATTGACATTATTCCATTTTTGAGCGCAAGATGCGCTCATGAAAGCCCAACAACTCAAGGTCTTGGAGCGTCGGTTGAGCTGTTTCCTTCAAGACCTTCAGGAGCCCATGGGTCGAAAAGAACGGCGTCATTGGGCCAGGGTCTACGTGGAGGGATTGCTACTCGATGGTGAACGGAAATCTATTGAACCCTTGGCGGCGCGCCTGGCGGGGGCGGATGTCCAGGCTTTGCCCCAGTTCGTGGGCCAGACTCCCTGGGCCGTGGAAGAGGTGGGGCGACGCCCGGCCCTGAAGATGGTGGACCTGCCGGCCGAGGCGGAGGTGTGGATGGTGGACGACACCTCTTCCCCCAAGGCCCGCAAGCATTCGGTGGGGGTGGCCTGGCTTCCGGCAGTATGTCTGGAGCGCCGTGGTGTCTTACAATGTTCTGGTTCTGGGGATGTTGCTGCCGGTTCAATAGGGCAGGCCTTTCCCAAGCTTTCCGGCCAGGGGAGAGGTCTGCCCGGCAGAGGCGAAAATCAGGCGCCAAGGCCCCGCTAACCGGCAAATTGGCTTTCATAGATCCTGATTAACCCGAGCGCCGGCTGAAAATGCCCTGCCGACGCTATACATAACGTCATAAGTAATTGGACATAATGCTCTTTTTTAGTGCCCCAGTTGTCACCCTGAGCCGCAGGGGAGGCATCTCTTAATCACTGGTAATTTCGAGATTTTTCGCCGCCTGGGCGGCTCAGAATGACAAAAAGAGGCTATCATGGCATATGTTCAGACATTAATGACGCTGCGTATAAAACACCAACCTGAAATCACGACTTTCTGGATGAGAACTAGTTATACAAAGCGTCATAAATAATTGCGCATTATTAGTGGTTTTTTCTTTACTATCACTGCATTTTGTCACACTGAGGCGCAGGCGAAGGGTCTCTTCTCTTTATGAAAAAGGAGATTCTTCGCCGGCCCTGGCGTCTCAGAATGACAAGATGGAAGCAGGCAAGATTCATGCGCATAAACTAATGTCGCTGTGTATAGTTCTAATCCGGAAACTCCCCCTCCCCTGGTGGGAGTGGGTTGGGGCATTGGCGCTAACTTAATGCATTTTTGCATTTGCAACTGATTGATATTATTGATGGTTCCATTTTAAATAACACACAAAAAGTCTTCTTAAGTTAGCGCTTATGGGGGGTTGGGGGGAGGGGGATCAGTCGACCAACCGGTAGGCATATTTACCTTTTTCCACCCCCACCCTAGCCCTCCCCCATCAAGGGAGAGGGAACAAAACGACTTTCCGGATGAACACTAGTTAGGAAGAATAATCATCCATTCAAGAGTTCGAATAAGTGGTGCCGATCCCATAGCACAATGCCACGATCCCTGCCAAAGGCAATGGTGTCAGCCGTAAAACCGCTGGGACAAACCAATACACCCCGCGTCCCGGGCAATTGTCTCGGTAGTACACCATTCAGTTCACGGACTACATCCACTCCAACTGGATAAGCATGATTTTTACATTGTACATAAAGAACCGATTCTAAGTCCATTTCGTCATGTCGTCGCGCGATTAAATCCACACCCCCATCTCTGGTCGGCGGAGTTGCTTCCACTTCCCACCCTTTGCTCTCCAACAGCTTCTTTACATACTCTTCGAACTCGATACCGCTCATTTCTGTGAAGTTTGTTGAGAATCTCTCTGGCTGCCGAGGGGTTTTCGCATGCTCAGGCGGCTTTAAACCGAACAGGCCAAAAAGTTCTTCGCTAGATAGTAAGGACTTTAAATCTATGGATACATCGTCGACCAGTTCATCAAAAAGAAGTTGTTTTTCTCTCAGAATATTATCGATCCGCTCTTCTAAAGTGCCTTCAAGTACGTACCGATATACATGAACGGGAAAAGTTTGACCGAGACGATGAGCTCGGTCCTCCGCCTGTCGCTCAACCGCAGGATTCCACCATCGGTCGAAATGAAAGACATACGATGCATCTTGCAAATTTAACCCCTGTCCTCCAGCGCGTAATGAAAGTATCAAAGCCTTATGTGATTTATTTTCTTTAAATTCTTTAATTATAACCTCCTTTTCAAAAGCGGAAAGGTCACCAGTATAAAGTAACGGCTGCGACGATCGGAGTCTGGTGACAATTGCCCTGGCGCCATGTTTTTCGTCAGTGAACTGTGAAAATATTAGAGCGCGATGTCCCTCAGATTCAAGAGTTCGCAGGCGCTCACTGACATCTTGAAGTTTAGCCGATTGTCCAGTCGTGGGGCAGAAGTTGCAAATTTGCTTTAATTTCAAGATTAGCTCTAAAACGTTTTCTATGCGGACAGCTTCACCGCGTTCCTGTAGTTGAACGATGCCTTCCTTTTCGGCTCGCTCATAGCTTTGAAGCTGGGAACCACAGAGGGGAAGCACAATTTGGCTGATAATTTTGGGGGGGAGATGGGGCAGCACATCCGCCTTCTTACGGCGGAGTTGTAGTTCTTGGTGTCTTTCTCGAAGAGATGGACCAAGGCTAAGTCTTAAAGGGGGTTCACCTTCTTTAAGGGGCGTGACAAATTCAAGGATAGAAGCGAGGTCGTCCACCCTGTTTTCCAGGGGAGTGCCGGTCAGGACCCAGGCCCGCCGCCGTAAGAGTTGTTTGCACTTTCTGCTGACCTCCACATCCCTGTTCTTGATTTTCTGTGCTTCATCGAGGATAACCACGTCCCAGGTCCGGCGGCGGGGTGGTGATTGAGGATTTTCCGTGAAGTCGGCGCGAAGAGTTTCATAACTGGTAATATACACATGCGCTGGTGTAATCCACTGCCATGATCGGTCCGTTACCGGTCCGTGAACTGTTGAAACTCGCAGCTCAGGAGCCCAAAAGCGCAGTTCCCGACGCCATTGGCTGATGAGCCCGGCTGGGACAATTATTAAACTTGACTCGATTAGACGCTGAAGGGTTAGAATCCTAAGGGCGCCAATTGCCTGGACGGTTTTTCCCAGTCCCATGTCATCGGCGAGGAGGAGTGCCTCATGCGACAGCAGGGCTTTAATTCCTTCCATTTGGTATTCAAACAATGGTCGAGGCCACTCCAAAGGGCCGGTGACGGAAAGGAGAAGGTCCGTAGGCGGTTGCAGCAAATAGGCAAGGCGCTTGGCCAAGGAAAGCTCAGTTTCGGATTCCCGAGACATCTCCTTGTTGAAATCTCTGGGTTCACCTTTTGTTCTTCGGGAAGACAAGGTAGCTATTGTTTCATCCGTTAATAAGACTTCTGCCAGAGCAATGGTGCCACTATTAACCTCTGTAGATAAAGATTGGAATTCCAATAGATTTTTAGGGTTTTTTAGAAATGGTTCTAAAATCAGGTATTGTGGCGCTGCGAGGCGCTCTCTCTCCAAGAACCCTAAATTGTGAGGTCCAAAAAGTTTTACGGCAGGAATGGTTAATTTCCTGACAGAGCTTTCCCTCATTCGCACCTGGCGGCGAAAAATTCCCAACCACCGCGCCCGCGGCACCCGATCTGCATTGGTCTCTCGCCACCATTCGGCTTCTTCTTTCATGTTACCTCGCCAACCTCTAAGCCAGAGACCTCTTTTAACCCGATGGTTGCTCTGCTGAAGGGCTCTGTCACCAGTCCCCGGTAAGTCAATTCGCGAAGAAGCCTGTACTCTATAGATTCTTCGTGCGGTTTACTGGGATACCAAAATAGATTCATCGGTTCGGCAGATTCTATGGTATCCTGAATCTCGGCCCCCGAGTAAGAGACTGCTTTGATGGCAGGAGCAATGCGGCAAACCGGTATCGCCACCTGAATGTCCTGGCAGAAAAGTTCACTGCCCACCTCTTCAGCCAGACAAAGTATCAGGCGGGGCGTTCTGGGGCAGAGAGAGAGTAGCGAGGCCGTAAGTTTCCTGGCGGCATGCCGACAAATGTCATCTTGCCGCCAAAGAAAGGTATGGGGGGTCTCGATGCGGTTGTAGGTGAACTCGATGGGCTCACCCCGGGCATTGATCAAGAAGAGTGCGCCCAAAAAACCAGAACCTGCGGATAATGACTCGATCTTGAGATAGCCGGCGGCGCCCAATTCCTCCAGTTCGTCTGCATTTCGATAGGGAATGGGCATTGGGTTACTCCTCGCTTTCCCCCTCAGGAGCAATTTGCAGGTCCCTGTCCTCTGAATAACCCGGTCCCAAGTCCTCTCCCTTTATTATGGGCTCATAATCCGGATACTTGCGCTTCAGGTCCCATTCTGTAATCCACCCCTTCACATAATGACGCATACGGGTAGTGATGGTTTTCTCAACTCCCGTTACGTCCGGTGAACTCTTGTTGTATGCATGATCATAGATATATTTGACATTGCCATAAACAGCCTGGAGCAAAGAGTCGTCGGGAGATGCCAGTGGAATTGCCTCCCGCTCGATGACTCGCATGCCTCGTTCAGCCTGGCTTGCCCACAGAAGGTCCGCTTCTGTTCCCCTGGCCCTTATCCTTCCAGGGACCCTCTCCAAGTCGTTTCTGTCTTCCAGTACTTCACGAGCAAAATCATCAGTAATTGAAAATACGGATGTAAGCCCAATGGAATTCCATCCTTCGAGTCTTCCCATCCATCTGGCCAGTTCGGCATAAGACTTAGCCCGTTGTAAAAGAGAATAACGCCCGATTAGCTCGAGCTCATCGATAAATAAAACCCAACCTGCATAACCAGCAGCCATCATAAGAC
>VGSW01000148.1 GCA_016874915.1 Deltaproteobacteria bacterium
CTCTTATCGAGATGGGCAATTATCGGTTCAAGCTTTCAGCTATCAGCAATCAGCGGTCAGCTAAAAGAATTGGTGATAACCCAATCATTCATCATTTCATTTTTTTGTTTTCACTAACTGCTAACTGCTAACTGCAAAAAGCTGAAAGCTGATAGCTGACAGCTTCACTCAAATCAACCCCAAGGCCGCCTCCACCTGGGCGCCCAGTTGTTCCGGAGTGAACCCGGCCACGTAAATGCCCTGCTTGGGACAGGTGGCCATGCAGGAGCCGCAGCCCTTGCACTGGACCTCGTTGATCTCCACCGTCTTCTTCACCGAGCCGTCCTTCATGTATTCGATGAGGGTGATGGCCTTGAAGGGGCAAGTGTCTATGCAGAAGGCGCAGCCGTCGCAGTTTTCGTCGATGGGCCGGGAAATGGTGGACTCCAGCTCCAGATAGTCCCGAGACAGGATGGTGTTGGCCCGGGAGGCGCAGGCCAGGGCCTCGGCCACCGACTCCTGCAGCGGCTTGGGATAGTGGCACAGACCCGCCAGGAAGATGCCATCGGTGGAGGAGTCCACCGGCCTGATCTTGGCGTGGGCTTCGGTGAAAAAACCCTCGGCGTTCAAGGGGATCTTGTAGATTTCCGCCAGGGGGGCGTTGTGGTGGGGGATGATGCCCGTGGCCAGGGTCAGCAGGTCCACGGAAAAGGTAACTGGCCGCTGGAGCACGTGGTCCTTCACCGTAATTTTGAGGCGGCCCTCTTCGCCCTTGGCTACCACCGGAGGCTCCGATATCACATAGCGGATAAAGATTACCCCCATCTCCCGGGCCTTCTGGTAAAGGTTCTCCCGTTCGCCGTAAGTGCGCATATCCCGGTAGAGGACGTAGACGGCCATGTCCGGGTTCATGACTTTCAGCTTGATGGCGCTCTCCACGGAATGGGCGCAGCATACCTTGTTACAATATGGCCGTTCGGGGATTCGGGAGCCGACGCACTGGATGAAGGCCGCGGCCTGGGCGTTCTTGAGCCGGTCGCTTCCCGCCGCAATGTCCTCGTCCAGGTCCAAAGACAGGAGCACGTTGGGGTGCTCTTTATACAGGTAGAGGCCCTCGGGCCGGTAAGGTTCTCCGCCGATGGCGATGGTGACCGTGCCGTGGTCGATGACCTGGCCGGTGGAGAGGGTGGTCTGGAAATTGCCCACCGAGCCCTGGGCGCCGGTGACCACCGCGTTGTAATAAATGGTGATGTTGGGGTGGCTCAGGACTTTGGCTTTGAGCTCGTCCACCCGGGGCTTCACCAGCCCGCCCCGCCAGGTGGTGTGGAGCTTCAGGGCGTTGCCGCCCAACTTGTCTTTGCGTTCCACCAGGCTCACCTGGTAGCCCTGGTCCGCCAGGGCCAGGGCCGAAGTCATACCGGTGACGCCGCCGCCGATGACCAGGGCCTTGTTGTTGACGCCCACGGTGATGTATTCCAGAGGCTGGAGGAGCCGGGCCTTGGCCACCGCCATGTTGATGAGATCCCGGCATTTTTCCGCGGCGGCCTCCGGCTCGTTCTGGTGGACCCAGGTGCACTGGTTGCGGATGTTGGCCATTTCAAAGAGGTATTTGTTGAGGCCCGAAGTTCGGAGCATGTCCTGGAAGATGGGCTGGTGGGTGGAGGGGCTGCACGCGGCCACCACCACCCGGTTCAGTCCGCGTTCCTGGATCATTTCCGCCATCTGCTTCTGGGCGTCCTGGGAGCAAGTGAACAGGTTGGCCTGGGCGTATTCCACGTTGGGGATGCCCTGGGCGTATTCAACCAGGGCCGGGACGTCAACGATGCCGCCGATATTAAGGCCGCAGTTGCAGACAAAAACGCCCACTCGGGGTTCTTCGGCGGCCACGTCCTTTTCCGGGGGGTATTCCTTTTCCTTGAGCAGGGTCCCCCGGGCCGCGGCCAGCAGGCGGGTGGCCGCGGCTGCCGCGGCGCTCCCCTCCATCACCGACTGGGGAATGTCCTTGGGCCCGGTGAATGCGCCGCAGGCATAAATGCCATCCCTGAAAGACGCCACCGGGTCGAAGCAGGTGGCGTCCATGAAGTCGTTGGGGCCCAGGGGCACGTCCAGGTTGATGGCCAGGTCTCTGGTCTCCTTAGGGATGACCATACCCACGGAAAGGACCACCGCATCAAACACTTCGCCCTGGACTTCCCCGGCCTCGGTGACATAGCGAATCTCCAGGTCGCCGTCGCGGTTCACCGGTTTCACGGAGTGGACCCGGGAGCGGATAAGGCGGGCGCCTTGGTCTTTAATGCGCACCATGTACTTTTCAAAGTCCTTTCGGGGGGTGCGCAAGTCCATGTAAAACAGGGCCATGTCCAGGTCCTCGCCGATGTGCTCCCGGGCGATGACGGCCTGCTTCAGGGCGGCCATGCAGCAGAAGTTGGAGCAGTAGGGCTTGGAGCCTTCATGCATGTCCCGGGAACCGACGCAGTGGATCCAGGCGATCTTCTTGGGTTCCCGGCCGTCGGAGCGGCGCTGCACATGGCCGTGATACGGCCCCCCGGGGCTGAGGATGCGCTCGAACTCCAGGCTGGTGTACACGTTGGGGTAGCGGCCGTAGCCATAGAACTTGAGGCCGCTGGGGTCGAAGGGCTGGTAGCCCGGAGCCAAGACCGCGGCTCCCACCTCCAGGGTAACCTCTTTCGGCGTTTGGTCGTAGTCGATGGCTCCTGAGGCGCAGAACTGGGTGCAGATGCCGCAGTCTCCGGTCTGAAGCTTGATGCAATTGGTTTCATCGATGACCGGGGCGTTGGGCACCGCCTGGGGATAAAGGCGGTAGATGTTGCCCCGGGTGTTGAGGCCCACGTTGAATTCGTTGAGTTTGGGTTTGGGGGTCTTGCCGCTGATTCGGGCCAGGTCCTGGAAATGGCCGGTGGGGCAGACGAACTGGCAGGCGCCGCAGGTGCGGCAAACATCGGAGAAATTGCCGTAGGGGGTGGTCACCTGCCGTTTGGCGCCCCGGCCCACCAGGCCGATGGCCCCCACGTGCTGGACTTCGTGGCACATGCGCACGCACTGGCCGCACAAAATACAGTCGCCTTCTCCCTTGACAAAGCTGGGCCCCATCACCCCTAATTGGGCGGCGATCTCTTGTAGAGCCGGGACATCCGGGCATCGGGACAGCAACAGGTCGATAACCAGGCGGCGGCCTTCCAGGACTTCCTCGGTGTCCGTCTGCACCGCGATGCCTTCGGCTACCGGGTAGGTGCAGGACGCGGTGAGCGCCGTGCGGTTCCCGGCGTTGACCTCCACCAGGCAGAGGCGGCAGCCCCCATAGGGCTTGATGGCCTCATAGTAGCACAGCGTGGGAATATGCACCCCGACCTTCCGGGCGGCTTCCAGTACGGTGGTTCCTTCAGGAACTTCCATCGGTCGATCATTGATGCTTAACTTGACCATGAGCTCTCTCATTACTCCACAAGGACCGCGCCGAACTTGCACTTTTCATAGCAAGTGCCGCACTTGATGCATTTTTCCTGGATGACCTGGTGCACCACCTTCTTGGCCCCCTCAATGGCCTCCACCGGGCATTTCAGGCGGCAGAGCTGGCAGCCGTTGCACTTGTCCGCCAAAACCCGGAAGGTGATAAGGTCTTTGCAGACATGGGCGGGGCATTTTTGATCCCGGATGTGGGCCTCGTACTCATCCCGGAAGTACTTGATGGTGGATAGGACCGGGTTGGGCGCGGTCTGGCCCAGGCCGCAAAGGGAGGTCTTTTTAATGAGCTCGCTCATCTTAACCAACTTGTCGATGTCCCCTTCCTGGCCCTTACCCGAAGTGATGTCCTCCAACATCTCCATAAGGCGCAAAGTGCCCTCCCGGCAGGGGGTGCACTTGCCGCAGGACTCGTCCTTGGTAAAGTCGATGAAGTACTTGGCCACGTCCACCATACAGTCCCGTTCATCCATGACAATCATACCGCCGGAACCCATGATGGACCCTAAGGCCCCCAGGGAGTCGTAGTCCACCGGCGTGTCCAGGTACTCTGCGGGTATGCAGCCCCCCGAGGGGCCGCCGGTCTGCACCGCCTTGAAGGCCCGGCCCCCGGCGATGCCGCCCCCGATCTCGAAGATCATCTCCCTCAAAGTGATCCCCAGGGGAATCTCCACCAGCCCGGTGTTGTTGACTTTGCCCACCAGGGCGAAGACCGTGGTGCCCGGGCTGCCCTTGGTGCCGAACCCTGAGTACCACTTGGCCCCCCGGCTGATGATGGGCGCGATATGGGACCAGGTCTTGACGTTGTTGATGATGGTGGGCTGGCCCCACAGGCCGCTCTGGGCCGGAAAGGGAGGACGGGGCCGGGGTTCGCCCACTCTTCCCTCAATGGACGCGATGAGGGCGGTCTCCTCACCGCAGACAAACGCGCCGGCGCCTTCCCGGATCTTCAGATTGAAGGAGACGTCGGCACCGAAGATGTTGTCCCCCAGGAGGCCCAGGTCTTCGGCCTGCTGGATGGCGATCTTCAGGCGGTGAATGGCCAGGGGATATTCGGCCCGGCAATAAACGTAGCCTTCTTTAGCCCCGATGGCAAAGGCGCCGATGGCCATGCCCTCAATGACCGCGTGGGGGTCGCCTTCCAGGATGCCCCGGTCCATGAAGGCTCCCGGGTCGCCCTCGTCGGCATTGCAAATGACGTACTTGGTGTCCGCCTGGTTCTTGTAGGCAAACTCCCACTTGAGGCCGGTGGGGAAGCCCGCGCCGCCCCGGCCCCGGAGCCCCGAGGCTTTCACTTCCTCAATGACCCGCTCGGGATTCATGCCGGTGAGGACTTGGTGCAGAGCGGTGTAGCCGCCCCGGGCGATGTACTCCTCGATGCGCTCCGGATGGATGAAGCCGCAGTTGCGAAGCGCAATTTTCACCTGCTTTTGGAAGAAAGGAAGCTCTTCGTATCTGGGCGCCTCCACCGGCAGGTCCACGGGGTGGGGGTTGGCATAGGGCCGTTTTTTGCCTTCCACCAGGAAGTCCTCCTGGTCCATGCGGCACATGAGCTGTTCAAGGAAGATCTCCCCGGCCTGGAGGGCCTCGGCCAAGGCTTCGGCCTTGGCCGGGGTCATGGCCTCATACGTCAGGCGCACTTTGCCGGGATAAACCACGTCCACCAGTGGCTCTTTCTGGCAAAAGCCGATGCAGCCGGTCTTCTCCAGGGCCACGTCCAAACCCAACTCGGCGATCTTGGCCTCCAGGGCTTTATAAACCTTGTCCGCGCCGGAAGAGATGCCGCAGGTGGCCATGCCCACCATGATCTTGATTTTGGCGGGATAAATGATTTTCAGGCCCCGCTCTTTTAGTTCTTGCAACTGGGCGAGGGAGGTGATCTTCATAGGCTTGCCGCCTTGGTGTAAGAGTAGATGATTTTGTCCGCCTGCCCGGTGGTCAGCCGGCCGAAGGTGTCTTCGCCGATGCGCATGGCCGGGGCCAAGGCGCAGCAGCCGATGCAGCGCACCACTTCCAGGGTGAACAGCATATCCGCGGTGGTCTGGCCGTGCTTTATCCCTAAGCGCCGCTCCAACTGGTCCAGGAGCCGGGGCGAGCCTTTGACGAAGCAGCCAGTGCCCAGGCAGAGGCTGATGATGTGTTTGCCCCGGGGCGCCAGGCTGAAGGCGTTGTAGAAACTGGCCACCCGCAGGACTTCGGTGAGGGGAAGGTGGAGTTCTTGGGCCACGTGCTCCAGGGCCGCCTGGGGGAGCCAGTTGAAATGGCTGTTGACGGCCAGCAGGATGGGCAAGAGATTGCCCCGCTCCTCCCGGTGACGCTGGATGATGTCCGCCACCGCGGCCTCATCGGTGGCCGCGGCGTAAGCGGTGCGGGCCCGGGCCTCATCTTCCGGGGGAAGCTGCACCTCAAAGCGGATGGGGCAGGCGTCCATGCAAACCCCGCAGCCGGTGCATTTGGCGGTATCCACATACCGGGGATTTTGGCGGAAGGTGACTTGGAGATTCCCCGGCTCGCCATTAATTTCTTTAACCTCGGCCAGGGTGTGGATCTCGATATTGGTGTGCCGGCCGACCTCGACCAGCTTGGGGGAAATTACTCACATGGCGCAGTCGTTGGTGGGGAAGGTCTTGTCAATCTGAGCCATCTTGCCGCCGATGGCCGGGCCTTTCTCCACCAGGTGGACGAAGTAGCCGGAATTGGCCAGGTCCAGGGCGGCCTGAATCCCGGCAATGCCGCCTCCCACCACCACCACCGACCCGAGGACGTTTTGCGTCATGGAACTCTCCCTTTGTGATCAAATTCCAAAACTTTAGAATTAGCGAGATTCATGCCAAATTTTTAATGAAATTTTAAGTAACTTCCCATAGATTTAATTGATTTCGTTACTTATTGATTATGAACATATTTTCTTAATTACTCTTAGCAAACTCCTTATATCATCTTTTGTGTAAACTTTTAGATGGGAAGGTTTTCCCCCTTGGGGGGAATTTTCCCCCCCAAGGAACAAGGAACCTGGTAAAGAAGAGTTCGGTTGAGCTACCAGGCTGAAGGGAAACTTCTACGTCCTTCACTTCGTTCCGAATAACATAAAAATCCGATTTCCCTTCAGGGCCGTGTCAAATGACTTCCATAAGCATGGGACATTTTAGCTAGTTTTTATCAAAGGTTCAATAACCTTGTTCGCTTTTCGTTGTTTTAAAAATTCCCCTCTCCCCTGCCCGCCAGAAAAATTAGTCGCGGGATTTTCTGGAAGAAGGATTATAATCGATAGATAAATTCATTTGATTGACCATGGGGAACCCTAAGCCTATGTCTGCCAACCATCTCGCCCACCCCTTGGATTTTATTCGGCAAATCGTGGCCGACGACCTCAAATCCGGCAAAAACGACGGCCGGGTGGTGACCCGCTTTCCTCCCGAACCCAACGGCTATCTCCACATCGGCCACGCCAAATCCATCTGCCTCAACTTCGGCATCGCCCAGGAATTCGGCGGCCAGTGCAACCTGCGCTTTGACGACACCAACCCTACCAAGGAAGAGCAGGAGTACGTGGACTCCATTCAGGAAGACGTGCGCTGGCTGGGGTTCGATTGGGATGACCGCCTTTTTTACGCTTCGGACTACTTTGAACAGATGTACGACTACGCTAAGCACCTGATAAAAACCGGCAAGGCCTTTGTCTGCGATTTGACCGCCGACGAGATCCGGGAATACCGGGGCACCCTGACAGAGCCGGGGAAAAATAGCCCCTACCGGGACCGCTCGGTGGAGGAAAACTTGGACTTGTTCCAGCGCATGCGGGCCGGAGAGTTCCCCGACGGCGCCCGGGTGCTCCGGGCCAAAATCGACATGGCCTCTCCCAACATCAATATGCGGGACCCGGTGCTCTACCGCATCCTCCACGCCGAACACCACCGCACCGGCGATAAGTGGTGCATCTATCCCATGTACGACTATGCCCACCCCATTTCCGACGCCCTGGAGGGCATCACCCACTCTATCTGCACCTTGGAATTTGAAGACCACCGGCCCCTGTACGACTGGACTCTGGACTATCTGCCGGTACCCTACCGGCCCTACCAGTACGAATTCGCCCGCCTTAACCTCACCTACACGGTGATGAGCAAGCGCAAACTCCTGAAGCTGGTCCAGGAAGGCCGGGTGGCGGGCTGGGACGACCCCCGCATGCCCACCATCTCCGGGATGCGCCGCCGGGGTTACCCGCCGGAAGCTATCCGCCACTTTTGCGACCTCATCGGGGTGGGCAAACGGGAAAACCTGGTGGAACTATCCCTCCTGGAATACTGCGTCCGGGAGGATCTGAACAGACGAGCCCCCCGAGTTATGGGGGTGCTCCGGCCCCTGAAGGTGGTCCTGGTGAATTATCCGGAAGGGCAGGCGGAAGAATTAGAGGCAGTGAACAACCCGGAGGACCCCGCCATGGGGGCCCGGAAAGTCCCCTTTTCCCGGGAATTGTGGATCGAACGGGACGACTTCATGGAGGAACCTCCAAAGAAATTCTTTCGCCTGGCCCCGGGGCGGGAAGTGCGCCTTCGGTACGCCTATTTCATCAAGTGCGTGGAGGTGGTTAAGGATAGCCGGGGTGAAGTGGTGGAGCTGCGCTGCACCTATGACCCTGAGACCAGGGGCGGATATGCTCCCGACGGCCGCCGGGTGAAGGCCACCCTCCACTGGGTGTCCGCGCCCCACGCCCGCCCGGCGGAAGTGCGCCTTTACGACCGCCTTTTCACCATGCCCAACCCGGGGGAAGACAAAGACGCCGATTTTCTGGCCCACATTAATCCCCAGTCCCTGGAGACCCTTAAGCCCTGCTGGGTGGAACCGTCTTTGGCCGGGGCACTACCGGGGAGCTGTTACCAGTTTGAGCGGTTGGGTTATTTCTGCCTGGATAAAGATATCGCGCCCGGGGGCTTGGTCTTCAACCGCACCGTGACCCTAAAGGACGCCTGGGCCAAAATCCGGCAGAGGGGAAAGAGCTGAGGAGTGGGTGGGGGTGGGTTTAGAGGCGCAGGAGAGTTCGCACTTCAGGCACTATTGTCTTTCAAGGCCGCCAGCCGGGGGTAGTGCTTGACCATGGTCAGCACTTCCCAATCCTCATAGGGGGCCAGGAGGCAGGAATAAATGCCGATCTCCATGGCCTCCCGAATAATCCCCCGGTGGTTTTTATGGCGCTTGTCACAGAGCAGCACGATGCGACAGCTCTGGCAGGCCACTTTGATCTTGGCATAAATCCCCCCCCCATATTGGGTGGCCACCTCGCAGTCCAAGAACACAGTGGCATGGGTTTCTTTTTTAAGAGCCTGCTGCAAGTCCTGGGGGGTGGCCAGCACTGTGGGCAGATAATTGTTTTCCTGCAACAATTCCAGGAGATAGGAGCGAGCCTTGTCATTGCCGATTAGCAGCAGAGGGGCGGCGCGGTGTTTGGGCGGATTCATGGGCGGTTTTTATCCCCGGCAACTAGGCGGGCCCGGTGCAGCAATGGGCCTGAAAGCGAACCTCAAAAAAGCCCCTCCGTAAATAGTTACAGTGGGCCC
>VGSW01000149.1 GCA_016874915.1 Deltaproteobacteria bacterium
GAGGGAAGAAAAGAGCCATTCTGGCGGTGGCCCATTCTCTGTTGGTGGTCATTTACCATATGCTGAAAACCGGTTCTTCCTATAAAGACCTCGGAGGCGACTACTTCGATAAGCTCAACAAAAACCGCTTGGTCCCTTACCTTGTAAGGCGTTTTAAAGACTTAGGATTCCGGGTGACCCTCGAGGCCGCCTAAGGAACTTTTCGTAACAGAGATAAGGCAATAATCGATAGCAAGATAGTCAAAAAATTAGGAAAACACTTACCTTGCCGCTCCTTTTCCCTGAATAAAATCAGGGAAAGCGAAACATAAAACCAGAAATCCCCCCATTGCTGAAAACTCCCGGCAGCATCTAAAATTTCGGCAATTCCCATAAATTCGGCCAGATATGGCAAAGGGCGATGGGGCATGTCTTCCAAGGATTTCACCATCAAGCTGGGTCAGGATGAAATCAGCCGCATCTTGGGCCTCAAAGAGGACCTGGATTACTGGGAGATTCTGGAGGACGCGGCCCGGGGCTATCTCCGCCTGGGGTGGTCCCTGGCAGTGGTGGACATGCAGGGTAAGGATTTGGGGGTGGACTTCCAGCAGTCTCCGGACGTCTGGTCCCGGGCCATGGCGGAACTTTCCTGGCAGGAGGTCCCGGCCGGGCTGGCGGTGCGCACCGGCAATGCCTCTCATCTGCTGGTAGTGGAAGGCTGCCGGGGAGAAGGGGAGTTGAGCCGCATGGACCGGGAGGCCTGGCAGGCCGAGACCATCGCCCAGGGCCCGCTGGGGCGGGAGCGGCATTTCTATGCGCTGCCGGAGGGTTCGGACATCGCCGCGGTCTCCCAGGTTCAGGGAATGACGGTTTACGGCGATGGGGCATTGGTTTTGGCACCTCCTTCCCGGGAGCCGGAAAACCGGGGCGCCTGGCGCTGGCTGGTCTCCCCCCAGGAACGGCCGCCCCGCTATCCCGGCCTCCAGATGTGGCGGTTTCTGCGGGAGCAAAAACTGATCCAGACCCGTCCCGGCTCCCCGGCGGATTGGGAGCCGCCTTTTTGGGAGGAGATCTACCGGGTCATCTCTTCCCATCCCCGTATCTTGCAGGCTTTGCTGGCGCCGGCGGCCTCGCCGGAGGATTACTACCGGGAAGTGGCCCAAACGGCCTGGGCCGCGGGCCTCCAGGACCCCGGAATAATGCTGGGCCTTCTCTGGCACGCCCCTTTGGGGGATGCCCAGCGGAGGCCGGAACGGTGGGAATATCTGCAACAACTGGCCGCGGACCCTCCCCAGCCGCCGGAAGGGACCCCGGCTCCGGAGGACGGCCAATCGGCGGCCGGGCTACTGGGAGCCGACTTCCCGCTCTGTCACCAGCCGAACTCCAGTCCGGAGATGTGGCGCTGGTTTTTCCAGATGATGGCGGAGATGGTAGCCCGGCTCACCGGGGAGAGCCGCGGCGACAAGGTCTTATTGCCGCCATGGGCCCAACCCGGCGGCCATGGACCGGCCTTTGGCGGTTCCGCCCCCGGACTCTCCACGCTCTCTTGGGCCGAAATCATCCGAACCCCCGGGCCGGCGCACCCCCTGGGGCTCGACCCTCTTAAGTCTGCCCCCGGCCTGACGGAAGGGCAGTCGGATGTCTTAAACACGAATAACAGCTTGCTGATGGCGCCCTGCCAGCAGGAGCTCATTTACTTTTTTTGGAAAAACTACATCAGCATCGACCCCGAGTGGGCCGGTCTTCCGGTGAACCAACAACTGACCCTGGCCCACCGGATGGCCCAGGATTTCTTGCGCCACTAAAAGGGGGATAAAAGCGAGGGTGGAAGCAATGCAGGAGATATCACGGATCAAGCTCTGGAGCATCGGCGGGGGCAAGGGAGGCATCGGCAAGAGCATCTTTACCCTGGGGCTGGGCATCTGCCTTTCCCGGCTGGGAAAAAAGGTGATCCTCATCGACGCCGACCTGGGTGGCGCCAACCTCCACACCCTCATGGGAGTGCACTACCCGCCGGTGACCCTGGAAGATTTTCTGCTGAAAAAAGTGGAGCGTCTGGAAGACCTCATCATCCCCACGGAAGTGGAGGGCATCGGCCTCATCTGCGGCGCCGATGACGTCCTGGGGGCGGCCAACCCCACCTTCGCCCAAAAAATCCGCCTCCTGAAACAGATGGAAGGGCTGAATGCCCACTTTGTGCTGCTGGACCTGGGCGCCGGCACCTCCTTCAACTTCCTGGATTTTTTCAATTACTCCCCCGGCAAGATCATCCTGGCCACCAACCAGGCCACCGCCCTCCAAAATGCCTACGGCTTCATTAAAAGCGCCCTGTACCGCCAGCTATCCCGGCAGTTCTCCCGCAACGGGGAGATGCTGGAACTACTCTTTCAAATGGGGGGCAAACCCGAGGATGGCCTGCCCCAATCCATCCGGGAGCTCCTCACCTCCCTGAGGGACGACTTTCCGGAGGAATACGCCCAGGTGGTCCGGGTAATGGCCTACATGCGAGTCTGGCTGGTGGTGAACATGGTGAAAAACACCCGGGATGGCAACTGCGCCCGGATTATTCAGGAGGTCTGCCGGGATTTCCTGAGCCTCAAAATCGATATCCTGGGCCACTTGCCTTATGACGCCGCGGTGGAAGCCGCCATTAATAACACCAACCCCTTGCTGCTGACGCAAAAAAGGGGGATAGCCATGGCGGCCCTCCAGGGCATCGCCGCGAAGATCATGAAAGAATCCCGCCTGCCCCGAACCGCGTGGGTGACGGAAGAAGAACTGATGGACCAAAAGGAACTGCCGGCTCCGTCGGAGGAGGTGGCGTACCCCGGTTATTACTTCTGGTAAGGGGATAGGCGCAAAGAACCCCAGGGGATACCGAAGGTTAAGTGGAAGACTGTTAAGGGGAAGAAGAGGCCATGAACCTGGCAGACCATCTGTTGAAAAGTGAAGCGTTGACGCCGCAGCAATTGGAGGAGGCGGTGCGCCATCAGCAAAAGTGCGGTGGGTTTCTGGCCGAAAGCCTCCTAGAACTGAATCTCTTGACCCCGGAAGGGCTCACCCGGCTCATGCCTGCCTACCCCCCCATTCCCCATGCCTTTGAACAACTGGGAGTGCCCAAGTGGCTGCTGGCTCAACTGCTGCTCAAACACGCGTATTTCATGGAGTCCTTCTCCTGCCTGGACATGGCCCAGGCATTAAAGCTTCCGGAGCATCTGGTGGAAGTCCTCATCGAATATCTCAAGGAAAAAAGATTTCTGAATGCCAAGTCGCGCAACGGGCTGGCCAAAGGCTCCGCGGTCATGTCCATTATGCTCCGCTACTCCATCAGCGAACTGGGGAAGGGGCATGCGGAGATGTGCATGGACCTCAACAGCTACGCGGGGCCGGCGCCGGTGTCGCTAAACGACTACTGGGAGTGGGTGGAATCCCAGACCATTCACCGGGAGAAGGTGGACAAAAAACGCCTCCAGGAAGCCTGCGCCGAATATGTCTATGCGGAGGAACTGTTAGACAAGGTGGGTCCGGCCATCAATAGCGGCCGGGCCATGTTCCTTTTCGGCCCCTCGGGCAACGGCAAGACGGTGCTGGCCCGATGCATCGGCGAAGCCTTCGAGGAGCCCATCTTCATCCCTTACGCTCTTTATGTCCACGGTCAGATCGTCCGCCTTTACGACGAGGTAAACCACCGTCCGGCGGACGCCCCTCCGGAGGCCCCCCGGCACGATGAGCGCTGGGTGCGGTGCCACCGCCCCCTGGTCATTGCCGGCGGGGAAATGACCGAAGACAACATGGAGCTCAAATACAACCCTACCCTGAAATATTATGAGGCTCCTCACCACCTGCGGGCCAATAACGGGGTTTACATCATCGACGACTTCGGACGCCAGAAAGTCAGCCCGCAGCAGTTGCTAAACCGTTGGATGTTCCCTCTGGAGACGCGGCAGGATTTCCTGTCCCTGCGCACCGGCCAGCAGTTCGCGGTGCCCTTTGACCAATTGATCATCTTCTGCACCAACCTCAATCCTTATAGTCTGGCGGACGAGGCTTTCCTGAGGCGCATCCGCCATAAAATTTACATTGGCTATGTATCTCCGGATCAATTTGTGGAGATTTTTCAGCGCACTTGCAAACAGCACGGTCTAGAATACGATCAGGAAATGATCCGGTACTTGCTGGCCCGCTACTATGTCCAGGTTTCCCGGCCCCTGTGCGCCTGCCATCCCCGGGACCTGTTGGAAATGGTCCTGGACCGGGCCAGATATTTTGGCCGGGAGCCCCAGCTCACGATCCAAGAACTGGATAATGCCTGCCAAAACTATTTCGTTAAGGCCCTGGGCATCACCGACTATGACGCCCTTCCCCAACCTCCCCCTTCCCCCTGGCAGGTCTGGGAGGGGCAGAAGGCCATCGTCTTGCCTCAAAATTGCCGCTGAGCGCGGCTTTAAGAACCCCGGAAAAGCGGCTATGGGGAAAGGGAGCCTGGGGAACATGGCTCCGGGGAACCCCAATTCCCAAATGCCCTGTTCTCCAAGAGATAAAGCCATAGAAATTGCGGTGAGGCTAACCTCTCTTTTCTTTAACTAATCCCCTCCAGATCCAGCCGTTACCTTGATTTCTCTTAAATTTTGCCGGATAATCTAAGGCAATTTTTTGCTATGCCAATCCTGCCAATTCGAGACCTCGCTCCAAATGGAGGATGCATGAAAGATATTTTATTGACGGCGGAAGACTACCGACAAATTGCATCATTAGGTATTAGTGAAACCCAAATCAGAACGCAAATAGATATTTTTAAGGACTCATCTTTTTATCAAAAGCTGAACCGGCCCTGCCGCGTGGATGACGGAATTTGCCGGATTACTCCTCCGGAAATGGACCGTTATCTCCATTTGCACCAGGAAGCGGCCGCCCGGGGCCGGTTCCTTAAGTTTGTGCCGGCTTCCGGAGCCGCCAGCCGCATGTTTCAGGCGCTTCATCACATTTACGAGGCCCATGGAGATGACCTGGGTGTTATCGTGCAAAAATCCCACCGGGGCGACGCGGCCTGCCGGGAAGGCCTTCAATTACTGGAAAATATCCAGAATTTCCCATTTTATAGCGATCTTAAAGAGATTATGGCCCAGGATGGGTTGTCCCTGGATTCTTTGATGCAGCAAGGTAAGGTTAAAGCCATTTGGGAATATCTGTTGACGGATCGGGGACTTGGTTATGGCTCCTTGCCTAAGGGTTTATTAAAATTTCATAGTTATGACGCAGGTTGCCGCACGGCATTTGAAGAACATCTTTGTGAAGCCGCATACTACGTCAAAGACCAGAATAATATTTGCCGCCTCCACTTTACCATCTCGCCGGAACAGGAAACCAGGTTCCGACAATTATTCCATGAAGTCCGGCCTGGTTATGAAAGCCGATGCCACGCCGTCTTCCAGGTCAGCTTTTCCCATCAAAAAAGTTCCACTAATACCATCGCCGTGGACCTGGAAAACGCCCCTTTTCGAGATAAGAACGGGGGCCTGCTTTTTCGCCCCGGGGGGCATGGGGCGCTCTTGGAGAATCTCCGGGAGCTGGGGGGAGATCTGGTTTATATTAAGAATATTGACAATATAGTCCCGGACCACCTGAAAGCCCCTACCTTTTTTTGGAAGAAGATTTTGGGGGGATACCTGGTGGAGACGCAACAGCTGGTTCAAACCGCCCTGAGCCGATTAGAGGCGGATAACTCCCCGGAAGGGTTGGGGCAGGTGGAGGAATTTGTCCGGGACCGGCTATTCCTGAATTTTCCCGGGACCTACCCTCAATGGCCTCTGGAAGGAAAAAGGAATTTCTTATTCAAGAAGTTAAACCGGCCGATTCGGGTATGCGGAATGGTTCCCAACACCGGCGAGCCCGGTGGCGGTCCTTTCTGGGTCGAAGGCGCGGATAAAACTCTGTCCTTGCAAATCGTGGAAAAGGCGCAGGTAGATTTGGCTGATCCGCAGCAGAAAGCTATTTGGAAATCGTCCACCTATTTTAATCCGGTGGACCTGGTCTGCGCGTTGCGGGATGTCCAAGGCCGTCCCTTCGCGTTAAGCAAATACGTGGACCCTCGCGCCGTTTTTATTTCAAAGAAATCCAAAGACGGCCGGCAGCTCAAGGCGTTGGAATTTCCGGGGTTATGGAACGGCTCCATGTCCGATTGGATAACCATATTTCTGGAAATCCCCGGGGAGACTTTCAATCCGGTGAAAACCGTGTTAGATCTGCTGCGCCCGGAGCATCAGCCCCAATGCGACAGCCTTTTCTCTCATTGAGATTTGTGAATTATTGACAAACATTGCCTTGGTATGTCAAATTCATTTATTTAAAAAATAATGGCTACCTCAATGAAATTCCGTTGTCCCCAATGCGGTTCTAAGTTGCGCAAGAGCCGCACCAAGACCTATAAAGAGAAAGTTCAAAAAGCTCTGGGCACTCGTCCTTTCCGCTGCATGAATAAGGAGTGTAACTGGCGCGGTCTGATTAAGATAAAATCCTTCAAGGAGATTATTTCCAATTCTGAATCAAAATACAAATTATTATTCGCTATAACAATTGGTATTATTTTAAGTTATTTGGTTTACAAGATATTTATTGGTTTTACAAAATAAACAATAGGTATCTAAATCTTTGTCCCACTCTTAATCTTCCAATTTCTTACTGGATCAAATTTTATACGCCAGCAAAAGCTGGAGAATTGCACAGGTAACACAATGAAAATAAAAATCACAATTTTATGGGCGCTTTTTCTGATTCTCGTGTCCTTTCCGGGGGCGGAAGCCCGCCAGGTTGAGCTGCGCCTTCTCTATGTCAACGATTTCCATGGGTTCGCTTTGCCATACAAACCTTTGGGAGCCGAAGGACCTGTGGGCGGCGCCGCTTATCTCGCCACCGCGGTGGAAAAACTGCGCCGGGAAAAACCCACCCTGCTCCTGGCCGCAGGTGACATGATTCAGGGAAATAATTGGGTCAACCTCTTTAGGGGCGCGTCTGCCATCGAATTGATGAACGCCATGAAGTTTGACGCCATGGCCGCAGGCAATCATGAATTTGACTTCGGCCTGGAAATCTTGCGCCAGCGGCTCTCTGAAGCGCGCTTTCCGGTGCTGGCGGCCAACGTGGAGGGGATGCCCCAGCTCAAGCCCTACGTCATTAAAAAGGTGGCGGGGCTGAGAGTCGCCATTATCGGGTTGGTAACCGAAGACACCCCTATTGCCACCCACCCCCGCAATGTCAGCGATCTGAAATTCCTCGAACCGGAAAAAACGGTGGAGAAATACCGGGAAATATTGAGCAAGCAGGCTGATTTCTTTATCATCCTGGCCCACCTGGGACACCAGCGGGAGCGGCAGTTGGCCCAGCGGGTAAAAGGCATTCCCGTCATTATAGGCGGGCATTCCCATACCAAAGTCCTGGAGCCGGCAGTGGTGGGCGACACCCTGGTGGTCCAGGCCTGGGAGCACGCCAAGGCCCTGGGGGTTCTGGACCTCACCGTGAAGGATGGCAAAATCGTGAAATACCAGGGGCGCCTGGAAGAGATCAAGCCGGTTCACGGCCAGGAGAACCCGGCAGTCCAAAGGATCGTGGCCGCCTATGCCTGGAAAGTGGACGCCCAGATGAATGTCCCCGTGGCCGAAGCCCAAGTGGACCTGGATGGGGAGCGGGTGCGGACTAAGGAAACCAACCTGGGCAACCTCATTGCCGACATCATGCGGGAAACCGCCAGGGCTCAGGTGGCCCTCACCAATGGCGGGGGCATCCGGGCCAGCATTCCCAAAGGCCAGGTGAAAGTAAAAGAGGTTTACACCACCTTGCCCTTTGACAACTATCTGGTGGCCATCAGCCTCACCGGCCGGCAGCTCAAAGAGGCATTAGAACACGGCGTCTCCTCCCTGGAAGAACCGGCCGGGAGATTTCCTCAGGTCTCGGGGCTCAGCTTCACTTACAGCCGGGCCGCGCCGGTGGGCTCCCGGGTCAAGGAAGTGTTGGTCCAGGGCCAGCCGCTGGCCCCTGAGAAAGAGTACACCGTGGCCACCAATGACTTCCTGGCCGCCGGCGGCGACGGCTATGCCGGCTTCGGGGAAGCCATCAAGGCCGCCAGCGATTTCAGCGAACAAGGCGGCCTGTTGAAAAGCTCCAAAATCACATACAGCGACGCCGGCCGCTGGCTGCGGGATGTGGTCATCGAATCTTTACGCGCCCGAAAGAAAATCTCCGCCCAGGTGGAAGGCCGCATCAAGGAAGTCCCCTGAAGGCAGTTTTCGGTTTTCGGTTTTTAGTTTTCAGTTTTCAGTTAAAAGGATGGGGAAATCAATCTGTTAACCATCACAGTTAAAGAAATTCATTAAAAGGCTGAATGCTGACAGCCGACAGCTAAAATTAACATGCGGGTTTATGTCAATGGCCGGCCGGTGGAACTGCTGCCGGGGATGACCGTGAAACACGCCCTCATCCAGGCGGGGCTCCTGGAAGAGGTGGCTAAGGGCCGCAAAACTTATGACGAATACGGCAACGAAGTGGGCCTGGACGGCGCCGTCTCAGACGGCATGAAAATTATCGTAAAGTGAAGCTGAGTTATGCTTTCAGCGGTCAGCTTTCAGCCAAGGAATTCTTTGAAAAGCTGAATGTTGATGGATTCGTAAAAAGTCGATTTCATATAATTATTTGAAATAATTTAAGATTATGGTATTTTTTTCTTGTCGGGCGTTGCTTTTTATGGCATAATTCGGTGAAAAATCAACAGGTTAATGGCAAAAAGATGATTCGTACACGCGATCCCCGACAAGCCTCATTAATTGATCCCTGGGGGGATTTAGGTCCTAAGCGCCGCCCGTTG
>VGSW01000150.1 GCA_016874915.1 Deltaproteobacteria bacterium
GCTCAGACATAATGCTAGCAGCGCGAAGCGTTCAAAAAGCGGCGATTTTTCCCAACAAGGCTTTTCATAGGAAGTCCGAATTTTTGGGCTTTTTATTTCCTTTTTAGATTCTTCCATGAAAATTATCCTTTCTCGTCGTAATTTTTCCGCCTTTCTTTATCCATTTGTCACTTTGAAAATCGTTGAATCTATAAGCGGCGACGTTCAGCATGACAAAAAGGGCTCCTGCGGAAAAGCTTACGACCAAAGTTTTTTTTGAGGCGGACTGGTGCATGGAGCTTTGTTCTTGCATAATGCTAGCAGCGCGAAGCGCTCAAAAAGTGGCGATTTTTCCCAGAAAGGCTTTTCATAGGGCTTCCGCAAGATTAATTTTTTTTCAAGTTTTAATTTCCCACCCACGCTAGCGTACCTAATTATTAATGTTTACGCAATGCGGATTGCGGTAAAAAATTTTTTGCCAATTCCCTCTGGAATTCGGCCAGCTCAACGGTCTTTTGATTTGCCCAAAAGTGATGGCAAAGGCGCTCTTCACTGGTCAATTCTTGATCCACAATCTGCCGCACCCGGTTCAATGCCGGAGAATTATGCCAGATATCCTCAAACCTCTCTTTTTTCAAATGGCCGCATTTGATAGGAACTTCGATGCAAGGCCAGACCTCTCCCTGGGGTGAGAGATAAATACTGTTAAGACCCACGCCGCATTGATTATTTATCTTGCCCGCCCGGGGCGGAGAGTGAAGCTCGGGCGCCATGGCCTCCTGCTCCTCCCGCATAACTGCCTCCAGATGGGACAACTCTTCCCCCCCCAGGGCCAACCCCAATGGATGGGATTGACCATCCCAGCGGGGCGTGATACAAGTACCCACCCGACAAAAGAGAGCTTCTCGTTGTATAAAATCCTTGATGGCCTTAATTTCACCGTAGTTGCAGATAAATGCGGTGACATTAAAACCCACGGGCACGCCGCGATCCCGGCATTTTCTTATAGTGCGCCACATACTGTCCCAGGAGCCCGGGCGTCCAGTAATGCGGTCATGGACTGAGGCCGATACGCTGTAAATGCTAAAGATCAAGGCCTCGATTCCCACAGCCGCCAGGGCCTGGATCTTCTCCTCTTCCAGGCCCACGGTGCCACTGGAAAACAGGGTTACAGAAAAATCCAACCTGCGGGCGCATTCCAGGATGGTCATTAGATCAGGGCGCAGGAAGACTTCGCCACCACTGAAGGTGAGGAAAAAAGCGCCGGTCGCGGCCAACTGGTCCAAGACATCCAGAATTTCCCTAGTATTCAACTCCGGTCCCGGCCCTTTTCCCTGGCGCCAGGCTTGAGGAATATAACAATGAACGCACCGATGATGGCAGCGGTAAGTGAGGTCAAAATGAACTGCCAGAGGAATTTTCAACCCCTTGGCTTTTTCATAAACCCCTTCGATGGGCCTCATGGCGTTGCTATCCCTCAAACATCATATAACCATATTGCTGAGAGACCGGGGCCGCATTTTAAGTGCCTCATTGGTCCCCACCAACAGGCTTGCACCGGCTTTTACTCACTTCCAGGCGTTTCTCTGCCTGTCAGAATTGATCATCATTTCCCTAGCATAAAAAGTTAACAACCGGACGGCGCTCCACCAGTATGTCCCATATTCCCTCCAAGTCATGGCATCCCTCATTCGATCACAGGCGAAAAGAAGACAGTCAATGGGACGGAGATTAAACGGAATTTTACAGCCATCAGCCTGGAGAGCCGGACAGCTATAAGAGGGGTTATTCTTCGATACCGGGGGCTCCGGAGAAGTAGATTGCGATTGAGCCACCAGCATTCTAACCAGGCGTTTTATCAGACTAAAAGGCGGTGAACTCAAAAAAAACCGGATCAAGTCTTTCAGGGTTAATTCTCCTGTAACTAAGGGTTTAGTCAAGAATTTCATGATCTCTGAATCGAAGGTGAGGCCGTAATATAAGTAGTCATGCGATCCATAAGGCAGATTATTGGTTATTAGATCACGGCAGCAAGGGGCCGCGCATTCCCGGCACAAACCATAATGAGGCGTGAACACCCGTACCAGTTCACCTTGCGGTCCGTTGCGCCGGGTAAACTTTAGCCCCTCACCGTTCAATTTAATAGAGGACGCCTGATATTGTTCCAACCGACTATTGGCTAAATACCTCAGGGACAGGGACCCAAAAAAGAGGTAATGATTGCCTGTTGTTTTCAAAAACCTGGCAACCTTCAGGCTAATCGGCGATTTATTCTCTCCATCTCTCATGTTAGCAATAAAACGATAGGCTTATAATCCCAAAGTCAGCCAAAACCAGGCCTATTTCGCGTTCCGGTCCTGGGATGGCAGTTATTAGATTCTATGAAAAATCAAATTCCTACGCCTGCTCCAGGCTGATAATCATAAGTCTGCACGAGAAAATATCTTATCACCGTGGAAACAGAAGAAAAAGGCGCCTGCCGCCAGTGGGTCCAGAACCTCCTGAACTTCCAAAGTGTTCAGTTCCGGCCCCGGCCCCGCTCCCTGGCGCCAGGATAGAGGAATATAACTAATGAATGCACCGCTGATGGCAGCGGTAGGTGAGATCAATATGAACCGAAAGTGGAACCCTGAGCCCCCTGGCCTTTTTAAAAACCTTTCCAATGAGACCCATTGCTACAGCCGGTCCTTACCTATGGAATTTATTTAGCATAGGAATTAACTTTATGCAAGCTATTTATCTTTAATTTGCAAGCCCTATACCATATTTCCAAAGAAATGTTCAACTTAATAAATAGATTAATTTTTTTAATAAGCTCAAGTCATTGAGACCGAAGCCGACCTGCTTGAATTCCTTTTCCTCGTCTGGCCTGGGTCCCCCTGATCCTGGATTTGTACAAATTCTTGCATGGGTGTTCAGATTATGATGCTTCTAGTTGGATATGGCTGGGCATAGAAAATATTGTTCAATTTCTTAAACAAAAGGCTGGCCCCGGGGGGGTGGGGGTTAGGGAATAGGGAGTCGGGAATAGGGAATAGTTCCTCATGAGTCCTTTGGCCCACCCGTGAGTTATGAAAAGATTTTCGGCCAGGCCCAGCTTGGCGGCCAAGTGCGTCCCTAAGCACAGCTTGGGAACGAGATTTACATGTAGCTGCAGGCTTCAGCCGCCTCCGGCACAGGCTGGAAAGCCTGTGCTACTAAATTAAAAGAACTTTTCAGACCAGTCGTTCATGAGCCTTCTACTCTCTCAAAACAATAAAAAGTATTGGTGGCACAGGCTTTCCAGCCTGTGCCACTAACCCTGGTTTTCTTGTTTTTTGGCAAAGAATTTGCTTTCAAGATGCTGATTTGAATAAGGTATCAGTTCAATTTTTCAGTTTGGTTGCGGCCATCGGCCGCGCTGTGCCACTAGAACTTTTCGGAGCAGTTCAACATGAGCCTTCGGCTCACCCGTAAACCATGAAAAGTATTGGTGGCCCAGGCTTTCCAGCCTGTGCAGTCAAGAACTTTTCAGACCAGGGAGTAGTGAATAACTGGCCTGTTTTTTTAACTAGAAATCGAAAAAATCTTGCGAACGGCCTCACAAACCGTTGGCTAAGCCCCCCTTACTCCCTATTCCCTACTCCCTATTCCCTGCTCTTACACGGTCTCGCCGGTCAAGGCCGCCACTTCCGCCAACAAGGCCGCGAGCATCTCCTTTTCCGGGACCTTGCGCACCGGTTGCCCTTTTTTGAACAGCAGCCCCGCGCCCTTGCCTCCGGCGATCCCCACGTCGGCCTCCCGGGCTTCCCCGGGGCCGTTGACCACGCAGCCCATGATGGCCACTTTAATGGGAGCCGCCACATTCATCAGGCGGCGCTCCGCCTCTTGGGCCAGGTCGAAGAGGTTGATGCGGCAGCGCCCGCAGGTGGGGCAGGAGATGAGCTCCACCCCCCGCTCCCTCAGGTGCAAGGCCCGGAGAATTTCATAGGCCACCCGCACCTCCTCCACCGGGTCCCGGGTGAGGGAGACCCGCAGGGTGTCGCCAATGCCTTGGGCCAGCAGCAGCCCTATCCCCAGGGCGGACTTTACGGTGCCGGCAATGAGTCCCCCGGCCTCGGTGACTCCCAGGTGCAGAGGGTAGTCCATCTGGCGGGACAGCTCCCGGTAGGCGGCCACCGTGGTGAGCACGTCCGAGGACTTGAGGGAAATCTTGAAGTTCTGAAAACCCCAGTCCTCGAATTGCCGGACCCAGCGCCGGGCGCTCTCCGCCAGGGCCGGGGCCGTGGGCGCGCCGTATTTGGCCAAAAGGTCTTCCTCCAGGGACCCGGCGTTCACCCCTAACCGCAACGAAACTCCCTGGCGGCGGCAGGCCTCCACTACCTGCCGGGTTTTTTTGACCCCCCCCAGATTGCCGGGATTAATGCGGACGGCGTCGGCGCCCTGGTCCAGGGCCGCCAGAGCCAGGCGGTGGTTGAAGTGAATATCCGCGATGAGGGGCACAGGGCTGGCCTTTTTAACCTCCCCGAAGGCTTTCACCGCCTTCATATCCGGGACCGCCAGGCGCACGAGGTCGCAGCCCGCGGCGGCCAGGCGCTCCACCTGGGCCAGGGTGGCCCCGGCCTGGCGGGGGTCGGTGTTGGTCATGGATTGAACCGCCACCGGCGCGCCGCCGCCGATGGGCACGGAACCCACGAAAATGGCCCGGGTGGGCCGCCGGCTAATATTCAGGTCGGGTTCTTTGTTTTTCATGATAATTTAAAATTTTAAAGTAACCCGTCCAACGACGCAAGGTTTCAGGTTTTAGGTTTTAGGTTTTAGTCCCTTAGATCGGAATGACAAAAAATAACCTGCTATTCCCACTTGGCGAACTTTTGCAACAGCCTCAACGTTCGGGCCGAGTTAAGGCAGACAAGTATCCGTTAATGACAAGGCGACCGAAACCATGGTATACAAACACCAGCAGGCTGCCAAACAGTCTGTGAAACAGCTCCATGGGTCGTCTCCTCCGTGTTCTTGATTTGGGCAAACAAGATTATCGGATAGGCGACTCATGGAGTCAAAATTTTAAGGATTCAAAATTTCAAATATTTTTGGCTAGGTTTTAGGGAATAGGGATCCTTCCCTGAGAACTTGAAACTTGAAACTCGAAACTAAAAACTATCAACTATCAACCTGATGGAAACCACAAAAGACCTCCCCATTCAGCGCTACCAAAAGGGGCGCCTTGAGCCCACCCATGACCGGGTGGTGGTGGAAGAGCCCCTGGAGATCCGCCTTAAGGGCGAGCCGTTCCAGATGCTCATGCGCCTGCCGGGCTGGGAAAAGGAACTGGCCCTGGGATTTCTGCTCACCGAAGGCATTGTGCATAACCTGGCGGAAGTCATCACCATGCACTTCTGCGGCACTGACACCGACCCCCTGCTCCCCCCCAACGTGGTGGACGTCCAACTCACGGATCCGGCTATGGCCCGCACCGGCCGGCGCCACCTGGAGGTGGCTTACTCCAGTTGCGGGCTGTGCGCCAAGGAGGCGGTGGCGGAAATCTCCCGGAAGGTCGCACCCGTCGCCGGGGACCTGACCATCTCTCCCCCGGCGCTTTTGGGCCTCATGGACCGCTTAACCGAGTCCCAAACCATTTACCATGAAACGGGCGGCACCCACGCGGTGGCTCTGGCAACTCCAGGCGGAGAAGTCTTCCTTCACGCCGAAGACGTGGGCCGCCACAACGCCATGGACAAGGTCATCGGCCGGGCTTTCCTGGAACGCCGGGATTTAAGCAAGATGGTGGCTCTCCTCAGCGGCCGCCTCAGCTTTGAAATGGCCCTGAAGGCCATCCGGGCCGGCATTCCCATCCTGGCCGCGGTCTCCGCGCCCACCACCATGGCCCTGGAGTTGGCCCGGGAGCTGAACCTCACCACCGCCGGCTTCGCCCGGAACGGGCGCATGAATGTTTATACGCATCCGGGGAGGATTGTTTAGTTTTGGGGCTATCCGGTTGACTCTCCCTGTAGTATCGGGGTTGATGAAAGTTGAAGATTATCCCAGGAACATCCTGGAATTTGAACAAGGTTTGCTACCGAAGAGGCCTGCCGCGAGTATTGGTTTCAACTGCGTTGGGCGGAAGGGTTTTCTTGTCCAAGATTGGCCATGGGCAGGCATGGTGGACCAAGAGGGGTCTTTACTGCTGTGACGAATGAATAAAAGGGCGTGGGGAACCCGCCCTTAATGTTTGTAGGCAGTCTCTCATGAGCCTTCGGCTCACCCGTAAAAGATGAAAATGATATTGGCCAAGCCAAGCTTGGCGCCCAAGTGCGTTCCCAAGCACAGCTTGGGAACAAGAAGGGAAATTTCGGTCCGATTTCCCGCCATGGCGGAAAGACGCTAAAAATTATGCCGGGTGCGCTTTAAACGCCCCCGGCATAATATTTCTTAGTGTCCCTCTGTGTTTCCTTCGTGTTCTTCGTGGTGAAAATTTCTAACCCAGGTATTCCTTGGTAACCTGTTCAATCTCCTCCGGGGTCATACGCATCACTTTGCGCAGGCCCCGGATGGCCTGGTTGGTGCGGTGGACGTTCTCCACCAGGGCGAAGCGCACGTATTCGTCCCCGAACTCGCCGAAGCCCACCCCGGGGGACACCGCCACCTTGGCCTTGTTAATGAGCATCATGGAATAGTTGATGGACCCCAGATGCCGGAATTTCCGGGGGATGCGGGCCCAGACGAACATGGTGCCCTTGGGCGGCTCCACCCGCCAGCCGATATTGTGCAGCCCCCGGCACAGGGCGTCCCGCCGTTCCTTATAGACCCCGACGATTTCCTGGACGCAGTCATAGGGGCCGTTCAAGGCGATGATGCCGGCGATCTGGATGGGCTGGAAGACCCCATAGTCCAGGTAGCTCTTGATGCGGGTCAGGGCGTGCACCAATCGTTGGTTGCCCACCACAAAGCCCATGCGCCAGCCGGGCATGTTGTAGCTCTTGCTTAAGGAAAAGAGTTCCACCCCCACCTCTTTGGCCCCGGGTACCTGGAGGAAACTGGGTGCCACATAATCGTCGAAGACCAGGTCGGCATAAGCAAAGTCATGGATGATCCACACCTTGTACTTGTGGGCGTAGTCCACGATGCGCCTGAAGAAGTCCAGGTCCACGCAGGTGGTGGTGGGATTGTGGGGAAAGGAGATGATGAGCATGGTGGGCCGGGGCAGAATCAAGTTGGTGATGTTGTCCAGGTCCTCAAAAAAATCCCGGTCGTGGGTCAAGGGAATGCTCACCAGTTGTCCGCCGGCGATGACCACCGAGGCCGCATGGATGGGGTAAGTGGGGTTGGGCACCAGGACCACGTCCCCCGGCTCCACCGAGGCCAGCACCAGGTGGGACAACCCTTCCTTGGCCCCGATGGTGGCGATGGCTTCCGTTTCCGGGTCGATGTCCACGTCAAAGCGCCGCTTATACCAATCTGCAATGGCTACCCGCAATTTAGTTATTCCTTTTGACGCGGAATACCTATGATTTGTACCTTTTCCCGCGGCTTCCATGAGCTTGGCCACAATATGAGGCGGGGTGGGCATATCGGGATTGCCCATGCCCAGGTCGATGATGTCTTCGCCCCGGCGCCGGGCCTCCATCTTCAGGGCGTTGACCTTGACGAAGACATAGGGGGGCAAACGCTTCATTCGGGGAAATTCTTCGATGGCCATGGCCTCACCTCCAGCTAACCTGGCGATATTTCCTAAGATTATTCAGGAAATGAATCAGGTTGTCAATATAAATTTATTTTTTGGCGAAATTGATTATTTTTGCAAAAATTTGATTATTAACTATGAAAAAATATAATTTTGCAAAAAATTATGACGAGGTATTAATGGAGGCTGAGGGATATTGGGTTTCGATTAGACTGCAATCTGTGCTAATCTGCGGTCAGCTGCGGTTAAAAAGGAAAAGCCATGGAAGAATTGATTCGAATCCCAGGGCCGGAAACCCTGGAAGGGAGGTATGTTCCCGGAACCGGCGGGGCCGTAATCATCACCCACCCCCATTCCCTGTACGGCGGCGATATGGACAACAACGTGGTCAGGATCGCGGCCCGGGCCTTTCAGGCCCGGGGTTGGGCCACCCTGCGTTTTAACTTCCGGGGGGTGGGGGAAAGCACCGGAGCCTATGGAGAAGGCCGGGCTGAAGCGGAAGATGTCAAAGCGGCCCTGGACTACGTCAAAACCCGGGGGCCCGCCCCTTACCTGGTGGCGGGTTATTCCTTCGGAGCCTACGCCGCGGCCCAGGCCCTGTTGGCCGGGCTGGCCGCGGACGGGGCCATCTTCATTTCCCCGCCGGTGTCCTTCATGCCCATGCCTTTTCTGAGCCGGGTGCCCCGGGTTTCCCTCATCATTGCCGGAGACCAAGATTATATCTGCCCTTTGGCTGAATTGCAGAAGCTCCTATCCCACGGGCCCCACCAGGCGGAGTTCGTGGTTATTCCCGGCGCCGACCATTTCTTTGGGGGCCACGAAGCGGAGTTGTACCAGGTCTTGCTGAAGGCTGGCGGAAAGAAAGATTAGGCGGCGGTTTGGGAGGGAGAAAACATTAGGAGTCAAGACTTTGCGCTGAACTATAGAGAGGAATATCTCTATCTGAATTTAACCAACCGGAAGATATTCGTCACCGTATTTATGAATTTATGTACATATAGCGTTTGCCGAAAATTAATTCCTCAAAGAGGAGCGAGTGGTCATCGCACGAATCGTTCCAGGGAACAGGTTCTTTGATTGTCTCCGGTCCGATTCATGACCCATAAAAGGGCTTGGTCAATC
>VGSW01000151.1 GCA_016874915.1 Deltaproteobacteria bacterium
ATACCGTTTTCGGTTTTTGGTTTTCAGTTTTCGGTTAAATGAAATTGTATTATCAATAAGTTAGCCCTAGAATTTGTTGCATCTGAAACTGAACTTGGTATAAAAGGGGTCTGCTTCTCGCTGAAATGAAAAACAACAGACAAGGGCATGAGTGGCACAGGCTTCCAGCCTGTGGGAAAGTCGCTGGAGAGAACAGACGGCGTCCACAGGCCGGAGGCCTGTGCCACTAATTTTTTTCTAGTTTTTGACTTCGAATAATGAGATTTCTCCCTATTACGGCCTTCCAGGGCTTCCTTTTCGGAGCACGGGCAATAATCGATTGCTTTATTTCCGCAAAAGTAATACGGACTCCCAAATTGGATATTGGTCATTCTCACGAAGCGAAGGATCTGTTTTAGACCCTTCACTTCGTTCCGGATGACATAAAAACTAGGTTACTTTTTTTCCCACCGCCTCCGGGCCATCTCCGCGGCCAGGGTGATGGCGGCCTGCAAAGAGCCGGGGTGGGCCTTCCCCGTCCCCGCCAGTTCATAGGCGGTGCCGTGGTCCACGGAAGTGCGGATGATGGGCAGCCCCAGGGTGATGTTCACCCCATCCATGAAGTGCAAGAGCTTCACAGGAATGAGGCCCTGGTCATGGTACATGGCCACGATGGCGTCAAACTCCCCCTGGCGGTGCCTCCAGAACAGGGTGTCCGCCGGGTAGGGGCCGGCCACCCTCAGGTCGCCCTCCTGGGCCCGGCGAACGGCCGGCAGGATGATCTCTTCTTCTTCGCGGCCGAACAGCCCTCCTTCTCCGGCGTGGGGATTGAGGGCCGCCACCCCCAGCTGCGGTTCGGAGAGCCCAAAATCCAACCGCAGGCTGCGGCAGGTGAGAAGAAAAAGCCGGTATAGGGCCTCGGTGTTCAGACGCCGGGGCACCTCCGTTAGGGCGCAGTGAATGGTGGCCAGGACCACCCGAAACTCGCCTCCGGCCAGCATCATGGCCACTTCCCGGGCGCCGGTCTTGGCCGCCAGCAGTTCCGTGTGCCCGGGGTAAGAATAGCCGGAAAGGTTCATGGCCACCTTGCTGATGGGGCCAGTGACCATCCCTGCTACCTGCCGACCCATGGATAGGTCCACCGCCCTGAGAATATAGGAGACCATAGCCGCGCCCGAAGCCGGAGTGGGACAGCCGTATTCCAGGTCTTCGGGAGCCAGACGGGACAGGGCCAGCAAGTCCAGGCCCCCCGGCTCAAAGCGTCCTTCCCCGGCGTTGTCGATGACGTTGATTTGAAAGTCAGGGGCCAGCTGCCGCCGGGCCCGTTCCAGGGCCGGAAGATCGCCGATAATTACCGGCCGGCAGACTTGATAAATAGCCGGGGCCTTAAGAGCCATGACCAGGATTTCCGGGCCCACCCCCACCGGGTCGCCCATGGTCAGGGCTAAGATAGGTCGGTCAATTTGAGGCATAAGTTACCTTCCCATATTGAACGCCTTGTGACGCCGCAGAATTTTTCAATCCCGCAGAAGAGAATTTTTTTCTTATTCCTCCACCCGGATCACCCGAATCTGAAGCCGGTTTCCTTTAACGGTTACTTTGAGGAAATGGTAAAACGCCGCCGTGGGAACTTCCCGGTAGAGTGGCGCCCCGGCCCCGCCGGAGATGGTGTAAGGGACTCCCTGCAGTTTCCCCGTAAAATAGGCATGAATGTGGGCGGTGAAGACGTGGGTAACCCGGTATTTCTTAAACAGCTTAACAAGCCGGGCCGCGCTGTCCGGCCTCAGGCAGTGGTGGTGGTCGGGGCCTCGGGGATCGGAAAGGGGAACATGCATGAACACCAACCGGGTCAGGCAGGCCCGGGCTTTCTGAAGTTCACGTTCCAGCCACTGGAACTGGGTCTCGTCCGGCCCGGTACTTGCCGACGCGTCCAACACCAGGAAGTAGTGTCTGCGAACTCGGAAAGAATAATACCGGGGGCCGAAAATCCCGGCGTATATCTCGGCCCCGTTATTTTGGAGCTCATGGTTTCCCACCGCCGCCAGCAAAGGGATATGCAGATTTCCCCGCGCCTGCTGAAAAAATAGGTTGTATTGGTCCAGGTTGGCGTAATCCACCATGTCCCCCAGGTGGATGGCAAAAGCGATGCCTTTATCCTGGCTGACCCCTTCCAGGAGTTGCTCGAAGACCGGCGGGTTGTTGCGGCTGTCGCCAAAGACTGCAAAAGTGAAAGGCTCTTTGAGATTGAGGGCCTTCAGCCGGGCCAAGTTGTCCGGATTCCAGGATCGGGCTGGGAGATCCCCCTGTGCCCAAAGGCTGGGAAGCGAAGGAATTGTCAGGCAGAGAAATAGAAAAAGGCCAATGATCCAAAGTTTGCCCCAATATCTCGAGTTCATGGCAAATTCTCCTATCCTGAAGGGGCATGATTGATCACGTCTGCCTTTAGGAGGATTGTACCCTTAGGCAGATGCTTTTTGGGTTTAATCCTGGTTTTAATTTTCTTTTACCATTTTAGAATGCAGCAAAGAGTTCAGCTTTTATAGATTCTTCGGTCGCTCCGCCTGGGGGAATTTTTCAAAGCTCTTTCAATTCTGATGTCATGAAGGGGCAGGGCGGACTCCCAGATTTCCCCCCATTATTTCCTCAAATATTGTATATTTGGAATGATTTTGCATGAGAGGGGGGCGCATGTCAATGACTGAAAGCCGCAGCCGGCTTAAACAGGCAAAGTTGGGCTTCATCGGCGCCGGGGCCATGGGAAGCGCCATTATCCGGGGACTTCTGGGGGGAGGTTGGGTCATCCCGGAAAATATCACTTTTTATGATCCCGACCCCTCCCGGCGGGCCGCCCTGGCCACCCTGGGGTTGAAGGCCGCCAAAAACAACCGGGAGGTGATGAAGGCCCCGGTGGTGGTGCTGGCGGTGAAACCCCAAGTGGGCCGGGAGGTTTTAGCCGAGATCCAGGATCAGGCCGGGCCCCAACACCTGATCATCTCCATTGCCGCGGGGGTGACTCTTTCCACCTTGCAGAGCGTTCTTACCAATTCCCGCCTTATCCGGGTGATGCCCAACACCCCGGCTCTGGTGGGCGCCGGCATGGCCGCGGTGGCCCCGGGACACCTGGCCACCCCTGAAGATGCGGCTCTGACTCTTGAACTCTTCGGCGCGGTGGGCCAGACCGAGGTGGTGGACGAAAAACACCTGGACGCGGTAACCGGCTTGAGCGGCAGCGGCCCGGCCTTCGTGGCCATCTTCATCGAGGCCCTGGCCGACGCCGGGGTGAAAGTAGGGCTGACCAGACCTCTGGCCCTCACCCTGGCCACCCAGACCGTCCTGGGCGCCGCCCGCCTTATCCAGGAGGGCAAACTCCACCCCGGCGCCTTGAAAGACCAGGTGGCCTCCCCCGCGGGCACCACCATCGAAGGAATTCATGTCTTGGAGATGGGAGGCTTCCGGGGGATGGTGATGAGCGCGGTGGAAGCCGCGGCGCTGAGGGCCCAGGAGTTGGCTCGGGGAGGAGGATAGGAGTTATTTGGGGGAGGGCGGGGGAATTGATTTCCCCCGGCCCTCCCCCAAAAATTTTACCACACCCTCACCAACCGCAGATGGATGTCCACCGCGAGGGCGGAGTGAGTGAGAGCCCCCATGGAGATAAAGTTGACGCCGGTGGCGGCCACTTTGGGGAGGCGCTCCAGGGTCATGCCGCCGGAGGCTTCCAGGATGGCCCGGCCCTGGACGATTTTCACCGCTTCGGCCATGGCGGCCTCATCCATGTTGTCCAGCATGATGATGTCCGCGCCCGCGGCCAGAGCCTCTTTCAACCCCTCCAGATCGGTGACTTCCACTTCGATTTTTAGGGTATGGGGCGCGGCCTGGCGGGCCTGGTTGATGGCCGCAGTGATGGATTCGGTCGCGGCCAGGTGGTTATTTTTTATCAATACCCCGTCATAGAGTCCCAGGCGGTGGTTGCGGCCGCCGCCCAGGCGCACCGCATATTTTCCCAGGACCCGCCACCCCGGGGTGGTCTTGCGGGTGTCGGTGATGAATACCGGATACCCGGCCACTGCCGCAGCCATCTTCCGGGTGAAGGTGGCGATGCCGGACAGGCGCATGAGGAAGTTCAAGGCGGTGCGCTCGCCGGTGAGGATGGCGGCCACCGGCCCGGTTATCCGGGCCAGCACCGCGCCCGGCGCCACTTCCTGGCCTTCCTCCACTTCAGCCTCAAAATCTATAAGGGCGTCTAACCGCCGGAATACCCGTTCGGCCACGGGCAGCCCCGCCACTATTAGAGTCTCTTTGGCCCGGATATGGGCCTCCCCCTGGAGGTCCGGCGGGATGAGGGCCTGGGTGGTGACGTCCCCGGGGCCCAGGTCTTCTTCCAGGGCCAGGTCAATGAGGCGGTCGATGTGAGGTGATGAAGGGAAAGAAGTCATTTTCAGTTCCCGGTCTCCCGTCTCCGGTCTCCGGTCTTCAGTTTCCCGGTCTCCGGTCTTCGGTCCATTAATCAATTTCTTCCGTCCAATTGATGGTACAGGGAAATTCCCAGGAAGAGTCACTCTGACTAACCTCGCCCGCCGCATCCTGATAACAAGCCGCGTCGCACTCCTGCCGCTGGGAATCCCAATAAGGGCAGCGGTCATAGAGGCAAAAACCCATATCCGGAATGGGGCAGGTGACCTGGTCTGGTTTATCCAAAGTTAAAATTCCAAGATGGTTTTTCTCGTCCCCAACCTTGAGTGGCACAGGCCTCCGGCCTGTGACCAGAGTAGTAGATGAAGCAAGCTAACCACAGGCTGGAAGCCTGTGCCACTAATAATCCTTTTTTTCATTTCGACAGGTAACTGCAATTTTCGCCGCAACCTATCAAGGGAATTGCACCCTTCCCTTTTGCCAGAAAGCCCGGTCCAGGGGTAGGTCGTAAGTCTGCTCCGGCTCCCCGGGGTTGGCAATCTTGACGTAGACGCGGGGCGCCTGGCCCTGGGGCTGGGCTACGATCCAGGTGGCCAGGGTGCGGGTCGCCCGGGGTTTGCCGCCGGTGCGCCAGATGCTGTTGTCCGGGCCGTCGTCGCGGTCCTGGCTGAAACTGATGAAATCCTTTAGGGTCAAAGGCTTGCGGCAGCCGGCCAGCAGTTCCCAAATCCGCGCCTGGCGCACCCAACTGCTCTCTTTGAGCAGCCGGTTGGCCCATTCCAGGCGTCCATCGGTGTAGTGGTTGGTATGGCCCAGCACGCCCCGGTCCCGCACCGTCACCACCACCTGGCCGCCGGGGGCTACCTCCACGGTGGCGATTTTCTGTCCGTCAGCCAGCATATGAAAGGCCGGGTGGCGGGCGAAAATCTCCTTCCGGGCCAGGGCCGCGTCCACGCTGGCGCAGGCGGCCAAAACCTTTTCCGTCAGGCTGACCGCATCCCCCCGGCGCTCCCGGGCGGGGAGGCTGCTGGCGGTGGCGTCCACCACCACCAGGCCCTTTTCATTGACCCCGGCCACCGCCGGTTGTTTTACGGAGGTGGCGTCAATCAGGCCCAGGAACCTGAAGCCCCCGGGGGGAGTGAAAATTTTCAAGGCGCTCAGCCGGGGTTGGCGGTCCCGATTCTTGGCGATGAGGGTGCCGCCCCCTTCCACCCGGCTCCCCGCCGCGGCAAATAAGGTGCAGGGGTGGGCGGGGACGGCCCCCACGAGCAGTCCAATTGTCCATGGAAGGAAGATGCAGATAAAAGGCCTGAGCCAAAACCGATAACAATTGGTCATATAAAAAGATTGGTGGGGCGGGCCTCCGTGCCCGCCATAACTTTTTGTGGACATTCAGTATTGGGCGGGCAGGGACGCCCGCCCCACCGGGTTCTCTTCCGGTTCCCAAGCCTGCTTGGAACCAAGGAGAAAGCAAAAGCGAGACGCCTGTGCCACCGGTGCAACTCCCGCCCTCATGGGGGTTGGGGAGGGGGTTGGGGGAGGGGCAGGGGCCCTCGGCCCCTGGCCCCTCCCCCAATAATCTCAGCTCTCCCCCACCCACACTAACCCCAAAACTCCTTAATCCGCTCCCGGTGCACTTTCAGCTTATTCAGCTTCTCGCTCCAGCTTTGCAGCCGTTCCTTTTCTTTCTGCACCACTTCCGGTTTGGCCTTGGCGATAAAGTCCTCGTTGGACAGCTTGCGCTGGGCCTGGGTCAGTTCCTTGGCGATTTTCTCCATTTCCCGGGCCAGGCGCCGGTCTTCCTCGCCAAAGTCGATTATCCCCTTTAAAGGCATGTAGATTTCCACCTGATCCACCACGGCCTTGGCCGCGGCCGCGGGGGGGCCGGAGTCAGGGTTGAACCCCAGTTCCCGGACCTTGGCCAGCAATTGCACCGATTGCCGGTGGCGGCCCAGCATTTCCAGAGGACGGGGCGCGGCGCAGTAGCAGGAGACATCCACCTGGGACGCGGGGGGCACGTTCATCTCGCCCCTTAAGTTACGGATGGCGGTGATGGTTTCCATTACCAGTCGCATTTCCTCTTCCGCCGCCGGGTGGAGCAGCCGGTCATCCGCGGCAGGATAGGGGGCCAACATGACGCTGCCCGCCGCGCCCGGCAGTTTCTGCCAGATCTCTTCGGTGATAAAGGGCATGAAGGGGTGGAGCAGCCGCAAAATATGGCTCAAAACCTCCACCAGGACCCGCTGGCAGTGGCGCCGGGTTTCGGGGTTCTGGGTGTCATGGAGCTGCGGCTTGATGAGCTCCAGATACCAGTCGCAGAATTCATGCCAGATGAACTGGTAGAGATTATTGGCCGCCTGGTCGAAGTCGTAGGAATCGAGAGCCGCCGCGTTATCCTTAATCACCTGCTGGAGGCGGCTCATGATCCAGGCCTCCACCGTGGTGAGGGGCAGGTCATCGGGAGGTGCCGCCGGATCAAAGCCCTCCAGGTTCATCAGGGTGAAGCGGCAGGCGTTCCACACCTTGTTGGCGAAGTTGCGGTACCCGGCGATGCGCTCCTCCGACAGGCGGATGTCCCGGCCCATGGCCGCGAAGGCCGCCAGGGAAAAGCGGAACGCGTCGGTGCCGTATTGGTCCATGAGGTCCAGGGGGTCGATGACGTTCCCCTTGGATTTGCTCATTTTTTGGCCTTCCGGGTCCCGCACCAGGGCGTGGATATAAACCTCATGGAAGGGCACGTCTTTCATGAAATGGAGGCCCATCATCATCATCCGGGCCACCCAGAAGAACAGGATGTCGAACGCGGTGACCAGCACCGTGGTGGGATAAAAAATTTTCAGCTCCGGAGTCTCCTCGGGCCACCCGAGAGTGGAAAAAGGCCACAGGGCCGAGGAAAACCAGGTGTCCAGGACGTCGGTTTCCTGGATTAACTGGGAACTGCCACACCGGGGGCAGGCGATCAAGTCTTCCCGGCTCACCAGGACTTCCCCGCATCCCTGGCAGGTCCAGGCCGGGATGCGGTGGCCCCACCAGATCTGCCGGGAGATGCACCAGTCCCGGATGTTGAGCATCCAGTCGAAGTAGCTCTTCTCCCAGGACTCCGGGATGAGGCGGGTGCGGCCTTCCTCCACCGCTTTAATGGCTTTTTCCGCCAGGGGTTTCACCGCCACGAACCATTGCTTGGAGATGAGGGGTTCCACCACGGTCTTGCAGCGGTAGCAGTGGCCCAGGACCAGGTGGTAAGGCTCCACCTTTTCCAACAAGCCGTCCTGCTTCAGGTCCTGGAGAATCTTTTTCCGGCAGGCGAAGCGGTCCAGACCCTGGTACTGGCCCGCGGCTTCCGTCATGATTCCTGCTTCATTGATGGCCTTCACCGCCGGCAGATTATGCTGCCGGGCGATTTCAAAGTCGTGGAAGTCGTGGGCCGGGGTGATCTTCAGGGCGCCGGTGCCGAACTCCAGGGAGACGTGGGGATCGGTGATCACCGGGATTTTCCGGCCCAGAACCGGCAGCCGCAGGGTGGCCCCGTGAAAGGCCAGATAGCGGGAATCTTTGGGGTTAACCGCCACCGCGGTGTCACCCAGAAGGGTCTCCGGCCGGGTGGTGGCCACGGTGAGGTGGCCTTCCCGGTCGGCCAGCCGGTATCGGATGAAATAGAGCTGGCCGTCCCTGGGCTCGTGCTCCACCTCCAGGTCCGCCAGGGCCGTCTGGCACCGGGGGCACCAGTTGATGATGTAATCGCCTTTATATATCAGGCCCTCTTCATAGAGGCGGACAAAGACTTCCCGCACCGCCCGGGACAGCCCCTCGTCCATGGTGAAGCGCTCCCGGCTCCAGTCGCAGGAGCAGCCCAGGCGCTTTAGCTGCTTGATGATGACGCCGCCGGATTCCTCCTTCCACTGCCAGACCCGGCGGATGAAGGCCTCCCGTCCCACCTTATGGCGGTCGAGCTTTTCCGCGGCCAACATCCGTTCCACCACGTTCTGGGTGGCGATGCCGGCATGGTCCGTGCCCGGCATCCACAGGGCGTCAAAACCCTGCATGCGCTTCACCCGGATGAGAATGTCTTGCAAAGTGTTGTTCAGGGCGTGGCCCATGTGCAGCGACCCGGTGATGTTGGGCGGCGGGATGACGATGCAGTACGGGGGCCGGGCACCATCGGCCCGGGCGTTAAACAGCCCCGCTTCTTCCCAAAACGTGTACCACTTGGCTTCGATGCGCTTGGGGTCGTAAACCTTGTCCAGAATTTCCGCCATGGTTATTCCTGTAGAAAGATATTTGGGGAAGGGGGCCAGGGGCGGAAGGCCCCTGCCCCCTTCCCCAAACCCCATCCCCCAACCC
>VGSW01000152.1 GCA_016874915.1 Deltaproteobacteria bacterium
CGCGGGGGAGGGGGTAAGGGCGGGCGCCCTTAGCCCCCTCCCCCGCTCACTCTCATCCCACTTTCCTTAAAGCCTCGGCAATGCTCACCCGGCTGGCCCGCCAGGCCGGGAGCAGGGCGGCCAGGAGGCCCACTCCCACCGACACCCCCAACCCCAAAGCCAGGGTGGCCCAGGTAAGGGGGAAGACCCGGAAATACTGGCCCAGGGAGGCCTTGATGAGGCGCACCGCGGGGAAGGTCAAAGCCAGGCCCATAATCCCTCCGGCCAGGGCCAGGATCACCGACTCCCCCACGATGAGAGGAAAGAGGTGCCGGGGCCGGAACCCCATGGTCTTGAGCACCGCATATTCCCCCCGGCGCTCCCCGGCGTTCATCACCATGGTATTGGCCAGAACCACCAGGATGACGCCGATGACCACCCAGGACACCACCCGGATGGCCATGAGGATGGCTTCGGTCATGGACACGAAGCCCATGAGAAAGGCCGCCTCCGTCTCGGTGATAGTCTCCGCCAGGGAATTTTTAAAGAGCGCGTCAATTTCCTGGGCCACCAGGGGGGCCAGTTCCGGTCGGGCCACCCGGATGAGGAACCAACTCACCTGGTCGGTTCGGGGATGGGCGATTTTCTTCAGGTTTTCATTGAGGTAATCCCAGTGAAAGAATAAGCGGCCTTCATCGGTGGTGGGTTCCGCGCCGGAGTAAATGGCCCGGAGGATAAAGCGGTACTCCCCGGGGTAGATGGTCCCCTTAAGGATAATGGCGTCCCCGATCTTCCAGCCGTACCGGGCCGCCAAAGTCTGGCCCGCCGCGGCCCCCCGGCGGTCCCGCAAGAAGGCCGACTTCTGGTCCTCCGACATAAGGTATTCGGGATAGAGATCGAAGTAATTCTTCACGTCCACGGAGAACTGGGGGAAGAAATGCCGCTCGTCAATATAAACCCCGCCGAACCAGTTGCCGTAAGCCACCCCGGTGATCCCCGGCAGGGCCTGGATCTTGGGGAGATAAGCCACGGGCAGGGGAAAAATCAGGGAAATGGCGTTTCTGGCCACCAGCCGGGCCGGGGAGGCCGCCGACACTCCGGCATACCAGGCCGCCACCATGGTGCGGAGCAGGGTGAAAGCCAACACCGCCACCGCCATGCCGGTAACCGTTAATCCGGCCCGTAAAGGATGCCGGGTGGTATTGCGCCAGGTGAGTTTAAACATAGTTCAAGGTTCGAGGTTCAAGGTTTTAGGTTTTGGGTTTTGGGTTCTGGGTTCAAGGACTGCTTAAATTTCCACTTCTCGTTCCCAAGCTCCCGCTTGGGAACGCAAATTTGGGCCGAAGCTCCTGCTTCGGCAACTTGGCCATCGTTTCACGTCACTGAACTTATGAAATGCAACCCAGGAAAAACTTTGAACTTTGAACCTTAAACTCTCAGTCCTCCTCCGCCAAAATCTCCACCGCCCGCAATCCCACCCGGATAAGGCGGTTCTCGATGGCGTGGAGGTTTTTCTGGCCGAAGACCGCGGCCCCGGTGAGGCGGTTGGCGAAGACCGCACACATACCGCCGGCCCGAATCCGGAAGGTGGAAACTGCCGCCAGGGTCAGGTAGGCGCTCATCTCCATTTCCAGGTTCAGGACCCCGGCCCGGCTCAAGCGCGCCACTTTCTCCGGCTCTAAGGTGGGAAACCCCGGAATGAGCCGCCCTTGCCCGGCGTAAAAATCCGCGGCGGTGCAGGTCACCCCCACGTGGTAAGGCGCGCCTAATTCTTCCGCCGCCCGTTCCAGGGCCGCGGTCACCTGGGGATGGGCCCGGGCCTTGACCTCCGGCGGCGCGTAATAATGGGTGGTGTTCTCATCCCGCAGGGCTTCCGAAGTGATGATGAGGTCCCCCAGGGCGATATGCTCCTGCAAGGCCCCGGTGGAGCCCAGGCGGATGAACGTCGCCGGCTGGACGCATTGGGCCGCCTCCACTACGGCGATGGCGCTGGGCGCGGCGCCGATGCCCGTGGCCATGACTGATATGGGAATACCCCGGTAGATGCCGGTATAGGTAAGGAATTCCCGGTTATGGCGCCGCACGGTAAGGCGGTCAAAGCGCCGGGCGATTCTCCGGGCCCGGCCGGGGTCGCCGGTGGTGAGAATGTAAGGGGCCAGGTCACCGGGGCCGCAATCGATGTGATAGAAGCGGCCTCGGGAATTTCTGGGGACGGCGGCGGCAACAATCATGGGCTATTATACTTGGCGACAGGCGCTTACGACCCCGATCTCAGCCTTCCCTGTGATTCTGATTCAGCAGCTGGCCCTTAATCAGCCGCCGGATGTAGGAAGCATGGCTGGCCGCTTCCGGGTCGTGGGTGACGATGATTATGGTTTTGTGAAAATCCTGGTTGAGGCGGCTCAAGAGGTCCATGATTTCCCCCGCGGACTGGCGGTCCAGGTCTCCGGTAGGTTCGTCTGCGGCGATGAAGGTGGGGTCGGTGACCAGGGCCCGGGCAATGGCCACCCGCTGCTGCTGGCCGCCGGAAAGCTGGGCCGGGTAATGATGGCTCCGGTCGCTGAGGCCCACCAGTTCCAGGACCAGGTCCACGTGCTCCCGGCGCTCCCGGCGGTGAAGAGAAGTGAGCAGCAGGGGCAGTTCCACGTTTTCAAACGCGGTGAGCACCGGGATGAGATGATAGAACTGGAAGATAAAGCCCACGGCCCCGGCCCGCCAGTGGGCCAGATCCGCTTCCGCCAGGGTGGTGAGGTCCAGGCCGTCCACCATGAGGCGGCCCCGGTCCGGGCGGTCCAGCCCCGCGATGAGGTTGAGCAGGGTGGTCTTGCCCGAGCCGGACGGGCCCATGAGCGCGAGAAACTCCCCCGGCATGATATTCAAAGAGATGTCCTGGAGCACCGGCACTTCCTGGCTGCCCCGGCGGTAGGACTTGTAGAGGTGCTCGATTTCCACCAAAGGTGGAGAAGCGTCGGGAGAGTTGCTCATAAGCTTAGGATCACCATAAAATATGAAAAAGTGCGGGGCTTCCTCGGAAGCCGCCCCCCCTTGATTCAACTTTGAACTTTGAACTCCGCATCATTCCTTAACTCTGATCCGGGAGCCGTCCTTGAGAGAAGCCGGGGGGTCGAGGACCACCCGGTCCCCCTCTTTCAGGCCGCCCTGGATTTCCACCAGGTTTTCCAGGGTCTGGCCCACCGTGACCGGGGCCAGCTTCACCCGGTGGCCTTCGATGATAAATGCCTCCTGCTTGCCGTTTTTAGTCACCAGGGCCCCCTTGGGAACGGCGAGACGGGGTTGGCGCTCCCCGGTTTGTAGGGGCTTGGTCAGGAAGGCCACTTTGGCGCTCATCTCCGGCAGGATGCGGTCGTCGAACTCCAAAAATTTCACCTTGGTGAGCACCGTGGCCTTGGCCCGATCCGCGGTGGGCACGATCATGTGCACTTCCCCGGCAAAACGCTTATTAGGGATGGCGTCCAGGGTGATTTCACAGGGCTGGCCCACCTTGACCCGGTCCAGGTTGGATTCCGCCACGTCGGCCTCCACCATGAGAGAATTGAGGTCCGCCATGGTCACCACCGCGGCCCGGGCGTTCACCGCGGCCCCGAAGGGGGCCACCACTTCCCCCACTTCGGCGAACTTGGTGGTGACCACCCCGTCAAAGGGGCCGCGGATGTAAGAATATTCCAGGGACGCCTGGGCGTTGGCCAGGGCCGCCTGGGACACCTTAATGCGGGCTTGGGCCAGAGCTACCCCGGCCTTGGCCTTGTCATAGCGGGCCACTGCGGTGTCAAAGTCCTGGCGAGCCACCAAATCCCGGGCCACCAGATCCTTGTAGCGGCGGTATTGGAGGGTGGCGTCGTTGAGCTCCGCCTGGGCATTGAGCCGGCCGGCTTCGGATTCTTTGATCTGGGAGACGGCCTGGTCCCGGGCCGCCACCAGGTCTTCATTTTCCAGGGTGGCCAGAATCTGCCCCTTTTTCACCCGGCTGCCTTCCTCCACCCCCAGGAAGGCCAGGCGGCCGGTGCTCTTGGAAGAAACTGCGGCCTTGCGCTGGGCCACCACGTAGCCGCTGGCGTTAAGCTGAGTAAAAGCCTGGGCCGGATAAACCTTAGCCACGGTCCAGAGCTTCACTTCCTGGGTGGGCTGGAGCGGCCCCCAAAAATAGAGCGCGGCCCCGAGCATCAGCAGCCCGGCCAGAATTCCCAGAATAATCCGGGGGTTGCGGGAAGCGGTGGGGCGCTGCCCTTCTTGGCGGTCGATGCGCAATCGGTCAAGATCAGGAGGCAAACCGGATTTCCTTAAAAAAATTGGCCTACCACCTAGTTAGAGGCGGGCAGGCCCTTTAAAATTAACATACTCCTGCGGTTATGGCAATGTTGTCAGTGATCAGTGAGCAGGTTGGCGGTTTGGCGGGCAAGGCAATACCGGGAGGCATCTTAGAAAAAATCCCCCTATTTCGAGAGAGAAAACCAACCAGAAAAATATTAGTGGCACAGGCCTCTGGCCTGTGGGCGCTGTCTGTCCTGCCAAGAAACCTTCCCACAGGCTGGAAGCCTGTGCCACTCAGGTCAATGTATTTTGTTTTTCATTTTGGCAAGAGGCAGCCGATCTTCAGAGGCCCTTTCCGAAGCTAAGGCAACAATCGTTTTTAATTTTTATAGAAAACAGAAAACTAATTAACGCCCCGGCGCTTCAGGTACACCAGAAGCACCGCCAGGGCCGCGGGGGTCATCCCGGAGATGCGGGCCGCCTGGCCCAGGGACAGGGGCCGCACGGTTTTAAGCTTTTCCCGCACCTCGTGGGACAGCCCCGGCACCCCCTCGTAGTCAAAATCCTGGGGGATGCGCTTCCCTTCGCGCTGGGCCAGGTTCCGGGCCGCGTCCTCCTGGCGCTTAATATAGCCTTCGTACTTGTGGCGGATTTCAATCTGCTCCACCACTGCGGGGGGCGCTTGCGGGTCCTCCCCCGCCAGGCGGTAGAGGGAGGGCAGGTCCAGGCCGGGCCGCTTCACCAGGCGCAAAATCGGGGTGGGAGCCTTGAGGGGCGCGGTCCCCCGGGCCTCCAACTCCCGGTTCACCTCCGGGGTGGGAAAGATTTTCCGTCCCTGCAAGCGGGCTTCTTCTTCGGCCAGGAGGCGCTTCTTCTCCCGCAGACGCTCCGCGGCCTCCTTATTCACTAGCCCCAATTCGTGCCCCCACTCCGTCAAGCGCAGGTCGGCGTTGTCCTCCCGCAGCAGGAGGCGGTACTCCGCCCGGGAGGTGAACAGGCGGTAGGGTTCCCGGGTCCCTTTGGTCACCAGGTCGTCCACCATGACCGCCATGTAGGCCTGGGAGCGGTCCGGCAGAAAGGGCGGCCTCCCCAAAACCTGGCAGGCGGCGTTGATTCCGGCCCACAGCCCCTGGGCCGCGGCTTCCTCGTAGCCCGAAGTGCCGTTGATCTGCCCCGCCAGAAACAGCCCCTTCACCAGCTTGGTCTCCAGGGTGGGCTTAAGCTGCAGGGAATCCACGCAATCGTATTCGATGGCATAGGCCGGGCGCATCACCTCGGCCTCCTCCAGGCCGGGGACGCTACGGAAAAGCTGCAGCTGGAGTTCCACCGGCAGGCAGTTCCCCAAGCCCTTGGCGTAAATCTCCTGGGTGTCCCGGCCTTCCGGCTCCAGGGTCACCATATGGCTGGGTTTGTCCGGAAAGCGCATCACCTTGTCTTCCAGGGAGGGGCAGTACCGGGCGCTGACTCCTTTGATGACCCCGCTGTAGAGGGGGGAGCGGTGGATGTTCCGGCGGATGAGGCGGTGGGTCTCCGCGGTGGTGTGGGTGGTGAAGCAGGTGATCTGCTCCTGCGGGAACCCCGAAGATCGCCAGGAAAAAGGCCGGGGCCGGGGGTCACCTTCCAGGCGGCCCATGGCGGCAAAATCAATGGTCCCGGCCCTCAGGCGCGGCGGGGTCCCGGTCTTCATGCGCCCCATCCGAAACCCCAGTTCCAGGAGGTGGGCGGCCAGGCCCACGGAGGCGAACTCCCCAGCCCGGCCCGCGGAAAGGCGCACGTCCCCGATATGGATGAGGCCGTTCAGGAACGTGCCCGTGGTGATGAGCACCGCCCGGGCCTTATAGACCAGCCCCAGGGTCTCCACCACCCCTCTGACGCGGCCGTCTTCCACCAGCAGCCTTTCCACCATGGCTTCCCGGAGATCGATACGGTTTTCCTTTTCCAGGAAGCTCTTCATCCCCAGGCGGTAGGCCTGCTTGTCACACTGGATGCGGGTGCCTCTCACCGCCGGGCCTTTGGAGAGGTTGAGGGTTCGGCACTGGAGCCCGGTCAAATCTGCCAGGTAGCCCATGACGCCCCCCAGGGCGTCGATCTCTTTGACCAGGTGGCCCTTGGCCAGGCCGCCGATGGCCGGGTTGCAGGCCATGGCCGCCATGGTGTCCAGGTTGAGGTTGAACAGGAGCACCTTGAGGCCCATACGGGCCGCAGCCAGGGCCCCTTCGCAGCCGGCGTGCCCGGCCCCCACCACGATGAGGTCGTATTCTTTGGGGTAAAGATTCATGTTAAAAGCTCACCACGAAGAGCACTAAGATCACACCAAAGTCCGCTAAAGTCTTCGTGCGGTCTTCGTGTCCTTCGTGGTTAATCTCTTAAAGAAATCCATCTCCCGCCAATTTCAGGGTTGAATTGCCGCCCGTAAAGGATTATCTTAACGGGCAACTCTAGGGAGGAGGATATTATGGTTCATCCAGTGCAAAGCGCCGACCCCGACAAGATGGCTCACCGGACTTATAAAACTCTCAAGCCGGAGACAGGGGAGATCGCGGTGGTCCAGCGCCCCGAAGGCGTGCTCAAGATCGTGATTTACACCGGTTCCGGGGTAAAACAGAAGGAACATGCGGAGGTTCTTCTGGACCGCAAGACCGCGTTTGACTTCGCCATGGAACTGCTGCAGCACGCCTACCGTTTAGGAGAGGCGGAGAAATAGTTGCCAGTGATCAGTGGTCAGTGATCAGTGATCAGAGAAAAATTTGATTTATTTTACTGATAACTGGCCACTGGCAACTGACCACTGCCTCACCGGTCCCATTCCACTTCCCGCACCAGATCAATGAACTCCGGCGACTCGCCGTATTCCTTCAAAGCCGCCTGATAGTCCAGCCACCTCTGCCAGAGGGCCTCCCATTCCCGGTTATGCCAGTAATAGGGGCTTTCTTCCCCCGTTTCTTTCATCCGCACAAACTCTTCGTATTCTTCCTGGCAGGGAGGGCAGAAGCGAAAAGGGCCTTTGTGGCGCTTGTACATCTCCTGGGTGTCGAATTGGCAGCCGCACTTGGCGCAGCGGGCCAGGCAGCGGGTGCACTGGATGATTTTGCGCACCGCTTCCATCTTCTTGGCCTTGTCCACCTGGAGCTTTTTCTTTTTCTCCAGGCGGAGCCGGTCTTCGATGTCGATGACCTTGGTCATAGCCCGACCTCGGATTTAAGGCAGTTTTGGGTTTTCGGCCTTCGGTTTTCGGTTAAAAAACCATGATAATAAAACTTCTGTCTGAATTTACTTTTCCCAGGGCAAAAGCCATTAAATGAAAATTTCCCAAGGATAACTACTATAAAGAATATCAACGGGAAATACGCGGGTCAATAGGGTAGAGGCAATCTTCCCCGACCCCCAGGGGGTCAGGATTTATCTGAAGGCTTCCGAGGCTCCTTATCCTCCAGAACCGCGGCGTCCTCGGCCCGGTCCGGGTCCAGGTTGAAGAGCCGGCGCACCAGATCCAGCTCTTTTTGGATTTTTTTGGGGTGGTGGTTGCGCTTGAGGAAGATGATGGGGTCATGAAGCAGTTTCTGGGCGATGGAGTGGGTGAGCACCTCCAGGGCCTGGCGTTGCTCTTCGGTAAGGGGGCCCAATTGCTTTAAGGTTTTGTCTATCTCCGCCTCACAGATGCGGTCGGCCTTTTCCTTCAGGTCGATGATGGTGGGAAAGACCTCCAGGGTTTCCAGCCATTCCAGGAATTTCAGGGTCTCCGCGGCCACCAGCCGTTCGGCCTTGCCCGCTTCCTTATGGCGGTGTTCCCAGCCCTGGGCCACCACCTCCTGGAGGTCGTCAATGTTGTAGAGATAGACGTTGTCCAGGTCGTTGATGCCGGGGTCCAGGTCCCGGGGCACGGCAATATCAATGAGAAACAGGGGCCGCTGCTTGCGCCGGCGCATGGCCGCTTTCACCTGGTCCCGGGTGAGGAGGTATTCCGGGGCGCCGGTGGAGCTGATGAGGATGTCCACCGCCAAAAGCTGGGTATCCAGCTCCTCCAACGACACGGCTTCCCCTCGGAAGCGCTCCGCCAGGCGCACGCCCCGGTCCAGGGTGCGGTTGGCGATGACGATCTGAGCCACTCCCTGGCCCCGGAGGTGCTCCAGGGCCAGTTCCGCCATCTCCCCGGCCCCTAACAGCAGCACGTTTTTCCCCGCCAGGCTGCCGAAGATTTTCTTTCCCAGGCTTACCGCGGCATAGCTGACGCTCACCGCGGCGTCGCCGATGCCCGTTTCCCGGCGTACCCGCTTGGCCACGGAAAAGGACTTGTGCAGCAACCGGTTCATAATAGGCCCGGTGGCGTTTTGGGAAGTGGCCTGGCGATAGGCTTCTTTAATCTGCCCTAAAACCTGGGGTTCCCC
>VGSW01000153.1 GCA_016874915.1 Deltaproteobacteria bacterium
GCGAAGCGAAGAATCTAGACCCTTCGCCTACGGCTCAGGGTGACAAAACTGATTGTCAGTAATATCCGATGGTTGGCCTATCATGGGCGATATGGGAGATATTATCTAACGTAATAGTACTAATTACTGATTACTGACCACAGGCAGCTAACATGCGCACCTTCCAGGAAATTAAGGAAAATTATAAGTTCACCGAGCTGGAGGCCCAGACCCTGAAAAGCCTGGGGCCCCTGGTGGAACCCCACGCGGACCGCATCGTCTCCGACTTCTACAACCTGTTCCTCCAGATCCCGGATACCGCCGGATTTCTGGCCGAGGCCCAGCAGGAGCGCCTGAGAGTCCTCCACCGGGCCTGGCTCCTGGCCCTGTTCCAGGGTCCTTACGACGACCGCTACTTCCAGCGCCTCCAGCGTATCGGCCATGCCCACGTGCGCATCGGACTGTCGGCCCACTTTGTCTATGTGGGGATGAATCATATCCGGCTCCAGTTGCTCCGGCTCATTGAGACGGAAGTGGAGCCTAAGGCGCAGGAGGCCGCGGCCGGGGCGCTGGAAAAGATCCTGGACCTCAACCTGGACGTCATCGCCCGCACTTACCACGAAGAGGAAGTGCGGCGCATCTTCGTATCCCACCGGCTGGACAACGCCCTCATCCGCTTTGCCCAACGCTTCACCTTCGGCCTGGACCTGCTGCTGGTGGTGGGCCTCATCGGTCTGTCATTGGGCGTGGTGGCCATGATCGTGTCGGACGTGAGCCAGATCTTCACCGGCAGCCCCTCCCACGCCCTGGTGGCGGCCATGGGGTCGCTGCTGGTCCTGTGGATGGTCATCGAACTGCTGGAAGCGGAGATCGACCGGCTCAAGGGCGGCGCCTTCAAAATCCACCTGTTTGTCGGCGCGGCGATGGTGGCCTTTATCCGTAAGATTCTGGTGGCCACCATGGCCCACGAAACCCCGGAGATGCTGGCAATTTACTTGGCAGGCGTCTTTGTCCTGGGCTCCATTTACTGGCTGGTGTCCCGGGCCGAAGCCCGCAGGGGGTAGGAATCAGGGACCAGGGAATAGGGAGTAGGGAGCACCGGGTTAAGTTAATGCTATCGTTCTCCTATTCCCTATTCCCTAATTCCCTGACTGGGGGCCGAGGGGCGGTTCCTCGGTTACTCCCGGAGTCTCGCCGAAGCGAAGAGGCAGGCGGATGGTCACGGTGGTTCCCCGGCCCAGCTTGCTTTCCAGGGTGATTACCCCCCGGTGTTCGTCCACGATCTGCCTGACAAAGACCATCCCTAAGCCCGTGCCCCCGATCTTGGTGGTGTAAAACGGCACAAAAACTTTTTCCACCACGTCGGGGGGCATGCCCCGCCCCGTATCCTGGATGATCAGGACCGCGTAGTCCTTTTCCATGGCGGTTTTGATGAGGATCTTACCCTGGGGCGACGTGGCTTCCACGGCGTTGCGGATGATGTGGGCCAGGGCCACCTTGAGCAGGTGATTGTTGAAGCGGCCCACCAGGTGCCGGGGACAGGTATCCGTCACCAGGACCAGGTTTTTCGCCCGCACTTCGGGCCGCAACAGGTCGACGGTGGACATGACGATGACGTTTAAGTCCTCCTGGCCGAAGAAAGAGGTCTTGCGCTGGGCCAGGGATTCGAAGCGCTCCACCATGTGCTCGATGCGCCGGGCCTCCTCGGCGATGGCCGCTACCCAGGCCCGGCTGGGGTCTTCAGGATTGGTTTTGCGCAGCAGCCGGTGGCTGAAGCCGCCGATGACGTGGAGGGGGTTGCGCAGGCCGTGGGCCATGCCCAGGGCCATTTCGGACATGGTGCGCTCCATCACCAGGGCCTCCATCTCCCGGTTCAGGGCCAGGATTTCCCGGCTGGTTTGCTCCAACTGGTGGTGGTCGGCCTCCATCCGTTGGTAAAGGCGCTGGATATTGTAAAAAAACAGGGTGGTGGTGGCGATGACCACGTAAATGATGCTGTCGAAGCCCCCGGCGACGCGCCGCCAGTCCTGAAAATAGGAGTATCCGAAAACCGTGATGATGTCCTGGAGGGAATGGGACACAATGTGGGAGAAGGCGAAGATGAGGAACGCGCCGCTGAGCCAGCGGAAAAAGAGCCACAGGGCGTTTTCCGGGTCCTGGGAAGTTAGGTGGGAGCTGACTCGAAAGGCCCGCCAGGCGAAAATGACCACCAGGAGGGAGCCGCCGATCTTGATAATCCAATGAGGAAGCAGGGGCAGAGCGATCATGGCCGCGATTCTTGGGCAAAAGTCTTAAGGCCGCGGTAAAAAAAGTAAAAGGCCGGGACCAGAAACAAAAAGTGGTCTATCTGGGTGATGTAATAGAGCCAGGAATTGGCGTCGTACATGAGGAGACGGCGGGTAATCCCGGTCCCCAAAATCACCGGGTTTTCCAAGGCCCACTCGGAAAAGTGGCCGATCACCGCGTCCAGGTTCCAGATGACAAAGAACCAGGCCCCATAACAGAGATAGCGGAAGCCCCTGTAATGCTTGAGGTTTTCCCGATGGATCTGGTAGATGAAAAAGCCCATGGCTCCGGCGAACAGCAGGTGGGCGATCTGGTGGACATACGAGCCCTGAGTGACCCATCCGGGGCCAAAAGCCATGACGGGAGGAGGGTAGGCCAGAAAGAGGGCTAAAGTCGCTAGTAAAACTCGAAAAATAGCCATACAACTGCGCCTCCCCTTTTTATTTTGAGCACAGCGGGGGGAAATGTCAATGGCGGTTATCAGTGAGCAGTGAGCAGTTTTCGAGTTTTGAGTTTGAGCAATCCTTTAAGGTTTCAAGTCTTCAAGTTGTCCCTATCCCCTATCCCCTATTCCCCGACCCCTATTCTATCCCCTGATCACTGGCCACTGGCAACTGGCGACCGCTACGCCTGATACCCCAGCCGGCGCACTGCCCGGGGGTCTTTGCGCCAGTTTTTCCACACCTTGACCCAGAGCTCCAGGAAAACCTTGGCCCCCAGCAGGTTTTCGATTTCCACCCGGGCCTCCTGGCCGATGATTTTCAACATTTTCCCGTGCTTGCCGATGACGATGCCTTTCTGGGATTGCCGCTCCACGTAAATCACCGCCCGGATGCGCACCAGTTCCGGGCGCTGCCGCTCATCGAATTCCTCGATCTGCACCGCCACCGCGTAGGGGATTTCTTCGCCGGTGTGGTGAAAGAGCCGCTCCCGGATGAACTCCGCGGCCAGGAAGCGCTCGGTGGCGTCGGTGGGCTGGTCTTCGGGGTAAAGGGGCGGGGCCGCGGGGAGTAACTGGACGATTTCCGCGGTGAGGTCGTCCAGCCCATCTCCCAGGAGGGCGCTGACGGGGACCACCGGCGCCTGGGGGAACAGCTCGTGGTACGCGGCCATGACGGGCAGGAGCTTGGGCTTGGCCACCAGGTCGATTTTGTTCACCGCGATGATCAGGGGCCGTTCCAGCTTCTTAAGATGGGGCAGCAACACTCGGTCCCGGGTATCCGGAGTCTGGGGCTCCACCAGCCACACCACCACGTCGGCCTCATTCAGCGCGGTGATGGCCGCCTGCACCAGGACTTCGTTCAGGGCCCCTTTAGGGTCAATAACCCCGGGGGTGTCCAGGAACAGAATTTGGGCCCCGGGCCGGTTGAGGATGCCCAGGAGCCGGAACCGGGTGGTCTGGGGCTTGGGGGAAGTTATAGCCAATTTCCCCCCCACCAGCCGGTTGAGCAGGGTGGATTTCCCCACATTGGGCAGGCCCATGAGGGCCGCATAGCCGCATTTGAAGGTTTCAGGCATGATTAATTATACAGTTTTAAGTTTTTAGTTTTTAGTTAAAAATCAAAGTTATCGATAGGTTATAAGGTAAGGGGGTGATGTTTGGGCAAGAACCGGGTTAATTAAATCCCAATCCATCCTCCCTTTAATGTGCCTGGGAAAATCCCCCGAAATCCCAATTTTGTGGTAGAATTTGCCAGGTTAGAAGGGAAGATATCTTGTCAATGGAAAATGCCATTAACCTCGAAAGTTTAAAGGAGCGAGCCCGGCGGTGGGCCGAAAATCATCCCGGGGTCAGCCTGGTTTACCTGTTCGGCTCCCAAGCTACCGGACAGACCGGGCCTGAAAGCGACATTGATATCGGGGTCTTGTTGGACCGCGACCTGGAAAACCCGGAAACGCAAGCCGTTATGCACTACGAACTGGCCAGGCTGCTGAAAACCGGCAAGGTGGATTTGATATGGCTGCGCCAGGCTCCGATGGAACTGGCCTTTGCCGTCATTTCCCAGGGCCGGTTGTTATATGAACGGGACGTGGCCCACCGGGTGGAATATGAGTCCTACGTCATGGGCCGCTATTATGACTATTTGCCCATTCTTCGGGCCCAGAGGGACGAAATTTTAGCGGGAGGGAATTTTGACCGCCGAGTTCAGTGGCATCGAGAGGCGTTTAAGCGAACTGAAAGAACGCTTGGCCAGATTAGAGCCGCTCCGGGAAAAAAGTCCGGCTGAGTTTGCCCAAGACCCTTACCTGCGGGACATCGTGGAGCGCAACCTGGAAGTGGCGGCCCAATGCGTCCTGGATATCAGCCACCGCCTTATCTCTTTGGCCGCGGCCCCCAGCCCCCGGGACTATTACGAGGCCATCTTGCGCCTGGGAGAATTGGGGGCGCTACCGCCGGAGTTCGCCCGGCGACTGGCGCCCCTGGCCGGGTTCCGCAATATCCTGGTCCATGAGTATCTGCAAGTGGATTGGGACAAGGTTTATAAGAACTTGCAGCAAGTAGATGACCTGGCCCGATTTTCCGACCTGGTTCGGCAGTGGTTGGCCAAGCATATATAGAACCTGGTGGCACTGGCCTTCCCGCTGGTGCAAATACAAAAAGCACAGGCTGGAAAGCCTGTGCCACCTGCACTGCACCCCTCCTCGTTCCCAAGCTGGAGCTTGGGAACGCCATTTTCCGGCAAACCTCCGGTTTGCCACCACTAGTCAAATGCGTCCAACTCCATTATCCCCTTCTCCCCGGCATATAGCGATTGCCAAAAATAATTTCTTTGTAGGGGCATGGCGAGCCATGCCCAACCGCCTGAGGGCACGGCACGCCGTGCCCCTACGATCAAACAGGTAACAGGAAAAAACTTTTGGCAATCGCTATAATCCCCGGCGCTGGAATAGACCCAATCTTCCGCCCGCGCCACCACCCCCATGCGAACCGGGTTGAGATGGATGTAATCAATCTTCTGGCGCAGCATCTCATCTATATAATACCAAAGTCGCATTCAAAAGGCGCCAAACCCGTAGGGGCGAACCTTGTGTTCGCCCGCCTATTTTCGGGGCGAATACAAGATTCGCCCCTACGACTGAAACCCTTCCTTTGGTGGGCCGCTTCTAAAACTGTAATTGATTCAGGACCCAGGTCTTTTCATCCTTTTCTAACTGGGCTATGAGGCGCTTGGCGGTGAAGCTTTTGAAGTCCCGGATGGTATCTGCCAGTTTAGGGCCGGACACCACCAAGTGTAAATGGTTGTCCAGGATGACATAAGCATAGATTTTCAGGCCCTTATGTTGGCGGCAAAACTGGAGGGCGTCCAGGAGAATATCGAAATAGGGTTTGCGGGTGAAGAGAGGAATCCATTGTACCACGGTGCAGGTGATGAAATGCGGGGCGTCCGGCTCTTTAACGGTATAGCGGGTTCTCATGGGGTAAGGGGGCTAATGGGCGGCAAAGGTGGCTAAAAGGTGGCGAAGCAGAGCTTCGCCGGAAAATTTGCGTTCCCAAGCTAGAGCTTGGGAACGAGGATAATTAAGTTATTCCCCTTGTTCATCGTGCATTCTTCAAAGCGGTCTCCCATTGATAAAATTCCCATTCGAACAATTCCAAAAGCCAAATTCTGCTTTGGTTCATAAATCCTTCAATCAAAATCCAATATTCGGATTCTTGTAAATGCAAAACACTATGCGGATCATAGCGAACAAGCGAACCAAGCCAAAAAATTAATGTATACAAAACCATTAATTGGGGAAGGAGTATAGGAAGTTTCGTTTGGATTGGTATAGAGTAATAAATCCCATCATCATTTATTGCCGTAAATAAATTCAATATTTTTAATTCATCTTTTAATAAGTCATATAATTTGCCCTTAAATTGTTGATCATATCTTTTGGGAGTCACAAATTCAAATGTCCACAAATCTCTATTTGGGCTTTTTACTTGGTGATAACTATTATTTCCATAAGATATCATTCTTATAAGGTCAGAACGTGACAAGCGTAAACTTATGAGATCATCACGCATAACGGAAAATTTTATCCATATTTCCTGATTAATTCTATCAATAAGAATCTCAGGGTTAATTAAATCAATCAATTTTGAGTTTTCAGCTGTAGTTCTTTCATACTCATCAGAAATCTCTGGGCATAATGCAAATAATTCCTTTATTTGAAATTCTAACGGTTGCGCAATTAACCCTTGATTATTGATAACCGATCCCCACAATATATGCCAAACTCCTTTTCTTCCTCTTTGCATAAGTTCTACATGTTCTGTCAAAATATTAACTAAGAAATTTGGATTTGGTTTCCATCTAATACCATGATTATAACTTTCATTCTTTTTATGAAATGATGGGTTCTTTATTTCGCAAATTGCTTTTGCAAGATTTAAGAAAGAATAATAGTATATTAGTGGAGCGGTATTTGGTTTTGCAACATTTGCAGCCTCATAAAATTCAAATGCTTGTTGAATATATGTTTTTACGTTTTGATGTATTTCGGAGCGTATTTTCCTATCTGAGATACCATATGTATTTTTCAATATATGGTTGATTACTTCTTTTGCACAAAAATGTTTTATGGATGACCATATTACTTTTTCTGGATTGCCTAACGTCCAGACCTCGCTAAAATCTGGGTATAGGCTAAATTTTATCGGGTCACCAATTCTTGGTTCTTTTAAAGCCATTTTCTCAATAAAAGTGGAAAAAAGTAATCATCATTGCCTATTGCTAATATCTAACTACACTTCGAAAATCCGCAGGCGCGGCAGACCAGGCAGCCGCCTTCGTGTTCCACGCTGCTGCCGCAGTCGGGGCAGGTGGCCAGGGCCGCGGTTTCCGCAAGGGGATCCACCTGGGCCACGCTCCTGAGCACCCGGGCGATGGCGTCGGGGCAGGAGAGGATCTGGTTGCCGTTTTGCCAGATGGAGATGGGGCAGCGGATGCCGGTGATCTGCTTGATGACGGACTCGATCTTCACCCCGGAGCGCAGGGCCAGAGAGATGAGGCGGCCGGTGGATTCGATCTGGGAGGAGGCGCAGCCGCCGGTTTTGCCCATCTGGGCGAAGACTTCGCAGAACCCCAGGTCGTCGGAGTTCACCGTGACGTAGAGCTTGCCGCAGCCGGTGGTGATGAGCTCGGTGACCCCGGAGGTGCGGGCCGGCCGGGGCCGGGGGGTGATGACCTGGGCTTCCGGGGGCTGGTCCGCGGGGGCCTCTTTGCCGAAGCTCAACACCTGCTGATCCCGGCTGCCGTCCCGGTAGATGGTCACCCCTTTGAGGCCCATTTCATAGGCCATGAAGTAAACCTGGCGCACGTCTTCCGCCGCGGCCTGGCGGGGGAAGTTCACCGTCTTGGACACCGCGTTGTCGGTGTATTTCTGGAAGGCCGCCTGGATGCGGATGTGCCATTGGGGGGAAGTCTCGTGGGCGGTGACGAAGAGGCGGCGGATATCCTTGGGGATTTCCTTGATATCCCGGATGGTGCCGGTCTGGGCGATGTGGCGCATCAGTTCCGGGGAGTAAAAGCCCCGGCGCCGGGCCAGCTCCTCGAATAAGGGGTGGACTTCCACCAATTCCGTGCCTTCCAGGACCCGGCGGACGTAGGACACCGCGAAGAGGGGCTCGATGCCGCTGGAGCAGCCCGCCAGGATGCTGATGGTGCCCGTGGGCGCGATGGTGGTAGTGGTGGCGTGGCGCATTCTTCCCAAGCCGTTGCCGTCATAGCGGCTGCCGGGGAAGGTGGGGAAGTTGCCCCGTTTTTCTGCCAGGGCCGCGGACGCGGCCTGGGATTCCTGCTGGATGAAGGCCATGACCTCTTCCGCGGCCTGGACCGCGTCGTCGGAGTTGTAGGGAATGCCCAGCAGGAGGAGCATATCGGCAAACCCCATGACCCCCAGGCCGATTTTGCGGTTTTTCAGGGTGTGCTCCCGGATAACTTCCAGGGGGAAGTTGTTGGCGTCGATGACGTTGTCCAGGAAGTGCACCGTAGCGTGCACCAGGTCCTTCAAGGCGGCGTAGTCGATCTGGCCGTCTTTGACCACCTGGGCCAGGTTCAGGGACCCCAGGTTGCAGGACTCGTAAGGCAGCAGGGGCTGCTCGCCGCAGGGGTTGGTGGCTTCGATGTCGCCCAGATGGGGGAGCGGGTTTCCCCGGTTGATGGCGTCCAGGAAGATGATGCCCGGCTCGCCGGTGGCCCAGGCGCTCTGGACGATGAGGTCGAAGAGCCGGGAGGCCTTAACCCGGCCCATTTCCCGGCCGCTGCGGGGGTTGATGA
>VGSW01000154.1 GCA_016874915.1 Deltaproteobacteria bacterium
CAATAAGCGACTTTTTACGAATCCATCAAGGTTCAAAGTTGAAAAACCTTGAACCTTGAACTCTGAACTTTGAACTGATAACCTGACTCTTGATTTGAAAGGACTATCGGTAAAACATCAATGGGACTCACGGAAACTCTGTGCCATTACAACACTCAGCTTATTCACTCCTGCAGCTATTATGGCGTTTTTTTTCTCATGACCCTGGAGAGCATGATCGCGCCCATCCCCAGCGAACTGGTCATGCCCTTTGCCGGTTTCCTTATCTTCACCGGCCACTTCGACCCCTGGTGGGTTTTGATCGCCAGCAGCCTGGGGTCCATCGTGGGGTCCATGCTCTCGTACGGCATGGGGATGCTGGGGGAGCCAGTGGTGCTGCGCTATGGCCGCTATCTGCTCCTCAACCCCCACCACCTGGAGTGGACCAAAAAGTTTTTTGAGCGCCACGGCGGCAAGACCATCTTCATTTCCCGGTTCATCCCGGTGGTGCGCCACCTCATCTCCATCCCCGCCGGCCTGGCCCGCATGTCCTTGATGCCCTTCATCATTTACACCCTGGTGGGGGCCACCATGTGGAACATGTTCCTGGTTTACTGCGGGGTGCGCCTCAAGGAAAACTGGCGCCTCATCCAGCAGTATACCCATATTCTGGATTATTTCGTGGTGGCGGGGCTGCTGGCCGCGGCAGCCTATTTCGTCTGGAAAGTGCGGGCTTCCCGGAATTCGGTATAGGTTAGGCGCGGCCCCCAGAGATTTTTTTTAACCACACAAACACAGATAGACATGGATATTGAAGAGTTCAAGGTTCAAGGTTTTTCAACTTTGAACCTCGAACTTTCAACCTTCAACATCTGCGTTAATCTGTGTTCATCTGTGGTTTAAATTTAATTCAGTGAATCGGCGCTGGCGCTTATGCCGAAAACCGACAACCGAAAACCGAAAACCCTTGAAAAGGCCATCATCGAACCGGCTCCGGAACCCTGGGAAGCTCCGGTTTCCCCCAGGGTGATCATGACCTTCGCCCGGCCGGACTACCATTTCTTAAGCCGCCAGACTCAGGCCGGAGCGCCCCGCTATATCTGGGACTGCGCCCTTCGGGAAGGCCGCTGGCAGGGCCGGCCCCTGACCATCACCGCGCCCGCGGTGGGCGCGCCTTATGCGGTGATGGTGCTGGAAAAGCTTATCGCCCTGGGGGCGCGACTGGTCCTGGCTTTGGGGTGGTGCGGGTCGCTCCAGCCCCAGGTGAAAGTCGGCCATCTGGCGCTTCCCACCGGCGCCCTGGCGGGGGACGGCACCTCCCGCCACTATGATCCAACGGCTCCGGCTCCCGCCCCTGACCCCGGCCTTTTTAATCTGCTCCGGCAAAACCTGTCCCAAGCGCCGGTCCCCTGGCATTCCGGGATGGTCTGGACCACCGACGCCTTTTACCGGGAAACGGTGGAACTGGTGCGGCACTATCAGGTCCTGGGGGCTCTGGGGGTGGACCTGGAGCTGGCGGCCCTGTTTGCCGCGGGGGCCTTCCGGGGGATCGCGGTGGCCGGGCTGCTGGTGGTATCCGACGAACTGGCTGACTTAACCTGGAAGCCCGGATACCGCTCCGCCCGGTTCCGCCAGGCCCGGGACCTGGCGGTGCGGCTGGCCCTGGATACCGCGGCGCAATGGGAGAACAGTAATGTTTAACGGTACGCTCCTGGCCCTGGACGTGGGCGGGGGCACCCAGGACCTGCTCATCTGGGAGCCGGGGCAGCCCATGGAAAATGCGGTGAAAATGGTGCTTCCCGCGCCCACCCAGGTTCTGGCCCGGCGCATTATGCGGGTCACGAGCCAGGGCCAGCCTTTATTTCTTAAGGGCCGGGTCATGGGCGGCGGTCCGGTGACCCAGGCGGTGCGGCGCCACCTGGCCCAGGGACTGCCGGTTTATGCCGCGCCCCCGGCCGCCTACACTTTCAGCGATCGCCTGGACCTGGTGCAACAGTGGGGGATGATCCTTACGGACGCCCCGCCGCCCCAGGCCGTGGCCATTTCCCTGGGAGACGTAGATGTGGAGGGTTTGGGCCGCCTGCTGGCGGAGTGGGAGATTCCCTTTCCCACCCACTTTGCCGTAGCGGTCCAGGACCACGGTTTTTACCCCCAAGGGAGCAACCGGGCCTTCCGCTTCCAGCACTGGCAAGAGTTTCTTAGCCGGGGAGGCCGGCTCTCTGACCTGGCCTACCGCCAGCCTCCGGCTTATCTCACCCGGATGCAGGCCGTGGCCGAGGCCTTGCCGGGGGCGCTCCTCATGGACACCTGCGCCGCCGGGGTCCGGGGGGCGCTGCTGGACCCCCAGGCCCGGGAGCAGCAAGGGGAAGGCGTCATGGTGGTGAACCTGGGCAATGCCCATACCTTTGCGGCCCTGGCCCAGGGGGAGCGCCTGTGGGCCATTTATGAACATCATACCGGGTTACTGACCCCGGACCGGCTCTTTTCCCACCTGGCCCGCTTCCAGGCGGGAGAGCTTACCCACGAGGAGGTCTTTGCCGACCACGGCCACGGCTGCGCTTACGGGGCGGACTACTCTCCGGCTCAGTCCTTCAGGTTTACAGTCATCACCGGGCCCCGGCGGCGCCTGGCCCGGGGCTGGCCCGGGGTCTTTGCCTCCCCCTTCGGGGACATGATGCTCACCGGCTGTTTCGGTCTGGCGGCCGCATTTCTGGAAAAGGAGAATAGTTCACATCTGCTGCCGGATTCTTTATAATAGAAACATGCTTATCCCCACCGCCCCTTGGCCTTGGGTTACAATGCCAGGAGATTGATTTTATGGAAATAACCTTCTGGGGGACTCGTGGTTCCATTCCCTCTCCGGGTTCCCATACCTTGGAATTCGGCGGCAACACCACCTGCGTGGAAGTCCTGCTGGATTCCGGCCGGCGCGTGGTAATTGACGGCGGCACCGGCTTTCGGCTGCTGGGCCAAAAATTGGAAAAACTTGGCGGCCCCTGCCAATTCCACTTCCTTCTAACCCACGGGCACTGGGACCACCTTCTGGGTATCCCCTTTTTCGACCCCATTTATGCGCCGGACACGGAGATCCTGGTGGACGGCTGGCCCCCGGCCTTCCAGGCCATGACCCGGGTCTTTGACAGCCACATGGGGGACGGCTTTTTTCCGGTGGCTTTCGACCACCTCAAGGCCCGCATTGATTATATCAACCGCCTGGCCCAGGGCTACCTGGAAGTGGACGGCGTCCGCATCGATTCCATCCGCCTCAACCACCCCCAAGGGGGTCTGGGGTTCCGGTTCCGGGAAGGCCGCCATTCCATGGTCTTTCTTACGGACAACGAACTGGGCGCAATCCATGGCAACCGGATGTCCGAATTCATTGAATTCGTCCAGGGCTGTGACCTCCTGATTCACGACGCCCAGTACCGGCCCGAGGATTTTCCGGAGCGCCGGGGTTGGGGGCACTCCTCTTTTGACGAAGTGCTGGCTTTGGCCACCCAGGCGGGGGTGCGCAACCTCATCCTCACTCATCACGACCCCAGCCGCAGCGATGTGGAGGTCCAGGAAATCGTGGAGGAGGCCCGGCAGATGGCTTCGGCCCAGGGGGGGCCCCAATTCATCGATGCCGCCCGGGAAGGAACCTGCTATAGCCTTACTTAAGCGTCTTCGGACCGGGTTGAGGGACCACTTTAGCCATTAGAACAGCCGGGGACGGCTGTTCGCCATTTTGAGACGCGCTTGCAACCCCTTTTCCTTAAGAATGAAAATGGGATGATTTGGGCAGAAGTATAATTCTACAAAGGAATTCTACCTTATGGATTGGAAAGTCTTTTGGGTGACTTTCGGCACGATTTTTCTGGCGGAAATGGGGGATAAGACCCAACTGGCGGCGCTCACCATGACCGCCGAGACCCGGACGCCTCTGGCGGTATTCACCGGGGCTTGCACCGCTCTGATCCTGGCCACCTTCCTGGGAGTCCTGGCCGGCAGCTTCATCGCCCACTATATCCCCGAAGCCCTGCTGAAAAAAGTCGCTGGGGTGGCTTTTGTCATCATCGGCATTTTGATATTTTGGGGGAAGTGGTGATCTTGGGTTGCGAGTTGCCAGGGGCCAAGGGAAGTTTCCTGTAGCAGATGGCCAGTTAAAGTGGAATTGACTCTGCTTTAATTCCGGCAGAGCCCTTTAAAAACGGCTCTGCTTCTTGTTGAAATGAATAACAAAAACAATGGCATGGGTGGCACCGGCTTCCAGCCTGTGGAAAAGTCGCTTGGGAGAACAGACGGCCCCCACAGGCCAGAGGCCTGTGCCACTAATTTTTTTCTAGCTAGTTGATGCTTTCGAAATATGAGGTTTATCTAAATTGCGCCATACCAGGGCTGCCCTTTTCGGAACAAAGGCAATAATCGAAAGGTTAAAAACCTCGAATATTTTCCCGACACTTAAGTTCCCCAGGACAAACCGGCAGCACAGCTTTAGTTCCCCTTTCCTTCTCGCATAAATTTTAGTAGACTATAAGCCAAGCGCTTGCCATTATTGGTTTTTTTATCATGGGTACGAGTTCCTACTTACCGAACGACCAGTTCTCCAGCCCTTCTACCCTGGAAGGCCAGCCCAACCTGGTCCTCATCGGTTACCGGGCTACGGGCAAAACCGCCGTGGGTCGGCGCCTGGCTGTCTTGCTGAATCGGCCTTTTGTGGACCTGGACCAGGTGCTGGTGGAAGAGGCCGGGCAGACTATTGCCGAAATTGTGGCCCAGCGCGGGTGGGAGGAATTCCGGCGCCGGGAAAAGGAACTGGTGGGCCGCTACGGCCTCCGCCAAGGGCTGGTATTGGCCACCGGTGGCGGCGTAGTCCTGGACCTGGACAATATTCGGATTTTACGAAAAAACGGCATCGTCATCTGGCTCACTGCGGACCCGGCCACTATTCAGGGCCGGCTGATTTTTGACCCCGGGGAAGAGAGCCGGCCCAGTTTAACGGGAAAGGACCTCATCAGCGAAGTGAGGGAAGTGCTAAAAGCCCGGCAGCATCTTTACCTGGCCGCGGCTCAGATTATCATCAATACCGTGGACCAGACCGTGGAAGAAGTGACGGAACGGGTTCTGGCCGCGGTGAAAGCCCGGGAGGCCTTGAGCCATGGCGGGTAACACCTTCGGACGAGTCTTCCGGGTCACCACCTGGGGGGAATCCCACGGCCCCGCCCTGGGCGCGGTCATTGACGGCTGCCCTCCCCGGCTGCCCCTGAGCCCTCAGAACATCCAATCGGAACTGGCCCGGCGCCGCCCGGGAGTCCAGGCCCATGCCTCACCCCGCCGGGAGCCGGATGAGGTGGAAATCCTTTCCGGGGTCTTTGAGGGGCAAACCACCGGCGCCCCCATCAGCCTCATAATCTACAACCGGGACGTGCGCAGCCAGGACTACGAGGCCCTGCGAGAGATTTTTCGCCCCGGCCATGGCGACCTTACTTTTCAAGCCAAGTACGGCATCCGGGATCACCGGGGCGGGGGCCGGGCCTCGGCCCGAGAAACCGTGGCCCGGGTGGCCGCGGGCGCGGTGGCCCAGAAAGTGCTGGACCGGGATAATATCCAGGTAGTCGCTTACACCCTGGAACTGGGAGGGGTGCGGGCCCAGCGGCTGGATGAACAGGACATCTGGGACAACCCCTTTTTCTGCCCCGACCCCGAGGCCGCGGCGGCCATGGCCGTCAGGGTTAAGGAAGTTAAAGCCGCGGGGGATTCCCTGGGTGGCATCGTCGAGGTGCGGGTGCGGGGTTGTCCATTAGGGTTGGGAGAGCCGGTCTTTGACAAGTTGGACGCGGTCCTGGCCCAGGCGGTGATGTCCGTGGGCGCGGTGAAAGGGGTGGAAATCGGCGCCGGGTTCGCCGCATCCCGCATGACCGGCTGGGAGCACAATGATCCCATTCTCCCCGGCGGGTTCGCTTCCAACCACGCGGGGGGCATCCTGGCGGGCATCTCCAACGGCGATGAGATCATCGTGCGGGCCGCGGTGAAGCCCATTCCTTCCATCGCCCGGGAACAGCAGACCATCGACCTGGAGGGCCGGCCCCGCACCCTAACCATTCGCGGGCGCCACGACATCAGCGCCATACCCCGCATCGTCCCGGTGATTCAAGCCATGGTGAGGTTAACTCTGGCAGACTTTCTTCTGCGTCAAAAGGCCATTAAATGACAGTTTTCAGTTTTCGGTTTTCGGTTTTCGGTTTGGGGTTTTCGGGGCTATGACAGTAAAAATTGCCATCATCGGCGGCCGGGGGCAGATGGGCCGCTGGTTCAAGAACTTCCTGGAAGGCCGGGGGCTGGAAGTATTGGTGGCCGACGTGGACACCCCCCAGACTGCCGGGGAAGTGGCCGCCCTGGCCGACGTGGTGGTCCTGTCGGTGCCCATCCCCAACGTTAAGGAGGTGGCTAAGGCCATCGGCCCTCATATGCGGCCCGACGCGGCCCTGGTGGACATCACCTCGGTGAAACAGCGCCCCCTGGAGTCCATGCTGGCCGCTTTCCCCGGGGAAGTGGTGGGCACCCACCCCCTTTTTGGACCCGGCGAAAAGACCATCACCGGCCTTACCGTGGTCCTGTGCCCCGGCCGGGGGGAGCGCTGGTTCAACTGGCTCCGGGACCTGCTGGAGACGGCCGGAGCCAAGGTTAAGGTGACCAGCGCCACTGAACATGACCGCTACATGGCCGTGGTCCAGGGTTTATCGCACTTCATGCTCATCGCCTTGGGGATGGCCATTCGGGAGCTGGGGGTGGACCCCCAAAGCCTGGATGATTACGCCACCCCCACCTTTGCCACCCTCCACCGCCTGGCCCGCCATTTGCTCAAACAAGACGCCAAACTGTACGCCTGCATCCAGTTGGCCAATCCCGCCAACCGGGTGGCCCTGAGGGCCCTGGAGGACGCGGTGGCCGATATCCTCCATTTCATCCAACGCCAGAACGTGGATGGCCTGGTGCGGCTGCTGGAGGAGACCAAGGACTGGTTCGGCAAGAAGTAACCAGTAACCAGTGACCAGTGACCAGTGACCAGTGACCAGTAATCAGTAATCAGTAATCAGTAATCAGTAACCGGTAACCAGTAACCAGTAACCAGTATATTTTCCACCGAAAACCGAAAACCGAAAACCGTCTTTAAGGAGCGGCGCATGTTGGATCTCAAGTTTGTCCGGGAGCATCTGGCGGAAGTGGAGCAAGCCTGCCTTGAAAAACCGGGGGCTGGAGGTTTCCCTGGAAGAGTTCAAGGAAAGGGATGCTAAGCGCCGCCGCCTCCTGACTGAATTGGAAAATCTGCGCCACGAACGCAACGCCTTGTCCCAGCAAGTGGGAACTCTGATGAAGGCGGGTAAAACGGAAGAGGCTCAGCCCCTCAAACATCGGGTTTCCACCATCAACTTTGAAATTAAGGGGTTCGAGGCCGGCGCTGAGGAAGAAGAAACCTGGGTCCGGGACTTTCTCCTCAATCTCCCCAACCTCCCCCATAGTTCCGTACCCATTGGCGCGTCCAGCGACGACAACCCGGTGGTGCGCACCTGGGGAACGCCGCCGGAGTTTGATTTTGAGCCCCGGGCCCACTGGGATATCGGGGAAAACCTGGGCATCCTGGATTTCGAACGGGCCGCCAAGATCACCGGGGCCCGCTTCGCGCTGCTGAAAGGGGCCGGCGCCTTGATGGAGCGGGCCCTCATCAACTTCATGCTGGACCTCCATACCCGGAAACACGGCTATCTAGAGGTCTGGCCCCCCTTCATGACCAACCGGGCCTCCATGACCGGCACCGGCCAGCTCCCCAAATTCGCATCGGACCTCTTCAAATTGGAAGGCTGGGACTACTTCCTGGCGCCCACCGCCGAGGTGCCGGTGACCAACATCCACCGGGAGGAGATCCTCCGGGCCGAGGACCTGCCCATACATTACACCGCGTACACTCCCTGCTTCCGCTCCGAAGCCGGCTCCTACGGCAAGGACGTCCGGGGCTTAATCCGCCAGCATCAGTTCGACAAGGTGGAGCTGGTGAAATTCACCACCCCGGAGACCTCTGATGATGAACTGGAAAAACTGCTCCATGACGCGGAGGAGGTGTTGCAGGAGCTGGGGCTGCACTACCGGGTGGTGGTCCTGTGCACCGGGGATATGGGGTTCGCCGCGGCCAAGACTTATGACATCGAAGTCTGGCTGCCGGGGCAGGGATTGTACCGGGAAATTTCGTCCTGCAGCAATTTTGAGGACTACCAGGCCCGGCGGGCGGAAATTCGCTTCCGCCGCGCCGGGGCCAAAGGCACCGAATTGGTCCACACCTTGAACGGCTCCGGCCTGGCCGTGGGCCGCACCATGGTGGCTATTTTGGAGAACTACCAGACCGGGGATGGCAGGGTGGTGGTGCCGGAGAAGCTAAGACCTTAT
>VGSW01000155.1 GCA_016874915.1 Deltaproteobacteria bacterium
GGCTGAGAAAGTCCAGGCGGCCTTGCAGGATTACCCGGTGCGCTTTGTCGTCCAAGAGCCCCAGTTGGGCACCGGCCACGCGGTGCAGGAGGCAATGCCTGAAGTCCCCAACGACGCCCAAACCATCATGGTCCTGTGCGGCGACGTGCCCCTCATCTCCCAAGAGAGCATAATAAATCTCTATCAACTCCACCAGCAATTCCAGGCCGCGGTGACGGTGCAGACCGTCATCCTCCCCGACGGCGCCCATTACGGCCGGGTGGTGCGGGATGAGCAGGGCCGAGTGGTGGAAGTGGCCCAGTCCAAGGATTCCAAAGACAGACCGGATATCCTGGCCATCAAAGAAATCAACACCGGGGCCTACTGCTTCGACGCGGCGTTTCTCAAAGAGGGTCTGGCCCACATCCCCCCAAGCCCGGTCACCGGCGAAATCTACCTGACCGACATGATCCACATCGCCCGGCGGCAGGGAAGGGGGGTGGAGGCCCTCATTGACCCCGACTGGGAACACCTTCTGGGCATCAACAGCCGGGCCGAGCTGGCCCAGGCCACAAGTGCGGTGAAGCGCCGCATCAATGAAGGCCACATGGACAACGGCGTCACCCTCATGGATCCGGAGTCCACCTACATCGAATCCCTGGTGACCATTGGGAAGGACACGGTGATCTACCCCAACGTCTATCTCCAGGGCCGTACGGTTATCGGGGAAGGCTGCCTCATCGAACCCAACGTGAAAATCTCCGATTCCCACCTGGCCCCAGGGGTGGTAGTGAAGATGGGGAGCGTCATCAGTGAAAGCCGCCTGGCCCCCAAAGTCCAGGTGGGCCCATACTCGCACCTGCGCCCCTTGAGCGACCTCCGGGAAGGGGCCCGGGTGGGAAACTTCGTGGAAGTGAAAAAATCGGTGCTGCACCACGGCGTCAAGGCCAACCATCTCACCTACCTGGGAGACGCGGAGGTGGGGCCCAACGTCAACGTGGGAGCCGGGACCATCACCTGCAATTACGACGGCGTCCACAAGCACCCCACCATCATCGAGGAGGGGGCCTTCATCGGCAGCAACACCGCCCTGGTGGCCCCGGTGACCATCGGCCGGGGGGCCTATGTAGGCGCGGGGTCCACCATCACTGAGGACGTGCCCCCGGGGAAGTTGGGCATTTCCCGGGCCCGGCAGGTGAACCTGGAGCGGCGGTTGACGGGCCCGAACAAGGCGGCGCTGCCGGACTCCGACGCCCTCACGCCGGAGAAGCTCTCCAGGCTTCTCACAGACCTGGGCTTGATCTGCGCCAAAGAGGACGTGGAGGAACTGGTGCAAATCTTCGGCAAAAACCGGGTGCGCACCGTGGGCGATTTTCGTAAAATCGCCACAGTCCAGAACCTGGAAATGGTGAAAAACATGTACCTGGCCACCGAGGGCCAGGACCCCAGCAACTACGAGATGGCGGCCAACCTGGCCAGCCTGGCGGGAGCGCTGAATAAATAGTGCAGGGTGGGCCCGGCCCACCGTTATATTCTGAACCATTAAGAGGCTAATATGTGCGGCATTATTGGATACTTGGGCCCCCAGGAGGCCATGCCCATCATCCTGGACGGGCTTAAAAGGCTGGAGTATCGGGGTTATGACTCCGCCGGCATGGCGGTTATGGGCGAAAACGGCCTGGCGCTGCGCCGCAGCCTGGGAAAATTGAAGGAATTGGAAAAGCTAGTGTCCCAAAGCCCCCTTTCGGGAAGCGCGGGCATCGGCCATACCCGCTGGGCCACCCACGGCCGCCCTGCAGAGCACAACGCCCACCCCCATCAGGTGGGGGACATCGCGGTGGTCCATAATGGCATCATCGAAAACTACCTGGAACTTAAAGACGGGCTCCTCAAAGAAGGACACCGCTTCGCTTCGGAGACCGACACGGAGATCGTCTCCCACCTCATCGTCAAACACCTGCACCGGGGCGCGGAATACTTAGAGGCGGTGGCCCTAACCCTGGAAGAGATTCGCGGCTCTTATGCCCTGGTCATGGTCAACGCCCGGGAACCCCGGATGCTGGTGGCGGCCCGGAAAGAAAGCCCCTTGATCCTGGGGCTGGGGGAAGGGGAATTTTTCCTGGCCTCGGACATCCCCGCCATCCTGCCTTATACCCGCCGGGTCATCTTCCTGGAAGACCACGATCTGGTGGTGGTGCGGGATGGGGAATATCTGATCCTGGACCGCCAGGGCCGCCGTCTGGACCGCCCGGTGCATACCATCTCCTGGAGCCCGGCCATGGCGGAGAAGGCCGGTTACAAGCACTTCATGCAAAAAGAGATTTTTGAACAGCCCCGGGCCTTGATTGACACCTTCCGGGGCCGCATTGACCCGGACCTGGGCGAGGTGCTGCTGCCGGAAGTCTCTTCGGCCACCGACGATATCAAAGACCTTCGGAAGATTTTCCTGGTGGCCTGCGGCACCTCCTATCACGCAGCCATGGTGGGAAAATTCCTGTTGGAGAACTTGTGCCGCATCCCGGTGGAGGTGGACCTGGGTTCGGAATTCCGTTACCGGGAACCCTTGGTGGATGACCATACCCTGCTCATTCTCATTTCCCAATCGGGGGAGACCGCGGACACCCGGGCCGGGCTCCAGGCGGGAAAAGAGCTGGGAGCCAAGACCCTGGCCATCGTCAACGCGGTGGGCTCCAGCATTGCCCGGGAAGCGCACTCGGTGTTTTACACCCACGCCGGCCCGGAAATCGGGGTGGCCTCCACCAAAGCCTTCACCACCCAACTGGTGGCCCTCTACCTCATCGCCCTGCACCTGGCCGGCCGCCTGGGCCGGCTGAACCGGGCTGAAGTGCGCCGCCGCTTAAACCAGTTGCTCAAGCTTCCCACCTGGGTGCAGGAGACCCTGGACCTGGACCGGGAGATCCGGGAAATCGCCCGGCGCTATATGACGGCCCAGAATTTCCTCTACCTGGGCCGGGGCCTGCACTACCCCATCGCCCTGGAAGGGGCCTTGAAGCTCAAAGAAATTTCTTATATTCACGCGGAAGGGTACGCCGCCGGGGAAATGAAGCACGGCCCCATCGCGCTCATCGATGAAAAGATGCCGGTGGTGGTCCTGGCCACCCGCAGCCCGGTGCTGGAGAAGGTTCAGGGGAACATCGAAGAGGTGGCGGCCCGGGGCGGCCGGCTCATCGCGCTCACGGAACCGGACAACCATCAGGTCAAGAACCGGGTGGAAAGCGTCATCCCGGTGCCCCACGTGCCCCTGGAACTTTCCCCCATTGTCCTGGTGGCGCCCTTGCAGCTCCTGGCCTACCACATCGCCGACCTCCGGGGCACTGACGTTGACCAGCCCCGAAACCTGGCCAAGAGCGTCACGGTGGAGTAGGGAAGATATTTGGGGGAGGGGGCCAAGGGCACTCGCCCTTGCCCCCTCCCCCAATCCCTTAAGGGGAAAATGGCCTGGGAAGGCAGGGGCCTTCAGCCCCGCCTTCCCAGGCCATTTGAAGGGTTGGGAGGGGGTGTGGGGGAGGGCAGGGACTCTTGTCCCTGGCCCTCCCCCACTATCAATTCCTCACCACCGCAAACCGCGGCCGGCGGATGGACTCCCCCTTGCAAATGGGGCAGCGGGACGGAATGGTGAGGCGCTCCCGTTTTTTGAAGACAAAGCCGCAGTGCTTGCAGGCCGCGGGGATAATGTGAAAGCGATGGCCTTGGCCCGGGGCCTTGGCGATGTGGGCCAGGTGGTCCAACACCTCCTTTTCCGGAAGCCCCAGATGCTGGGAGAGTTCCAGGGATGAGAGGGGCTGTTCCAACAACAGTTCTTTGATGGCTTGGCGGGTGGTGGTCATTTTATAGTGAGCAGTGAGCAGTTATGCCCTTCGTTGAGCAAATACGCCATTGCCGCTTTTATAATTTTTACATATAAAACCGAAAACAAAAAACAAATCCTGATGCCTGAGAGCGAAAACCGAAAACAGAAAACCGAAAACCGTTATTTAATCCTGGGGGCCGGGGCGCTGGGGTCGGTATTCGGCGGATTGCTTCGGCACGCCGGACACCCCGTCACCTTCATGGGACGGGGGCCGCATTTCAAAGCCATCAAGACCCAGGGCCTGGTCATCGACGGCATCTGGGGAGAATTTCGCCTGGGACCGGTGCCCACGCCGGCCCAAGCCTTAAAGGGCGGTGCTTCGGAAGAATATGATGTCATCCTTCTTTGCGTCAAATCTTTCGATACCCTTGCCGCCTGTCGCCAGGTTCGGGGCCGGCTGGCCCCGGACGGCCTCATCATTTCCATGCAAAACGGTTTGGGGAACCTGGAGGTCATCGCCCGGGAGTGTGGCGAGGCCCGCACCATCGGCGCCCGGGTGATTTTCGGTGCCCAGGTTCCGGCCCCCGGCCGGGTGACGGTGACGGTTTATGCCGACAAGGTGCTGCTGGGGGCCATTTCCCCGGAAACCTCCAAACCCAAACTGACCCTGGTGGCCGAACATCTGAACCGGGCGGCTATCCCCACCGCGGTGGTGGGAGATATCCTCAGTCACCTCTGGGGCAAGGTGTTGTACAACTGCGCCCTGAACCCCCTGGGAGCCATCCTGGGGGCGCCCTACGGGTCCTTGGGGGACAATCCCCAAACCCGGCAACTGATGCGGCTGATTATTGAGGAAATTTACCGGGTGGCCCAGGCCCGGGCGGTTGCCTTGAACCCTCCTGAGGCCGGGGCTTATTTTCGTCATTTTATGACCAACCTGGTGCCCCCACCGCGGCCCATTGGCCTTCCATGTGGCAGGACCTGGAGGCCGGCCGGCGCACCGAAATCGAGGCCTTGAACGGCGCCATCTGCCGCTACGGCCGGGAGGCGGGGATTCCTGTTCCCTATAATGACGCGTTGACCCGGCTGGTGCGGTTTTTGGAAAAGCGCCGGCGTCATCGGGAATAAGCGGGATCTGTTCAAGAGGGTTTGGGGGAGGACGGTGGATTGATAATCCCTTCGGCCTTCCCCCAAAACGTAGCGTTGCGCCGCCATGGACTTTGGGATTGGGCGAAAAAAATGATAATATAATGAAAAATTCTCTATCGAATCAAAGAGTAAGTGAAATGGCCCAGGCCCCCGACAAGTTAATTATAGCGCGTGAAACGCCTAAGGTGGATAGGCTCATCTCCGGGGGAGGGCCTGAGACCGGACTATGAATACGCGCACCGCGGTGGCGGTTTTCCTCCTCGGGATAATCCTGCTGTTCCTGGGAAGCATTACGCTGGGACGAAAAGCTCTCCCCCCGGCCTGGCGGGAGCTGAATCCGGTTTCGTCCGTCCAGGGACCTTATGAACTCGGCCCTGATGGAACTCCGGAAAAAATAACTGTTGCCGATTATAAAAAACTCAAGATTACCTGCAGTTCCTTTGACCTCATGGCCGGGTTGACCCGAAAAGAATTGGAAAACCTGCCGGAGCACCGGGGCTTCGCCTTTTACTAGCTCCTGGCCTGTTTCTTTCTCTTACTGGCCTTTCGCCGGTCGTAAGCAATAATCGAAAAGCAGGAAACCGAAAAACATCCACAACGCACATAAAAAGGGTGGCCAAGGGCCACCCTTTTTCTTTTTACGTATTGGCATGGTATCAGGGATTGATTCTGGTCACAAAGACATCGTTGCCCCCCCGGATGCTGGGCTGGAAAGCGCTGCGGATGGGAAAGTCAAAGGAGTTGGTGATGCCGGTGACAAAGGCCGTGGTAAGCGCGGGGGGCAGGAGCGCCACTCCTTGCGCCTGGTCGTCTTTTTGGCCTCCCAGGAAGGTTGAATAGACCAGGGAGCGGCCGTTGGCGCTGAGCCGGGTGACAAACGCGTCGGTGGAACCCCGGAACACCCGCTGCACCGCACTTCTCACGGGGAAGTCGAAGGAAGAAGTGACTCCCACTACCGTGGTCTGGCTCGTGCCGCTGACGCTGATGGCAAAGCCCTGGTCGTTGTTGCTGCCGCCCAGGAAGGTGGAAAAAATCAGAGAGTTGCCCGCCGCGGCCAGCCTGGTGACAAACGCGTCCCGGCCGCCCCGTTTGAACCCCTGAAAGGCTGTCTTCACCGGAAAATTAAGGGAAGTGGTGTCGCCGGTGACAAAGGCTTGGCCCATAAGGTTCACCGCGATTCCCCGGCCGATGTCGGTGCTGTTGCCCCCCAGGAAAGTGGAAAAAACCAAACCCCCGGCTGGGCCGAGCTTGGTCACGAACGCGTTCTGGGCGCCCAGGTTATTGCCCTGGAAGGCATTTTTAGTGGGAAAGTTTAGAGAGGTAGTGGCGCCGGTGACGTAAGTATTGCCGCCTCCATCCACTGCCAGAGCGTGGCCCTCGTCATTCTTGCTGCCCCCCAGGAAGGTGGAGAAAACCAGGCTGTTGCCGCTGGCATCCAGCCGGGTGACGAAAGCTGCGGTGCCCCCCAGGTTGATGGCCTGAGCCGCGTTGGCCACAGGAAAGTCATCGGAATTAGTGGTCCCGGCCACGGTGGCCTGGCCGGCGGCGGTCAAGGCCAGACCCGCGGCCCGGTCGTCGCCGGTGCCCCCCAGGAAAGTGGAAAAGACCAGGTCGCTGCCGCTGGGATTCAGTTTGGCCACAAACGCGTCAACGCCTGGATTCTTGGTGGGCTGGAAGGCATTTTTCACGGGAAAGTCCAGAGAATCGGTCCAGCCCGTGACATAAACATTGCTGCCCCCGTCCACTGCGATGCCGGTCCCGGCCTCCGCGCCTTTCCCGCCCAAAAAGACGGAGAAGGCCAACCCCTTGCCCTTGGGATTGATTTTGGTGACAAAAACTTCGGGAAAAAAGATGGAATCCTCCACCCGGGTTACCGGAAAACCTACGGAAAAGGTTTGGCCGGTTACATAGGCATTGCCCCCGGCGTCCACCGCAATGGCCAGGCCCTGGTCGTCGCTGCCGCCTCCCAGAAAAGTGGAATAGTTGATTCTGGGATCAATGATCAGGGGGAAACTGCGGTCATAGGCGGCCAATTCAAAGCCATAAGATAAGCCCTCATCCAGAATCTTGAACTTCCCTTCTCGGGCTACTTGGCGGCCGGCAATTTCCTGATAAATGACGGGCTTTTTCTGAACCAGCGAACCGCCCCTGGGAAGGCGCATGGCCAGATCGCCCTCCGGGGTGATTTCCAGGGCCCAAACCCCGTCAACCCGGAATTTCGCCTGGGAAGGCTCGGCCCTGGGCTTGATAATAAGGTCGTATTCCACCTGGGGGCCGGTCCCGTAAAATTTCAGGTCAATGCCGGGAAAAACTTCATGGTAGCGCACCGCGGCGTAGGCCGGCACCTGGGTGCGCCATTTCCGGGGGTCATTGCCCAACAGGTAATTTATTTTACCGGGGAGGGGGGTTTCAGGCCGGAGCGAGGCCAACGCTTGCCCCTCCGGAGATATCTTTATTACGGCTGCCCCCGGACGTCCGCGGGCCTCTGGGGGGACCCACCCGGCCAACACGACCCCCTGGGAGGTGAAAAATAGTCCATAACCAGGACCCTGGGCGTGAAACTTCACCTGGGAGTCCAACTGTCCCCGATTCTCCATGAAGTGCAAAGGGATGCTCCCATAAGTTTGCTGCAGCCTGGGGGTGGTAAACTCTCCGCTGGAGGCCCGCCCTGGCCCGCCAAGAAAATGCACCCCGAAGCAGGCCGCGGCGATGCAGATACAATAAAGTAAAAAACCTCTTTTATACTTAACCATGGGAGTTCTCCAGGAAAGCATTTCGTTTCATACCCTTATTCCCAAGACTAACAGAATCCGCCTTTAGTTTAAGACCCATAATTTAAAAATGGAAGGGGGAAAATCGTATATCAGTAAGTTAAATTTACTGAAAAATTGTTAGGAAATTCCTGAGGCGCCCTATAATTTCTTTAAAGATCTTATTGTTCCCTTTTAGCACCGGGTTAAACATGAAAATAACGTTCGTTAATCCATTGAGTTCTCGATGACTCTGTCATTGCTTTATCGATTGTTGCTTTTAAATCCGGAGGAGTCCTTTAATACCGTTTTCGGTTTTCGGTTTTCAGTTTTCGGTTAAATGAAATTGTATTATCAATAAGTTAGCCCTAGAATTTGTTGCATCTGAAACTGAACTTGGTATAAAAGGGGTCTGCTTCTCGCTGAAATGAAAAACAACAACAAGGGCATGAGTGGCACAGGCTTCCAGCCTGTGGGAAAGTCGCTGGAGAGAACAGACGGCGTCCACAGGCCGGAGGCCTGTGCCACTAATTTTTT
>VGSW01000156.1 GCA_016874915.1 Deltaproteobacteria bacterium
ATCTCCTTGCTCATCCCCATGACCGAGTTCTCCCTGGGCCTCACCGGCGACATCAACAACATCATGAACGCCCACAACCTGGCCATGGTGGCCGCCACCTCCCGGCTGCAGCACGAGTTCAACTACAATGACGAGCAGCTGGCCAAGCGGAACCTGAAGCGCCTGGACATCGATCCCAAGAACTTCGAAATGGGTTGGATCATGGACTTCTGCGCCCAGGCCCTGCGCCACATCATCATCGGCATGGGTGGCAAGATGGACGGCTTCATGATGAAGTCCTCCTTCGGCATCGCGGTGTCTTCGGAAGTCATGGCCATCCTGTCGGTCTTCACCTCCCTGGAGGACCTGAGGAAACGCCTGAACGAAATGGTGGTGTGCTACGACAAGAAGGGCAACCCCATCACCACCGGCGACCTGGAAGTGGGCAATGCCATGACCGCCTGGATGCTGCCCTCCATCAACCCCACCCTCATGCAGACCGTGGAGAAGCAGCCCTGCTTTGTGCACGCCGGCCCCTTCGCCAACATCGCGGTGGGCCAGTCTTCCATCGTCGCCGACCAGATCGGCCTGAAGATGTTCGACTACCATATCACCGAGTCCGGCTTCGGCGCGGATATCGGCTTTGAGAAATTCTGGAACGTGAAGTGCCGCTTCAGCGGCCTGATTCCCAACGTGGCGGTGCTCACCGCCACCGTCCGGGGTCTGAAGCACCACGGCGTCAACACCGGCGCCCTGCCCTGCCCGCCGGGCAAGCCCATCCCCAAGGAATACTTCTCGGCCTCCAAGGAGACTATGAAGTGGTTGGAAGACGGGGTGGAGAACGCGGTGCATCACGTCCGCTCCATCAAGAAAGCCGGCATTAACCCGGTGGTCTGCATCAACTCCTTCCATTTCGACTCCGACGAAGAGCACGCGGTGATTCGCCGGGCCTGCGAGGCGGAAGGCGCCCGGGTGGCCGTGTCCCGGCACTGGCAGTTCGGCGGCGAAGGCGCCCTGGAATTCGCCGATGCGGTCATGGAAGCCTGCAAAGAGAAGCCCAACTTCCGGTTCCTCTATCCCAATGAACTGCCGCTGCGGCAGCGCGTGGAAATCATTGCCGAGCAGGTCTACGGCGCCGACGGCGTGGACTTCGCTCCCGAAGCCATCGCCAAGGCCAAGCGGTTTGAGGCGGATCCCAAGTACAACGAATACGCCACCATGATGGTGAAGACCCATCTGAGCCTCACCCACGATCCCACCAAGAAGGGGACCCCCAAGGGTTGGCGGCTCCCCGTCCGGGACTTCCTGGTGTACGGTGGCGCCAAGTTCATCTGCCCGGTGTGCGGCGCCATTTCCCTCATGCCCGGCACCGGCTCCGACCCGGCCTTCCGCCGCGTCGACGTGGACGTCAAGAGCGGCAAAGTGACCGGCCTGTTCTAACAGCCAAGAAATATTACCCTTCCAGGCCCTCCGGGGCCTGGAGGACCTAAATCAAACCGGCTTCCGAAAAGGGCTTGCCGCCCTGGAAGCCGGTTTTTTTTTCGGAACCAAGGCTTAACGCCGAGAAGCACTGATATTTATCGGTTTTTATCAGGATTTAATGGGAGGAAAAATTTCGGCTGGTACTACGACGGGCAGTCTTCGCCTTCTGAGGAGGAAAGTGGGATTTACAACAGTTTTACCAGGGCCGCGACGATGGAAATTCCCGCCACCAGCATGGCCCCGAAGCGAAGGGTTAAATCATGCCGGAGACGCAATTCCGTTTCCTGGAGGTCACGTTTAAAGCCTACCTCCAGTTCCTTCAAGTCCCGCTTTAAGCCTACTTCCAGTTCTTTCAAGTCTCGTTTTAAGCCTGCTTCCAGTTCTTTCAAGTCTCGTTTTAAGCCTGCTTCCAGTTCTTTCAGATCCCGCTTAGTGGTCAGTTGTTCGTCGACAATCCCCGCCACTGCTTGAGCCAAGGCTTCGGCCTGCGTGTCGGTAAAATTTGCGGCCTTCAGCGTCTTGGCGAATTCCAGGGTATCGAAAATTACCGTTCTCATGGCACACCCTTATGATTCATATTAACTTGATCCCTCCGGAAATGTCAATTACTTTAACTACCTGAAACAAGTTGTCCCCTAGAGGAGGTGGGGCTATCTTAGATTTCGATTATTTATTGCCTTGGCTTCGGTCCCCAAGCAGTCTATTTAGGATCTTGGCAACTACCGGAGCCGCAAAAGAAGAATCGTAGCGGCGGGGTCTCCCCGCCCGCATGATTTGGGCCTTTTCAATATAGCATCGCTTATTTTGGGCGGGGAGCTTCCGCCCCTACGGGATAATTTTCGGTAAGTCGCCTCATCTGGCAAAGCCAATCGCAGACTTCTTTGACCCCCAACATCTATTTGGCTTTAATTCCCCAACCAAATTCGTTATAAATGAGTCTCAAGAGTTAGCGGCGACAACCTTATACGCCGCGACTGTATAATTGTCCATAAGCGCACTCCGCGTTCTCTGCGCCTCTGGGGTGAAAATTGATTTACCGCCGAGACGCTAAGGACGCAGAGATACCGAAAATCGAAAAACGGTATTAAAGAGGTGGCTTAATGAAAAGAATCCCCATTGTTAACATCATCTTGGCCGTTTGTCTCATCGCTTCCCCCCTGGGCGCCCAAGGGCCGCCGGCGCGGGGGACGGCCCCCCCGGCCCCCATGCCTCCTAGTCCACTGGGCCAGGAAAATGTTGCCTGGCCCCGGCATATCACCACCATAGATGCGGACATCTCTATTTTCCAGCCCCAGTTGGATTCCTGGGACCACCATCATTTAGCCGGCCGGGCCGCGGTGTCCGTGGAAACCAAGGCTTCTCCCCAGCCCCTCTTTGGGGTGGTCTGGTTCACCGCCCGCGCGCAAGTGGACAAAGAGCGCGGCATGGTTGAACTACAAGACCTTCAGGTCACCAAAGGGGATTTCCCCAAAGAACCGGGGGACCCCCATGATTACGTGAACCTCATTCGCCAAAACCTCTCCCAGGCCATCAACACCATCGCCCTGGAACGCCTGGAAGCCAGCCTGGCCATCACCCAGGCGGAACAGCGGGTGGAAAAGCTGCCCTTGAAGAATGAACCGCCCCGGATCATCGTCAGCACCACCCCGGCCCTCCTGGTCCTCATTGACGGCCCGCCGGCCCTACGGGAAGTTAAAGGCACGCCTTTCTTGCGGGTCATCAACACCCGGGCCTTGATTCTCATGGACCAGGGGAGCGGCCGTTACTATCTGGCCATCATGGATAAATGGCTGGAGGCCGCCAAGGTGGAAGGCCCCTGGGTTGTGTCCCAGAAGCCCCCACAGGCCCTGGAGCCGGCCAAAAAGACCGTCGCCGCCACCGGCATGGTGGACTTGCTCAACCAGCCCGACAACCCCTTATTGGCCGACAAGACCAAAATCCCCGCGGTGTACGTGAGCACCGGCCCCGCGGAGCTGCTCCAGACTCAGGGCCAGCCGGGGTTCGCGCCCATCGAAGGCACCCAACTCCTGGTGGTGAAGAACACCAGCGACCACATCTTTTTGGACCTGGCCACCCAGGATTACTATGTGCTGATTTCCGGGCGCTGGTTCAAGTCCAAGAACCTGGCCCAGGGTCCCTGGGAGTTCGTCCCCGGCGACAAGCTGCCGGGGGACTTCGCCAAAATCCCCGAAAACCATCCCAGCGGCGACGTGCTCGTCTCGGTGCCGGGCACCGCCCAGGCCAAAGAGGCCGTAATCGCCAACTCTATCCCCCAGACCGCGGCCATCCCTCGGGATAAAGCCGCCATGACCGCCACCTACGACGGCGACCCCCAGTTCAAGCCCATTGAGGGGACTTCCTTGCAGTATGCGGTCAACTCCCCCAACCCGGTGATCAAGGTGAAGAACGCTTATTACTCGGTGGATAACGGCGTGTGGTTCACCTCTTCATCCCCCACCGGCCCCTGGACCGTGGCGGACTCGGTGCCCCCGGAGATCTATTCCATACCGCCCAGCTCGCCGCTGCACCATGTCACCTATGTCCGGGTGTATAACGCCACCCCGGAAGTGGTCTATGTGGGCTACACTCCCGGCTACCTGGGCACCGCGGTCTCCCCCGACGGCACCGTGGTGTATGGTACCGGCTACCCTTATACCCCTTGGGTGGGCAATGCCTATTATCCACCTCCTCCCACCTATGGCTATGGGGCCGGACTGGGCGTCGGCGCCTTAACCGGATTAGCCGTGGGATTCGCGGCGGGGGCCTTGTTGTCTCCCGGCTGGGGCCCCTGGGGCTGGGGCGGAGGGGGAGTCAATATCAATAATTACAACATTTACAACCGCTGGCACCCGCGACCCTGGCCGCCTCACCCGCCGCATCCTCCGGGCCCTAAACCCGGTCCCAAACCCGGTCCCAAACCTGGACCCAAGCCGGGACCTGGCCCTCATCCGGGACCCAAACCGGGACCCAAGCCGGGGCCGAAACCGGGTCCCAAACCTGAGCCTAAGCACGCGGTCAAGCCCGGCGCCAAGCCCGGCGCCAAACCAACCAAACCCGGCGCTCCCGCGCCCCACAAGGCCGCCAAGGCCGGGCCGCCCGCCGGGGTCAAGTCCGGGCCTCATGCCCATGGCGATGTTTATGCCGGCAAAAACGGCGGGGTCTATCGCCGGGAAGGCGGCCAGTGGCAGCAGCACCAGGGGAAACAGGGCTGGAAGCCCGTGTCTCCGGAAACCGCCCATGCCCGGGGCCTGGGCCAGGAGGAGCGGGCCCGAAGCCGGGGTGAGGAGCGGGTCCGGCAGCCCGCGCCCCGACCGCACCCCTCTGCCGCTCCCCGGCCCCATCATGGCGCTGGCGGTTTTCATGGTGGGGGCAGCGGACATCAGGGCGGCGGCCGGCATCGGTAGGATAATGGGGACACTTCCTATTTTTCTGAGCGAGACCATCCGGCCCGAATAAGGATAATTTAAAAATAGAAAGTGTCCCCATTTCCCGGGAAACCGCCCTCCGCGGTTTTTGGGTTTTGATTGTTGCTTTGATTTCGGAAGAGCCTTTTGCAAAGGGGTCTGCTTCTTACTCAAATAAAAAACAAGAGATAATGGCATAAGTGGCACAGGCTTCCAGCCTGTGGGGATGTTGCTTGAGAGAATAGGCGGCTCCCACAGGCCAGAGGCCGGTGCCACTAAATTTTTTCCGGTTGCCAGTCTCGCTCGAAATATGAAACTCCTTTTTTGCAAACTCCCTGGATTCCCTTTTCGGAGATAAGGCAATAATCGATTTTCTTGTTCCGGCCTGATAATACCAAGTTCAGTTTCAGATGCAACAAATTCTATGGCTAACTTATTGATAATACAATTTCTTTTAACCGAAAACTGAAAACGGTATAATAAGTTGGGGCACAACGCAGGGGCGGGGGCTCTCTGCCCGTGGAGTAATTACCGGTAAATGGCGGGCGGGAAAACCCCGCCCCTAAAGGGCCTTTTATCTGGTTCCCAAGCCAAGCTGGGGGACGATTTCGCCCACCCCCTAAAAACTAAAAACTGAAAACTAAAAACCATCATTTGTGATATTTATCACTTGCTTCTTTTCCATTACCCGTGGTAAAAAACAACTGATTTACCAGAAACCAAGGTCGGCAGCCCGCGGCGCCGGCCTGGAACCCGCGGTATAAATAAATTTTTCACGAGGCAAGGAGATCAGCGTCTATGTTCGAAATAGTTGAACGCCAGGAAATGGCCCAGGGGACCATAATCAGCAACTGGGTCAAGGCCCCCAAGATCGCGGCCAAAGCGAAACCCGGCCAATTCGTCATCCTCCGGGCCAACGAGAAGGGGGAGCGCATCCCCCTGACCATGGCGGACACCGATCCGGCCAAGGGACTCATCAACCTCATCTACATGGTGGTGGGCAAAAGCACCGCCCTGTTCAAGACCTTACAGGTGGGGGACAGCTATCTGGACGTCATCGGCCCCTTGGGCCAGCCCACCCACCTGGAAAAAGTGGGCAAGGTCATCTGCGTGGGCGGCGGCACCGGCATTGCGGTGCTCTATCCCATCACCCGGGGTCTGAAGCAGATGGGCAACTACGTCTATTCCGTCATCGGCGCCCGGAGTAAGGATCTGCTTATCCTGGAAGACAAGATGCGGACCGCGTCCGATGAGGTGATGATCTGCACCGACGACGGCACTTACGGCCACCACGGCTTCGTCACCGACAAGCTGAAGGAAACCCTGGAAAAACATAAGGATATCGGCCTGGCGGTGTGCATCGGGCCGGTGCCCATGATGAAGGCCTGCTGCAAGATTACCAAGGATTACGGCGTCAAGACCCTGGTGAGCCTCAACCCCATCATGGTGGACGGTACCGGCATGTGCGGCTGCTGCCGGGTGACCGTGGGCGGCAAGATGCAGTTCGCCTGCGTGGACGGCCCCGAATTCGACGGTCTCCAGGTCGATTGGGATGAACTGACCCTGCGCCTGCGTTCTTATCTGGAGCTGGAAAAGGTTTCCTATGACCAGTTCAAAGAAGCCCACGGCGCCGGCAAATGCAAGTGCTGCAGCTAACCAACCTGACCCCACGAGGCTTTAAATATATAGGGAGGAACGGATAATGACCGAAGAAGTCAAGGCCCCCAAAAAAGAGAAAATCCCCCGGCAAAAGATGCCGGAGCAGCCCCCCGACGTCCGCGCCAGAAATTTCCAGGAAGTGCCCTACGGCTTAACCCCGGAACTGGCCATGAAAGAGGCCGAGCGCTGCATCCAGTGCAAGGACCCCCGCTGCTTGCAGGGCTGCCCGGTGGAGATCGATATTCCGGGCTTCATCAGGCTGATCAAAGAAGGCGATTTCGAAGGCTCCATCCGCCTGCTCTGGGAAAAGAACGCCCTGCCCGCGGTGTGCGGCCGGGTCTGCCCCCAGGAAGTCCAGTGCGAAGGCCTGTGCATCATCGGCAAGAAAGATGAGCCGGTGGCCATCGGCAATTTGGAGCGCTTCGCCGCGGACCATCAGCGCATGCACGGGAAGGACATCCTGCCTCCCAAGGCGGAGCCCACCGGCAAGCAAGTGGCGGTGGTGGGCACCGGGCCCGCGGGCCTCACCGTGGCCGGGGACCTCATCCTCAAGGGCCACGAGGTCACCATGTTCGAGGCCCTCCACGCCCCCGGCGGCGTGCTGGTGTACGGCATCCCCGAATTCCGGCTGCCCAAGGAGATCGTCTTCTCCGAGTGCAATTACCTGGAGCGCCTGGGCGTCAAGATCGAGTTGAGCTCGGTAATCGGCCGCTCCGAAACTGTGGACGAATTGCTGGCGCGTTTTGACGTGGTCTTCCTGGGAGTGGGTGCGGGGCTGCCCGTGTTCCTCAAGGTCCCCGGCGAACACTACATCGGGGTCTATTCCGCCAACGAGTATCTCACCCGCTCCAACCTGATGAAGGCTTACGACTTCCCCAACTACGACACTCCCATCGTCCGGGGCAAGAAGGTGGCCACCTTCGGCGGCGGCAACGTGGCCATGGACTCGGCCCGCACCGCCCTGCGCCTGGGCGCGGAAAAATCTTATATTATTTACCGCCGCTCCCACGCCGAACTTCCGGCCCGCACCGCGGAAGTCCACCACGCCGAAGAAGAAGGGGTGGAATTCCTGCTCCTCACCAATCCCCTGCGCTTCCTGGGCGACGACAAAACCGGCATGCTCACCGGCGTGGAGTGCCTGCGCCAGGAATTGGGCGAACCCGACGCCTCCGGACGGCGCCGACCGGTGCCCATACCGGGCTCCGAGTTCATGGTGGAGATCGACACCGCGGTCATCTCCATCGGCTCCGGGGCCAACCCACTGTTGACCAAGTCCACCCCGGGCCTGTCCCTGAATAAGTGGGGCTACATCGTGGCCGACCCCAAGACCGGCAAAACCATGAAACCCCGGGTCTGGGCCGGCGGCGACATCGTCACCGGCTCGGCCACCGTCATTCTGGCCATGGGCGCCGGCCGCCTGGCCTCCAACTCCATGCACGACTTCTTGACGTTCGGGTGGTAAGGGTTGGTGGGGGA
>VGSW01000157.1 GCA_016874915.1 Deltaproteobacteria bacterium
GAATGTTTTCCTCGAACGGATGGTGGGAGCCGTCAATCATCACGGAGGAGAAGCCCGTATTGATGCAAGATCGGGCTAACTCCAGGGTGTCGCCGTGATCCAGGTGCAGGGCGATGGGAATGGCTGCGCCCAGCTCTTCCATCATCGCCACCGCCCCTTTTACCAGATGGGGCACCATGGCCTCGTGCATGTATTTACGGGCGCTTCCCGAACACTGGAGAATGACCGGGGATTTTGACCGGATGCAGCCGATCGCGATGGCTTCGAGCTGCTCCAGGTTGTTGAAGTTGTATGCCGGCACGGCATAGTGCCCGGCCATGGCCTGCCGAAACATCTCCCGGGTATTGACCAGACCCAGTTCTCGATAATGAATTTCAGCCATTATCCGAACTCCTGTGGAAAATGTCTACTGGTTCGAGGCCTCCGGCCCCCCGGCCGGGCCTGAGCCTGATTGCGACCTTGGGCGGCATGCCGCCGCACTCGGCTGATCGGCAAAGGCTTGGTAGATGCCCACCACAGAATATCATGTTGCGCAGTGTGCAACCTATAGATCTGGACGTGGCGTCGGCATCCTCCTAAGAAAAAGGCCAAACCGGACCCGGGGAGCATCTTGGCCGGAATAACGCCGACAATACAGGCATTGACCATGTCCTAAAGGCCGGCCTTGAGGGCCGCCGGAGAGGTGGGACAGGCCTGGCTCGCCTCGTCCTCCATCAGAATGTCAGACCTCCCGCCCGGTTCCGGGCAGGCATACTCCAGCGAGGGCCGTGTGGTGACTGCGCTTCGGGGTCCTCCACCTGACGCTGAGCCAGGCGGCGCTGTAGCTCGTCCAGCAGCGCCAGGGCCGGAAGCGAGCAGAAGACATGTCCCTGGATGGCGGCGTCCCACTGGGGGAAGATGGGCCGGGTGTCCAGGAGCGACTCGGCAGCCCGGAAAAGCTGCTCCACCACCAGCAGCTGCTTATCCGAACCCGCCCCCATTGACAGGGGCATATCCCCCCTTATTTTTTCTTATATACAAAATATCATCCCGAGATTCCCAGGATCATGCTGGCAATCGGGGGGCTAAATACGGGAGGAGGGAACATGGCGAAACGGGTGTACGTCTGTGAGACCTGCGGCGCCCTGGCCGAAGAGCCCGGGCATCTGTGCAACCCCAAGGGCGAACCCCAGAAGTGCGGTTTTTGCGGGGAAACCGCGCACTACGAAAAGCATTTCTGCAAAGGCAAGCTGGAGGCCATCCAGTTTGCCTGCGAGGGCTGCGGCCGCCTGGCCACCACCCCCGACTGTCTGTGCAAACCCAAAAAGGTGCCCGCCTGAAACGGAAGGAAATAACCTTGCAATGAGGGGACGCCCGCCTTTTTCCTTAAATGCCGACGTGTTTTTTGTCCAGAGCGGATTGAGGTCGGCGTCCCCTTATTCCTTTTACCCCCTTTTTTTCTGGCTAAGGAAAAATTGTAACTGCTTGTTGGCAGAAAATAAATAGCCATAAACACGGCGGACTGCCGTTTTTACAACTTTCGGGAGGCCTGGGGACGCTGCGACAAGCTGGAATTCGGCTACTGCCGGGGGTGAGTGGATCCCTGCCGGGCCTGCACCGACCCCTGCAACTACTGCAAAACCCGCCCGTCCTGTGTCATCTGGGAACTGTGCGGCAAGGAGGCGAAAAAAAGTGCGGGGAGGAGAATCCTTGACCAGTCAATCAACAAAAGAAATTTGTCCGCAATATTCTGGGAGGTCTTCTCTTATTTTTTTCCCATAAGCTCTCGGCAAAATAATCCGTTCCACATCTTCCAAAGAGAAGCTTAGGTCCCCAAGAATTCTCCACTCTCTTTCCATATAAAAATTATCTTTATCATCATCAGACTTTTTAGCATCAAAAAATTTTAAAAAGCTAAACATATAATAGTTAATAAAATGATACAAATGCATGACACGCTCCGTCGTTATGTCAGGGATATTATTTTTAAGAAAATTGGCGCTAGCAGTCAGAATATAATGAAACTCATGCCTAATATAATCATAGCCTTCAGATAGCTTTATTTTATCGTTTCCACCGATCTTATGAACTAAGCTATTATTGGAAATATAAAACATCGGATTAGCACCATTCTTTATCAGGAAAGACTTATCGAAAGAAATGCCGAAGGGGGTATATTTCTTTATATGGATATGTAAGTCATTAATTGGAATATCGCAGAAACAGACCATATTTGGATTGTACATTGCATTACTTGAAAGCTCAACATTGAAATCAATCATAAGACTCATACTACCACTTCTCGACGGATCATGAGGAGGCGCACTCAGCCAACCTGTTTTTATTATTTTTAACAATAAGGGATACCGCTCATCTTCTTTTTTTTTCGTTCCCACAAAATGCGTAAGTTCTTTTGATACGTAACGTTGCTTGGCAAACATTATACTATCCTTTTTCGCAATGGTCCTGCCTTCCTTGATCTGCTGGTAGTCGCTTCACGTCAAGATTTCTTTTACCAACTCATCGACACTGGCGGGGCGACACTCACCTGCCCGGAATGCCTGGCGGGCCGCTTCTACTTCAGCAGCTATCTCCTCCCGCCTTTGTTCAATAAAGCGTCTTTGGAGCACTTCGAGAAAAGCTTCCTTGTCTTCCCTGGAAAGGTTATCCACGGCATCCAAAAGTTCCCCAAAGGTTTGTACCTGGGACATGGCAGGCATACCTCGGTAAGAATCAGGAGAATATTCAAATCTTTATTTTAAAGGAATGAAAGAGTTTTTTACACCTTCTTCTCCCACCGCAGCAGATCCGTCACCTCCGCCAGAGTGCGGCCTTCCTTGATCTCCTCCCGGATGCGGTTTTCCTTTTCCAGGACGTCCATGGCGCGGTTGGCGTACTCCACCGCCACCCGCTGGGGCAGGACCACCACGCCGTCGTCGTCGCCCAGGAGCCAGTCGCCCGATTCCACCCGGACGGCGCCCATGCGGATGGGGACGCCGATCTCGCCGAAGCCCCGGGGCTCCCCGGCGTTGGGCATGATGAGGCGACTGAAGGCGGGAAAGGCCAGCCGGACGATGTCGCCCGCGTCCCGGAGCGCCCCGTCGATGACCACGCCGCTCAGGCCTTTTTCCAGGGCCGAATGGGTGGCCAGCTCGCCCCAGATGGCAGGGCCCACCCCGCCCGCGTCGATGACCAGGACGTCGCCGGGCTGGGCCAGGTCGATGGCCTCCACGGGCTTGGCCCAGTCGCCGGGATAGGTGCGCACGGTGAGGGCCCGGCCCACCATCTTGATGCCGGGAAACAGGGGTTTTAAGCCCTCCAGGACGCCGCCCCGGTGCAGGGCGTCGCTCAGGTTGGCGGCGGAGACCATCTCCAGCACCTGGCGGAGCTGCTCCTCCCCGGCCCGCTTGAACAGCGTGGTGGGGATGACCTCCCCTTCGTCAAGGGCCCGGCGCAGGTCCCGGGTGGCCGCGGCGGGGTCCTTGGCCTTGGTGATGGCGCCGCCCACGATGACGAAGCTGGCGCCGTGGCTCAGGGCCAGGGCGGCGGTCTCGGAGTTGATGCCCCCGGCCACGCCCACGGGGATGTTCACGGCCCGGCTCACCGCGGCCAGGGTGTCGAAGGGGTCGCGCCCCTGCATCTGTTCATCTATGGCCACGTGCACGGTGATGTAGTCGGCCCCCAGCTCTTCGGCCCGGCGGGCCCGGGCCACCGGGTCGGGCACGGCGATGAGGTCCACCACGATTTTGGAGCCGTAGTTCTTGGCAGCCTGGACGCACTCCTGGATGGTGGCGTCACTGGCAGTGCCCAGGACGTCCACGATCTGGGCCCCGGCCTTGGCCGCGGACTCCACCTCGATGCGGCCTGCGTCCATGATCTTCATGTCCGCCACCACGGTCTTGCCGGGGAAGCGGGCCTTGATCTGGCGCACCGCGTCCAGGCCCTCGCTCTTGATCAAGGGGGTGCCCACTTCGACCCAGTCCACGCCCGCCGGCACCGCGGCTTCGGCCACGGCCAGGGCCCGGTGCAGGTCCACGAAATCCAACGCCAATTGCAAGATCGCGGTCATGGGATACCTGTTGGGTAGGGAGATGGTAAAAGGAGAGGCGGGGGCCCGGGACCACTGGCCCCCTCCCTCACCAAATTACTCCAAATTCGCATGCCGGGCCAGCATTTCGTCGTGGTCGCCGCCCAGGCGCTGTTCATAGAGGAAGAGGACGGCGGCCTCCAGGAGGAGAAAGGTGGCCTGTTCGAAGAGGCTGCCCGGGCATTGGGCCGAGGCCGGCTCCTGGGCCAGGGTGAGCTTGGTGGTGCCGGGGATATGCACCGTCACGTGGGCTTCCCGGCCGATGCTGGAGTCGAGGCAGGCGGTGAGGGCCAGGGTGCGGGCGCCGTGGGCCTTGGCCCGCCGCAGGATCTCCCGGGGCTGGGCCGTTTCCCCGGAGCCGGACATGACGATGAGCAGATCGCCGGGCTGGAGGCGGGGCGTGATGGTTTCCCCCACCACGTAGACGGTGAGCCCCAGGTGCATGAGGCGCATGAGGAAGCCCCGCAGGATGAAGCCGGAGCGTCCGGCGGCGCAGCCGAAGATGCGGGGCGCGGCCTCCAACTCCCGGATGAGGATCCCGGGCGACTCCGGGGCCAGGCGGGCGAAAACGCCGCCCAGCTCCCCCAGCATCTGGTCCAGGGCCTGGGAAAATTTCGCCATTTCGGGGGTTTCAGATAAAAAAACCTCCCGGCTGGCTCGCGGAAGGTGCATGACATCCCCTCCTTGCCGGTCTCGGTCCATCATGAATTGGATCCAAGCCATTCTCTGTGGAGGATCGCTTAATGGAACTTTAGCAGAAAAATTTTTCTAAGGCCAGTAATCTTGTCGGGGGTGGCGATTTTCTGGTGTGAGACCCAGGCTCGGGCGCGGCTCCTCCTCATGTTCCCGGAATGGAGGGACCCCACAAAGTGCTGGCATTTTTTGCGGGCCCGGAGATAATCATCCTTAAGGTATCCCCCACGCCGAGTCAAAACCAAATCTCAAGGGGAGGCGGGCATATGGGACGGTATCAGGATCGCAAGTGGAGCGGCGAGAAGGGCAAGAAATTCGGCCACGCGGGCCGCACCGAGGACCCCTATTTCCTGGAGGAAGGGCAGGAGGCGGCCCTGTGCACCGGCTGCCAGGCCCTCTACCAGAACAAGCGCTGGTTCTTTGATGAGAAGGCGGCCAAAAAGCTGGCCGGAACGAACAAGGTGCGGGAAGTGACCTGCCCCACCTGCCGCAAGATCAAGGACCGCTATCCCGAGGGCATTCTCACCCTGAGCGGCGAGTTTTTCCGGGAGCGCCAGCAGGAAATCGTCACCCTCATCGAGAACGAGGCCGCCCGGGTGCGCGCCCGCAGCGTCCAGGACCGCATCATGAACATGAACCAGGAGGACTGGGACAAGCTGGTGATCGAAACCACCACCGAAAAGCTGGCCCAGCACCTGGGCCGGGCCGTCTACAAAGCCTACAAGGGCGAGCTGGACATCCGCTGGTCGGAAATGGACAAGTTCGTCCGGGTTTACTGGAAACGGTGAATTTTTTGAGCCATTCAGATGAGGCCGAAGAGACGCTAACATTTTGTAAATTATTATAAATATCCTGAGGGTAGGCAACGCCTACCCTTTTCTTTTAATGTTTGTCTCTCAAAATCCGATTTATTTCACAATAAATATTTGGAAAATTAACGCCTGCAGATAGGGCTGTTTCCCTTAGAATTCGCTTGACAAAATCTACATATTGTTTATTATGTGCAGTATAATACAATATTTGGTGGATTATGAAGAAAGGGAATAACTCAAACGGTTCAATAAATTCCCCCTTCAGGTATGCAGGAGGGAAATTCTACGCACGAAAACTAATCCTTGAACACATCCCTCACCATTCCTGCTATTGTGAGCCTCTGGTCGGCGGTGGCTCAATTTTCTTTGCGAAAGAGAAGGTAAAAAGAAACATTCTTAATGACCTCGATGAAGAACTAATGAACGTATATAGATTTATAAGAGATGAACCAGAAAATTTAATTCGCTTTCTCGAAGGCAAGCCGGCAAAGAAGGAATTACATCACTATTATAAAAATATTTTTAAACCAGAAAGTGAACTGGACCGCGCCGGTAGATGGTATTTTCTTAACAGAATATCATTTAGCGGAATCATGAATAATCAAAATTGCTATTTTGGATATGGTGATAAATTTTCAATGCGGCCCGAGAACTGGCCAAGAAATATTTTAAGGACATCTGAGAAACTTCATAATGTAGAGCTATACTGTGAAGATTTTGAATCTATAATTGACAATGCACCGGATGGTTCTTTTCTTTTTGTCGATCCACCATATTTTAATGCGGATCAAGACAAATTCTATACTTGCACTTTTAATTATGAAGACCACTTACGACTTCGTGACGTTCTTCGAAGAAATAGCAATAGACTATTGTTTTTACTTACATATGATAATAGCAATGAGTTGTGGTCTCTTTATGACTGGGCCGCAGAAATTCATGAGAGAGAGTGGAATTACTGTATTAATCGAACGGATGATCAAAAGACAAAGGTCAAGAGAAAGGGGGAGCGCTACAAAGGAAGGGAAATATTTATTTTTAATTACAAATCTAATACACAGCCATATCTTTGGCAATCTGCTAAATAACTTTTTCCGATCTAACAATATCGATACAGCCGCTGCTAACGACGTCTTGATTGGATTTTATCTCTAACTATCTTCAGCATTTTTGTTTCAATTTGATTAATAGGCAACCAATTTGGGTCATTTTCTAACAAAACGAGGGGGGTCCTGGGAATGAAACCTTTTTCTGAAATTTCGGCAGGAATAACAAACCGCCAATCATTGGCTATTCTTTTTAAAAGATCATCCCTGTCATGGACCTTATAGTAATTGGAAAGGATTTTAAATATTTCTTCGTCTTGAATTAATTCTAAATCTGGGCCAATAGTTTTTCCTTTAATTATTGAATTCATTGGATTGGTGATGACAATATCAAAAACATCGATAGCATATCGGTCGTTGGTTGTTCCTGAAAGTTTAAGACTGCTCCTACTGCGATGGCATTTCACATTAAAGTGGGGGATTTTGCATTTTTTCGAGCGCTTGCCGCTTTTCATAGAATCTCTTACAGCGGGTTTCGATTCAACCTTTATTATGACTCCTGTGCGACGGTGGGTAACCCCTATATCTACATCAGGCATGTTAGGCTGCGGATTCAGATTCAATTTCTGGATAATCCATTCAGATGATGCCAATTGATTTTGTAATAATAATAAAATATTATATTCCATCCCTTTGCCGCGCATCATAGGATTTACTTTTTGATCATTTAAAATATCGAAAAAATACTCAAGTGGAATTAAATATTTTCCACAATATTCCTCTACTTGCCTTCCTAAGCTTATAAGTTTCTCATCATCCATTTGAGAAATCCAACCTTTTATCGATATAATCTTTTTATTTGGATATACTTATTCTCATATATTTGATAGTTGGTCAAGGGAAACCATTTCGGGTAAAAAGCTATGATTTTGAGAATTGGAAGCATTTTGGGGAAATTTCTTCTATTCTCCAGGATTTTCCTCAAAAAATTTATTCTTCACCAGGCTTTTTTCTGAAAGTATCACCTCCTCTGCGTTTGGTTTTCCTGCGGGAGACGGAACCTTCTCCTTTTTCTGTCGATCCTTGTTGGCAGAATACCTCTGTCGCCCCCTCCCCTTCCCCCACCAACTCCAGGCTGACGTGGCGCCGTTTGACGTCCACCCGGGCCACGGTCACGGTCACGCTGTCGCCCAGTTGAAAGACCCGGCGGTGGCGGCGGCCTATCAGGCGTTGGCGGGCTTCGTCAAATTTGTAGTAGTCGTCGGGCAGGTCCACCAGGCGCACCAGGCCGTCGGCGTAGATTTCGT
>VGSW01000158.1 GCA_016874915.1 Deltaproteobacteria bacterium
CGAAGAATCTCTAAATACGAGATGCTTCGCTTCGCTCAGCATGACAAGAAGACAATAAAATGTAGAGTGGGCACTGCCCACCAATTCCTTAGAATCGCTTAAGTGAACCGTATTGCCCCTAACCCCTGAGCACTGGCGACTAAAACGGCCCCAAGGTCTCCATCACCAGGGCCTCACTGGCGGAGTAAGGATCGGTGCGCTTCGCCAGGATATCCTGGAGAATCCGGTCCAGGCGGCCGGAGCGGCTTAGCTGCCCCACCAGATGCCGGTGCATGCCTTCCTTCAACAGCTCCAGGAACTCCTGTCTGATCCGGGAGCTCCAGGCGGCCAGAAGGGCCTTGCCATCCTCCTGGGCCAGAAATTCCTGGTGTTCCCCCACCCCGGCCATGAGTTCTTCGATACCCTGGTTCTCCAGGGCCTGAGTCAGGTAAATCTTGGGTTTCCAGGCGTGGGTGTGGCGTCGAGCCTGAAGGTCCAGCATCATTAGCAGGTCCTGGTAGGTGCGGGACGCGCCATCCCGGTCCGCCTTATTGATCACTAGAAGATCCGCCACCTCCAGGATGCCGGCCTTGATGGCCTGAATGTCGTCCCCCATGCCGGGGACGGTGACCACCATGGTGGTGTAAGCGGTGGCCGCAATCTCCACTTCATCCTGACCCACGCCCACGGTCTCCACCAGGATGTAGTCCTTGCCCATGGCGTCCAGCACCGTGATCACCGCCCGGGCCGAGGCCGTAAGCCCGCCGAAGTGCCCCCGGGTGGCCAGGGAGCGGATGAACACCCCTTCGTCCAGGGCGTGGCGCTGCATGCGGATGCGATCCCCCAGGATGGCCCCGCCGGAAAACGGGCTGGTGGGGTCCACCGCCACCACCCCCACGGTAAAGCCCCGGCTGCGGAGATGCTGGATGAGGCGGTCCGTAAGGGTGCTCTTCCCCACTCCCGGGGAGCCGGTGATGCCGATGATGTGCGCCCGGCCGCTGTGGGGATAGAGCCGCTTCAGGATTTCCCGGGCCCGGGGCACCCCGTCGTCCAGGTCCCGCATGAGCCGGGCCGCAGCCAGCACTTCGCCGCTCAAGATGCGATTCACTATATCGTTGACTTCATTATCAAGGTCAATCATGATACCGCCTGAGGTTAATATCTCACGCAAAGACGCCAAGGCGCTAAGAGTTTCTAGTCCCCAAGCTAGGCTTGGGAACCAGAAATATTCATTAATCTTTGCGTCTTGGCGTAAGGCTAATTATAGCATTTTTTCGGTAAAACGATTTTCTGATTTGGTCAGTTAGGGTTTTTCAAGGTAAAATATGCCCATGCGTCCCCTGCTGCCCCGGCTTTACCAGCATTTTTCCCACGAGGACAGCCTGCTCATCCTCATCGATGCGGACCCGGACTCCATTGCCAGCGCCCTGGCTTTGAAGCGCCTGTTGTGGCGGCGGGTGGCTTCCTGCACCATCTCCCCCATCCGGCCCATCACCCGGCCTCAGAATGAGCGGATGGTGCGCCTGCTGGGAATTTCCCTCACCCCTTACCCGGAAATCAACGCCGAGGCTTTTAGCCGCACGGCCCTGGTGGACTCCCAGCCGGCCCACCACCCTTTGTTTGCCGACCACCGCTATGACGTCATCATCGACCACCATCCCCGCCATCCCCAAACCAAGGCCAAACTGGTGGATATCCGCCCCGAATACGGCGCCAATTCCAGCATCATGACCGAGTACCTGCGGGCCGCCCGCATCAAGCCCTCCCTGAAGCTGGCCACCGCCCTGTTTTTCGGCATCAAAACCGATACTTCCAACTTCGAGCGTCCGGCCATTGAGGCGGACGTGCGGGCCTTTCACTACCTGTTCGCCTTCACCCGCCTGGCCCTGGTGCGGCGCCTGGAGTTCGCCGAGATCAGCACCTCCATGTTCATGTACTTCCAGCAGGCCCTGAGCCGCTACCGCTTCCGCCACCGGCGTCTGTATGCCTTTCTGGGGCCGGTGAGCACCCCGGACATCCTGGTGATCCTGGCCGATTTCTTCATGCGGGCCGGGGAGATTTCCTGGACTATTGTGGGAGGCATTTACCAGGATAAGCTGGTGGTCATCTTCCGCAATGACGGGCTGCGGAAGAATGCCGGAAGGCTGGCCCACAAGGCCTTCGGCAAGCTGGGCACGGCCGGCGGACACGCGGCCAGCGCCCGGGCCGAAGTTCCCCTAAAACAGATTCCCGACCTCCCCCCCAACGCGCAGTGGCAACTTTGGCAGGAATTCATCATCCAGCGGGTGGAGGGATAGGGGGGCAGGGGGCAGGTTCCAGGTTCCAGGGGGCAGGATTTAGGATTAGGATTTATACCATTTTCTCTTTCAAGTGCAACAAACTTAATCTGTAACTTATTGATAATCCGTAATTATCTTTACCGAAAACCGAAGACCGAAAACCGAAAACCGTATTAGCGGGCAGCAGCCAGGGGAAAGCTCCCGCGCGTCTTCCTTCAGACCCCGCCTCGCGATGACGCCCTTGCGCTTCGCTAATCTGCACCTCCATAGGGTTTGTTAGAGGACTTTCACCCCCAAGCTGCTCGGCATGTCCAGCACACAAAAATAGCGCCGGGGCGGCAGGCGCCCCAGCGCTTTTATCGTTGCTGGCGTCTCTCCGTGTTCTCGGTGTCCTGTGGTGTTTTTCTTATAACTCCTTAATCCAACGGACCTCGCATTAAAACTTAAACGCCGGGAACAGGATTCCGCCGAACAGCAGATAAGCCAGCAGCAGGGTCCACAGGATATTGATCCCCTGGGCCACGAAGAAGGCCAAAGCCGGCCGGCCGCCGCCCATGCGGGCAATGTCCACAAAGCGGGTCTCCAGGCCGATGGAGGTGAAGGCCAGGGCGAACCACCACACGGTGAGGTGGTTCAGGGTGCCCTTCACCGCGTTGATGGTCTTGGGGCTCAGCATGAAGGAGAACAGCAGCGAGGCCACGATGAACCCCAGGACAAACTTGGGGAACCGGTACCAGATTTCCATGAGGCTGGGCTTTTCCCCCACGGCCGCGCCCTTGAAGGCCCAAACCACCGAGAGGATGAAGGCCGCGACGCCGATGAGGACGTTCTGGGACATCTTGACGATGACCCCCACCTTCATGGCCGTCTCGCTGATGAGGGCCCCCGCGGCCACCACCGAGCCTGAAGTGTCCAGGGTGCCGCCCAGCCAGGCCCCGGCCACCGCGTCGGGCATGCCCACCGCTTTGCTGATGATGGGCATGAGCACCATCATGGGCACCGCGCACACCAGCACGATGGAGGTGACGTAGCTCAACTTCTTGGGATCGCCCTTAACTGCGCCCGCGGTGGCGATAGCCGCGGACACGCCGCAGATGGCCACGGCGCTGGAGAGCATGGCCCCGAACTCGTCATCCACCTGGAGCTTGCGGCACAACCAGAAACAGAAATACCAGATCACCGCCACTACCAGGAAGGCTTGCACGATGCCGTAGGCGCCGGCCTGGATAATTTCGCCGAACAGCACCCGGGAGCCCAGGATGACCAGCCCGGACTTGATGTAGAACTCGGTGCGCACCGCGGGCATCAGCCACTCGGGAAACCCGATGACGTTGCTGATCAGCAGTCCCAGGAACAGGCACCAGAGCACGTATTCCAGGCCGAAGTACAGAATGGTATAATTGCCCGCCAAAAATTGGGCCACCCAGGCAATGACAAAGACGAAGGGGAACCCGGCGATGAATTGCCCGATGGAGATCCCCATCATGGCCATGGCGATGATGCTGATGATCAGGTAGGCGACACCGATCCAAAGGGCTTTCTGGATGTTGTCCCAGGCAAAGACTTTGTCGGCCAGGTTGCCGGCTTCGGACTTGACCTCCTTGCCCAAATCCCCGGCTCGCTTCTTGAGGCCGGCGTCCTTGGCCTTCTTGGCCGCGTCCTCCACCTTGCCCGCGGCGCTCCCGATGGCCTTGCGGTTCTTGGTGTCCATGGCCGACTTCAAGGCCAGGAGCTGCTCCGCCAGGGCGATTTCATCTTTTTGAGCCGCCTGCTGGACCAGCTTGTCCACCACCGGGGCGTTTTCCACGACCATGCCCTGAAATTCCGAACCCAGGGTCCATTTGAACTTGGGCGTGGCTAGGGTAAACCCCATGAGGAAGATGCCGATGATGAGAAAGCCGATCCAGACCGCCAGCCAGTCTTCGGTCTTATAAAGGGCCTGCCATTGGGTCGGCCCTGCCAGTTCTTCCTCTTCCCGGGCCTCCCAAGTCCCTTTCAGGCCCATTAATTCTTCGTGTTCCGCCTTGAGAGCCTGCAGCCGCTCTTTGACCTGCTCCGGAGTGGCATCCGGCGGCAGTCCCAATGAGGCTTTAATCTCCGCCAGGCTCTTATGCTCTGCATTGACGGTCTCTATTACCCCCTGATCTCCGGCCGCAAAACCTAACCCCAGTAGTTGTTTCAGTTTTTCGCGCAGATACATCTAAGTTCTCCTCCTTCCCTCCCCTGTTTCCTGCATCCGGCTTAATTCCTTACGGGTTCTTATGGGAATGGAATCAGGTTAGGGCGTCTTTCCAGGGGTCCCCGCTTATTTGCCCCACCATTTCCACCAAGGCCTCTTCACCCCCACTTTGGCCTTTTCCCCTTCCTCCACCCTCTTTTCTTGCATGTCCTCCATGCTGACCTTCAAGGCATGGATGGCCGCCAAGACTTTATCCGGGGTGGCATCCGGCGGCAGCCCCAAGGAGGATTTAAGCTCCTTCAGGGTTTTATGCTCTGCTTCCACAGCTTCTATGACCCCCTGGTCTCCTGCGGCAAAACCCAACCCCAGCACTTGTTTCAATTTTTCACGCAGGTACATCTAAGTTCTCCTCCTTCCCTCCCCTGTTTCCTGCATCCGGTCAGAATCCCTTCCGGGTTATCAGGGGAACCGGGTCAAATGAGGTCGCCGGCCATTTTCATTATTATTAAGGGATAATCGCTTAAATTGTTTTCGCCTCCGGGTCGTCTTCTCTGGGTCCCGTAACCGATGGCCACCAGGGCCGCTGCATCTCCCCTGCGACCTTTGTTCTCCCCCTACCCTCGCTACTTCATTTTTTCCAGGCCGGCCTTCAGGGCCTGGACAGCCTCCAGGACCTTGTCAGGGACGGCATCCGGCGGCAGCCCCAGGGAGGTTTTGATTTCTTCCAGGGTTTTGCGGTTGCCTTCTACGATTTCTATGACCCCCTGGTCTCCTGCGGCAAAACCCAACCCCAGTATTTGTTTTAACTTATCACGCAGAAATGTCCGGTGTTTCATTCTTCCCTCCCCTTAATTCATGGACTGTCCGTCCTCCCCCTGGGTTGTCTAGGGATTGGAGTTAAGCCAGGATTAAACTTCCCCATACCAGGATATTCGGAGCCTTCGAACGCGGTTCTCACCTCCCTAACTTGCTAAAGTTGGCCTATTTTACCTAGTTCCCATCATTTTGGGCAGAAAATTTTTCGCCAAAATGCAGTTTTTTTTAACTATGGCAAGGGGGTTAAGAGGCGCGGTCTGTGCCCTGGCTTGTTCCAGCCAGGATCAAGGTTCTCCTTCTCTTTGTGAACCTCGGCGCTCTCCGGGCCGATGCGGTTAAGGTCTATTTACAGTTTGGCGCAGTGCTGACAGGGGGTTGCCGGGGACTTTTGGTGAAATGAGCCCCGGAATTTTGAATAGGCGGGGCGCCGCCAGATGTCTGGCAGCGGGGTTTCCTTAATGTTCCCGAAACTTAAAGGGTGGTAGGGTAGTTCTCGCCCTTGGGCCACATACATGACTCCTGACACCGGCAAGTTGGTATAAACGCAGGGGGCCACCCGGCCGTCGGCCCCCACCACCAGGGCGCGGGAGATATTTTCCCGGCAGACCCCGCCTTTCTGGCCGGGAGGACGGAGGTGATATTGAATTTCCAGGCCCCCGGCCGTTCCCGCCTGAACCACGTCCTCTAACCGGGAGATTACTTCCCGGTATTCTGGCAAGTTTTGGGGTCTTAGGGCCTCCGGCTCCAGCTCCCGGGCGGCGACAAAATCCAGGGTGCTGATGACCGCCTGGCGGATTTCCAGGCTTTTTAACAGCCGGGGCAGCCGGGACAAGTATCCCAACCCCGACCGCAGCAGCATGTACGCGAGGTTAATCTGCGGCTTCTGACGACCCTGTTTTTCCTTTTCCTCCTGCAGCCGGTTAATGGCCGCCAAGACCTGCCGGAGGCGAGTTCCCTGGCGCACCTCATCCTGAGTCTCATCTACTCCCGCCAGGGAAAAGGCCACCACCTCAAACTCCGCTTCCACTAGCCGAATGACTGTCTCCCGGTCCAAAAGCGTGCCATTGGTGGTGACCCCCACCTGGCACCCCGCCTCCCGGGCCAGGGTTGCCATGGCGAAAAAGTCGGGGTTAAGGAAAGGCTCCCCCCACCCCTGGAGATAGACCATCCTCGTATGGGCCAAGGCCGGAATCAGTTTTTTAAAGGTCTCCAGGGACAGATGGCCGTCGGCCCAATGATCCCGGTACGCCGTGTGGGGGCAATAACGGCAAGCCGCGTTGCAGCAGGAAGTGACCTCCACCTGGATCCAATCAAACCCGGGGCGGAACAAGTTAAAAAAATCCAGCCAGTTCATGCAATCCAAGCCTATGGCCCACCGCTTCAGCCAGCCCTTTTACGCTTTTCCCGGGCCCGGCGCCGCCTGAAGGCTGCCGTGATAAAGCCTTTTTATATTGGGCCATCATTCAGTTCAGTCCTTACCATTATATTTTACGGTTCCTGCCAAAGAAAAGCCTTCGCCAGATTGGAGGCCGACGGGGGAAACGGGAAGAAAAAAAGATTGGCGTTCATCGCCATATCTTCGAATAAAAAGGGCCGCGGCTTTGCCGACTTGGAGTGAAGAGGAGCGGATTCCTATATGCCGTACGGCTTGGGATAAACTGCGGTTCCTAACCTCAGGCGGCGCCTTTCCAGAAACTCCACGCCGTATATTTAAGCCATTTTGTATAAGTGACCGAAAATCAGAAAAAATATGGCTGAGCAACTTTCACATTGGAGCCGTTTGCTGCGGGGGATAAAGCGCATCCAGAACCTGCGTTTGATCCTTATTAATGGGCCATTCCGGCACACAGGGCAATCCATTCGTATAACCATTGTCTGCTCTATTTCTCACCTGGAATTATACCTGCCTGAGTAAAGAAGTTGTCAAGGAATTTATGGAAAGAGATTAAAAATATTAATTATAAAATTAAGAATAATTTATCAAATGTCCAGGCGGGCCACAACGCGTCGTTTATCAGCTTGTGAAACTCATCCGGTAGAATAACTCCTTCGCTCTTTGCTTCCGGTCGCCACCGCGTTTTGCCCGTAATCGCAGTAGGGAAGTAAAGGGCAAACAGGACACCGGGGATTTTTGGCGGTGCAGATCTGGCGGCCGTGCCAGATCATTTGGTGGGAGAATTTGATCCAGCGCGCCCGGGGCACCAGGGGCATGAGGTCGAATTCGATTTTCACCGGATCGGTTTCCCGAGTAAGGCCGATTCGGGCCGCCACCCGCTTCATATGGGTATCCACCACGATGCCGGGGATGCCGAAGGCGTTGCCTAAAATCACGTTGGCCGTCTTCCGGCCGATGCCGGGTAGTTTCACCAGCTCCTCCAGGGAGGCCGGGACCTGGCCCCCGTGTTGTTTCACCAATGCCTGGCAGATGGCCTGGAGGCTCTTGGCCTTCTGATGGTAAAAGCCGGTGGCGTAAATCTCTTTTTCCAGCTCCTCCACCGGAGCCTGGGCATAATGGGCCGCGGTGGGATATTTTTTAAAGACCGCGGGCGTTACCTGGTTCACCCGGACGTCGGTGCATTGGGCCGACAAAACCGTGGCCACCAATAACTCCAGGGGGTTGGCGAAA
>VGSW01000159.1 GCA_016874915.1 Deltaproteobacteria bacterium
TGCGCTCCCATAGGGCGCTGTCGATTGGATCAACCCGAGGTCGAAAATTGGTGAGCAGGAGCAGGGTGTGAGTAGGAGCAAAGGTAACCTCTCTCTTGTCATAGGGGTTCCGTCCAGTAAGAGTGTCACCGCCGGTGATCAACTTGACGCGGCCAGCATTAAGTTTTCTCCCCTGGTCTGTTTCACTGGCCCATACCAGCCGCTTTCCCCGTAGTGCCATGATGTCCGGGGAAGGGGCCGCAGAGGATCGTGGACGCCACTCCTGTAAGAGCAGCTCCCCCTGAACGGGGCCGGCAAGGGGGCCAAGTACATAACCAAGGGTCTCAAGCATTGTTCCTTTACCGTTTCGGCCTTCTGGACCCCACAGGATGGGGAGCTTGTGTTCAACCGTAAGACCGGAAATCCCGTAACCCAGAAGTCTTTTTGAGTACGCTTTAACTTCCAGGTCTCCGTTTAGAATTTCCAAAAGGAATTTTTCCCACCTGGGGGCCGGGGCATCAAATCCACGCCACTCCGTGGGGCAGACGGTCTTAATAAAGTCTTCTGGGCGGCCAGGCCGGAATAACCGGTCTCTGAGGTTCAACACACCATTCTTAAAAGGCAATAAATAAGGGTCAAGGTCCCATTCGCTGCCGGTGATTCCAAGAGAACCTTCGCCAGCTGCCGCCAGAACCAGGACGTTTTCCCGGTAACGCCTGCGCTGAAGATGGGCAATTTTTTTGAGGAAAATCTCCCTGGTTTCCTTCGCCTGTTCAGCAACATTTTTGTTGCCGGCCTGCGTCGCCTTTAATTCTTGTTCGGAGCACTGCCGCGCCGCGGTGACATAGTGGGGAATCAAATCCTCGACCTTGGCCAAGGCTTCGTTCAGCCTATCCTCTTCCCAGTGGTGACCCGTAAACCAGTACCACCTGTCGCTGGAATGATCTTTTACGAGTTTCCCTTGAAACAGTGAAGAAAAAAGCCTCGCGTCCCCAGCTTCGCCGGATTTTGCAAAATCCAAGAGTTCATTGAAAGAAAAAGCCGATTTGCTGAAAGCGGCCTCTTCCTGGGCAATTTTCGCCCGCGCCTCATTGCGAATTTCATCCACGCTCTTCAGGGTATTTGCCCTGGCGGTTGCCACGGTGCCCATTGTGATCAATCCCGGTTCTTTAAGCTTTGGAGCCAGGCTTCCAAATCACTTCTTAACCAACCACAAGCACGAATGCCAATTCGGACCCGCTTCGGGAATCTCCCTGCCTTTTCATCCCGCCAGATGCTGCTACGGGACTTGCCTACAATTTTGATGACTTCTTTCTCCCGATAAATTGCTTTCTGTCCAAGTAATTTTGAAACCTCTTGCTCAGTATGAATTTCCATAACAAGACTCCTTCTTGAATCATAATTTCTTGAACATCATGGTGTCATTTGAACATTATGGGGTCAAGGGTAAATAGTAAGGGAGAGAGAAGAGAGAAAAATCATACTTTTCCCAAACAACGCAATAAATATGGTTTTTTGATGCATTTTGGGAAAGTGGGGTTTACTTTCCAATTTCAAATAAAAAAAGCCCCGGTTCCAGGGCCATTTGGGGACGGTTTATCAGAATGAAAGAAATAGGAGATTCAGGAAAATGGTATTTGGAGGATTATTATTTATATGATTGAGATAGGAGTTAATAATCGCTGCTTTCTCTCAGAAATGTAGTCATGCAGTTTAGATTTGCTTCCGGTAGGCCGTCCCAAAGATTTAAGGGTGAGATGCACCCATTCAACTATTCGGCCAGGTGGGGCCTCGGCCTCCGGGGGTACATACTGCAAAAATACCTCCGCAAATTTACGAGCTGTTTCCAGAGGAGTTTTCGGGGGAGCATATCCCCGCCCGGGATACATATCATCCATAATTATTAAGCGCCACTGATGGGGAATTTCTCCTTTGACGGCTCGGGCAGTTATTCTTTTCCGCCAATCATCCCAGATCTTTTGAACCGAATCGCTTCGGATACCGCCTAATCGGGCTATCGCGGCCACAAAGCGAAAGTGCTCATCGAATTCACCAACAATTTCTTCCTTAAGGGGGCCTTCCAGCCGGTGGAAACGGGGGAGGTAGCGGTCAACATCGTAATCAAAATGCATCTGTACCAGGGCGATAATTAAATCCCCCAGGGCTATAGGGTAATTCTGGCGTCGCGCATGACCCTTTAATTCAATCCCCTCGCAAATTCCAGAATTTAGAATGTCAAGAGCAGCCTGTTTCCACTCCGGATATGCCCAAAACCAAGTCCCCGGATAGCAGTATTGATTAAAAATCCGTTCAGCTTCAGATTGTGTTCTTGCCTTAGCTCTCTCTAAAGCCTTCCGGCTGTCATCTTTGTTATCTTCCATTAGCTATGTCCTCCCATAGCTACCTCAAGTAACTCCCCCCAAGACGGTGAGGATGCCGCCCTTTCCTTGGGATCGCGACTCCCAAGTAAGGGGGGAAACTCGGTTTGCTGTCCTTCTCAACCGCCGCTAACCATCGGGATCGGGATCACGTTGGTTTTGACATCTTCGATTATGGAATTGAGCTTGCGCCCCCAGGCTTCCAGGGCTTGCCGCTTCTCCCGGTCGTAAGAGTGCCTGTCATAAACGGCAGTAACCCCGCGTTCCACATGATTTAAAAGCTTGCTCACTACTAGCCGGGAAATGCCCATCCCAGTCATGTGGCTGGCCGCGGTGCGCCGCAGGTCATGGGGAAGAAAGGTAAAGCCCAAGTCTCCCAGGCCATGCCGCCGCAACGCATGGTCAACAGCTTCCGGGGTGATGTGCCTGTCGGTCTGAGGTGATGGGAAGACCCAGGGGGAGTCCATGACCAGGGCCTTGGCCTCCTGGAGAAGCTCAACGGCCAGGGGGGAGAGGGGGACGCGGTGAGCCAGCTTGTTCTTCGCCTTCTCGGGCGGGATCGTCCACCACCCGCCGTCAGCAAAATCAAATTCCTCCCAGGCCGCCGACACAATCTCACTCTTGCGCTGTGCAGTCGCCAGTTGCAGTTTGAGCGCTAGCTTGGTTCCCTTGGACATCATCTTCGCCTCTTCCAGACCATGCCACAAAGCCCGGATTTCCTCTGTGGTCAGTACCCGGTCTCGTTGTTGCTCCGGCGCGGGGGCCCGGACCGCCAGGCAGGGGGAGACGGCTACAATGTCCCTGGATACGGCGAAGTTAAACATTTTGCGAATAGTCGCCAGGGTCCGGTTCGCCATGATGCCGGCGCCACGGTCAACTATGCCGTCCAGTAGCCGGATAACGTCTCGGCGAGTAATATCTTTGGCCTTGCGCGGTCCCCAAATGGGCAAAATATCTTTCTCTAAAATGCGCTTATCCTCTTGCCAAGAGCGCTTTCGAGGTTTGGCCCACTTCTCAAGATACTCGTCGGCCAGGGTAGCCACGGTGGGGGCTTTGCGCTCCTCTTCCCGTTCGGTTACGGCTTCGGCCCCCGGGTCAATGCCCTGTTCCAGCTTCTTCCGGGCCTCCGCATGGGCTTTGTGGGCGTCGGCCAGGGTCATGCGCGGGTAGTCTCCCAACGTCAGGAACCGGGCCTTCCTCTCAAACCTGTACGAGTAAATGAAACTCTTCCTTCCCTTGGGCGAAACCCGGATTCCGAACCCATTATTTTCCCAGACCAGGTAACGCTGGGCCTGGGGCTTCAGGTTCCGCAGGAGCATGTCCGTAAATTTCATCTGCCCGCCCTCCTTCCTGGCTAGCAGTTTTGGCTAGCATTTTGGCTAGCACTTTTTCCTTGACAATGCAAAGCACATTATGGGACAATCTGGAACCAAGAATAGGGCCAATAGTCGGGAATGTCAAGAGATTTTTCGGGGGAGGCGGAATTATCTGGGAAGACAAAAACCGGCCTGAAACGTACTTTTCCCTGATTCGTAATCAGCAGGCCGGGGGTTCGACCCCCCCTGCCGGCTCCAGTAAGAATCGCTTCCTTCAGTGTTTATGGTGGTTTGTATTGAACCGCCGATATACGCCGATGACTCAGGAAACCAACTCCGGGAAATAATCCCGGCCCATCTTTTTCCCCGCGGTGTAGATCGCGCTAAAGACGGCCTCCAAACTGATCTGCTCCGGGTCAAACTCCATGATAAACCGGTCCTCTTCCGGGAGGTACTCCGCCCGGGTCACCCCGGGGTGATTCCCCACTGCGGCGCACACGGCGTCGGGACACCCGGCTCAAACGAATCCCCCTTTCGTCAACATGCCTTTAACTCGAAAACGTACTTTAACCATTAAATTAACTCCTCCAAAGGGTCTCTGGGAAATTAAATATCTTTTGGTTTAATGCTGATAGTTTCAAGCAATAATTTAATATTATCCCCAGCCCGCCCCTCAAAATCAACTTTGCCCTACCCTCAAGTTGTCCCTGCACCAAATTTCAAAAGAGGATGGGAGAAAAACCGATTTTTTTTGAAAAAAATTTTGACACCGCCAAGAAAATAGGCTAAAAAGAGGTTCGTGAAAAGTTACACATGGCCATCCTTCACAAAAAATAGCAAAATCTTTAACTCCTTAAAATACATACATAAGGTGGCAGCCAGGCATGATTGACATTGACTGGACGTTGGTGGCACAAATCGTCAACTTCTTGGTCCTGGTCTTCCTCCTCAACATGGTCTTGTTCCGGCCCATCCGGAACAGCCTGAAGGAGCGACAGGCCAGGTTGGCGGCTCATGAGGCCGATTTAAGCGGCCTCCTGGAGCAGGGCCAGGGCGTCAACCAGGACATCAAAGACCGGCTCCGGGAAGCCCGCAAAGACGCCCTGGGCCGCAAAGAGGGCTTGGTGAAGGAAGGCGCCCAGACGGAAGCCTCTCTCCTGGAGGTGGTGAAAAAAGAAGTTGACGCGGAATGGGCCCGGGTGGAGGAAAAGATCAAAAAAGACATGGCCAAGGCCCGGGAGACTCTGAAGAAGCAGGCCCAATCCTTTGCCCAAATGCTGGCCTCCAAGATTTTGGGGAGGGAACTCTCATGAGGACTCTAAGCGTCTTACTGGGGTTGGGAGCCGGACTGGCCTTTGCCGGAGCCGCGGGGGCCGCGGGCGCGCCCGGGGGCGGTTACAGCGCGGACCAGATACACGACATAATCTGGCGCTCCGTTAATTTCGTGGTCTTCGCCGCCATCCTTATCAAACTGGTGGCCCGTCCGGCCAAAGAATTCTTCGCCAAGCGCTCCCAGGACATTTCCGTTACCCTGGAGGACCTGGAAGCCAAGAAGGCCGAGGCGGCCCAGGCCCTGAAAGAGGCCGAAGAGCGGCTGGCCAAAGTGGCCGCGGAACGGGAGAAGATCCTGGAGACCTTCGTCGCCGAAGGCGAACTGGAGAAGGCCAAAATCATCCAGAAGGCCGAAGCCGTCGCGACCCGTATCAAAGAGATGGCAGCTTTTTCCATCCAGGCGGAGACCAAGAAGGCGGCCCAGGAACTGAAAAAGGAAGTGGTGGACCTGGCCACGAACCTGGCCACGGACCTCATTAAAGAGAAAGCAACTTATGCCGACCAGCAGGGTCTGGTGGAAAACTATCTGAAAAAGGTGGTGGAAACCCATTGATTGACATGGCCGTTGCCCGACGCTATGCCAAAGCCCTGCTGACCATCGGCAGGGATGACGGCAATTACAAGGAGTATGGCGAGGGGCTGAGCGGATTTTCCCACCTCCTGGAACGGGAGCGGGAACTTAAGGACGCGCTGCTCAACCCCATTCACAGCCTGGAGGAGAGGCGCAAGCTGCTCCTCCGCATCATTGAACTCTTACAAATGCCCACGATGGTGGCCAACCTCCTCCAGCTTCTATTGGACAAGCACCGCCTCAATGCTCTCCCCGGAGTGGCCGAAGCTTACCAGCAGATGGTGGACGAAGTGGAGAACGTCAGCCGGGCCAGGGTGACCGCGGCCATTTACCTGGAGGACGAAATCCGGGAGCGTCTGCGCCAATCCCTGGAAAAGCTTACCGGCAAGACGGTGATCATGAACGTCACGGAAGACCCGGGCATCCTGGGCGGCGTGGTCGCCCGGGTGGGGGACCTGGTGCTGGACGGCAGCGTTCGCAGCCAAATCTTTTCTCTGAGAGAATCATTAATTAAAGGCGAGGTTTTATAAATGGAAATCAGAGCCGAAGAAATCAGCCAAATTATTCGCCAGCAAATCCGGGATTATGAAACCAAAGTGGAAGTGGCCGAAACCGGCACCGTGCTCTCCGTCGGTGACGGCATCGCCCGGGTCTACGGCGTGGAAAAGTGCATGGCCATGGAACTCCTGGAGTTCCCCGGGGGCATTTTCGGTCTGGCCCTGAACCTGGAAGAGGACAACGTCGGGGTGGCCATCCTGGGTGAAGACACCCACATCAAAGAAGGCGACATCGTCAAGCGCACCGGCCGCATCGCCGAAGTGCCCGTGGGTGAGGCGGTTCTCGGCCGGGTCATCGATCCCGTGGGCGGTCCCCTGGACGGCAAAGGCCCCATCGAAACCAGGGAATTCCGCCGCATCGAAGTCAAGGCCCCCGGCGTCATCGAGCGCCAGCCGGTGAATGAGCCCATGTACACCGGCTACAAGGCGGTGGATGCCATGACCCCCGTGGGCCGGGGCCAGCGGGAGCTGATCATCGGCGACCGCCAGATCGGCAAGACCGCCCTGTGCGTGGACGCCATCATCAACCAGAAAGATTCCGGCATCCTCTGTATTTACGTGGCCGTGGGCCAGAAAAAATCCACCGTGGCCCAGGTGGTGGATGCATTGGAGCGCCACGGCGCCCTGAAGCACACCATCGTGGTGAACGCCTCGGCTTCCGAGCCGGCGCCCTTGCAATACATCGCGGCCTATTCGGGCTGCGCCATGGGCGAGTACTACCGGGACACCGGCCGCCACGCCCTCATCATCTACGACGACCTGACCAAGCAAGCCCAGTCGTACCGTCAGATCTCCCTGCTGCTGCGCCGGCCGCCGGGACGTGAAGCTTATCCCGGCGACATCTTCTACAACCACTCCCGGCTGCTGGAACGGGCCGCCAAGCTGAACGATGAGCTGGGCGGCGGGTCGCTAACCGCCCTGCCCATCATCGAAACCCAGCAGGGCGACGTCAGCGCCTACATTCCCACCAACGTCATTTCCATCACCGACGGCCAGGTGTACCTGGAGCCGGCCCTGTTCTTCTCCGGCGTCCGGCCCGCCATCAACGTGGGTCTGTCCGTGTCCCGGGTGGGCGGCGCCGCCCAGGTGAAGGCCATGAAGCAGGTGGCCGGCATGCTGCGTTTGGAACTGGCCCAGTACCGGGAGCTGGCGGCCTTCGCCCAGTTCGGCTCCGAGCTGGACAAATCCACCCAGCAGCAGCTCAACCGAGGCGCCCGGCTGGTGGAAATCCTGAAGCAGCCACAATACCAGCCCCTGCCCATGGAAAAGATGGTGTCCATCATCTACGCCGGCACCCGGGGGTTCCTGGACAAGTACCCGGTGGAGGCGCTGTTTGAATACGAGAAGCAGCTTTACTCCTTCATGGAAGCCAATTACGCCGACGTCCTGGCCGAGATCAAGGACAAAAAGGAGTTCACTCCTGATATCGACGCCCGGATGAAAGCCCTGATGGAAGAGTTCGACGGCGTATTCCAAGCGGCCACGGCCTGATAACGGGGGTACGTCATGGCGACTCTACGAGACTTAAGACGAAAAATCGCGGCGGTCAAAAAGACCCAGCAGATCACCAAGGCCATGAACATGGTCTCCGCCGCCAAGCTGCGGGGCGCCCAGGCCCGGATGGAGGGGTTCCGCCCCTACGCCGGGGCTTACGCCA
>VGSW01000160.1 GCA_016874915.1 Deltaproteobacteria bacterium
TGCACCCCGGCGGCTCGGTCCGGGACTGGGAGGTCATCGAAGCCTGCAACGAAGCCAAACCCCCCGTGGCCATGGTCTTTACCGGGCAGCGGTGCTTTAAACATTAGTGAGCCGTAAGCAGTGAGCAGTGAGCGGTTTCCTTCTGGTTCCCAAGTTAAACTTGGGAGATAGAAGGATCTTCCGCCCTCACGAATGTCCCCTTCGAGCTGACTGGTCAATCCATCAGCAGAAAATTCGTGGCGCTGGTACTGTTTACGGGATTTGGTTTGCCCCAGATTTCTGTTTCAAAAATACCGGCCCAGTGGGTTCCGCCCACTACCTCATACTTGAGGTACTGCATGACCTGGTGATCGAATAGGGGTATGGTGGTGACGTAAACACCGGGGTCCGTGGAGTCCACGAGGGTTCCAGATTGGATCAGATTCCAGTTGGTCCCGTCGTTGCCGTTGTAAAGGTTATAGATATTGGTCATTCCGGGATAATCCGGGTTATGCGAGAATACCAGGACTATCTTATCCACCTTGTATCTCTTTTGCAGATCCACCCGCAGCCAGTAGGGGTTTTCTTCACTCCCATTCCCTGAGGCAGCCCAATTGCTATCCCAGTTGGCATCTATGGCTAAGTGGGGATCAAGTCCGGGATAAGAATCATTGGCGATGGCCACTCCATGGATGGGAGCCAGGTTGACGATTTCGGCCCCGGCAACGGCCGGGATCAGGTTCCAGAAGCTAAGCATTCCCAATGATTAGGATAACTGAAAGACGCATGGCAACCCCCTTTAAGTCAATGGTGGCTGGGAAGATTTCAGGGTGAACCGTAAGTCTGATATGTATCCTCCCAATTTTTATTAAAGATATATGGACAAAAAATTTCTCTCCTTTCAAACTATAAATAAACTGGAAAAAAAAGCAAGAAAGTTTTTGAGTCATCTTTGATTCTACCAAACCCTTGAAAAGGTTGGCCCTGCCCTCTTCTTTTTACTGCTTACTACTCACTGCTCACTAATCCTCATCGTCCTCCTCATCGTCGTCGTCAAAGGTCCGGGGCTGGCCCCGGCCCTTGGCGTCGGGGGCGGTTTTGGTCTTCTGAGGGGCGCGCTCTCTAAAGCCATTGTGCACCTTCACCTTTTCCAGGTAGCGCAGGGGGTCGAAGTCCACCTGCTCATACTGGCGGTACACCTTGCCCTTGGAAAGGTAGCTGTGGACCATGAGCTTTTGCCGCTCCACGAACCCCAGCCGGGGCCTGAACGCGATCTTCTGGCTCATGAAATTGGGGGTCTTGTCCGGCAGCGCCTCGGGGATCTTATCGTTGGTGAACTCATCGGTATGGTACAGGCCCAGGAGGTGCCCCAATTCATGAATAAGCAGATTGGCCAGCCAGTCCCGGTTTTGCCCGGTTTTCCCCGGCGCGTCCTTTAATTCCGTTTCCTCGAACCGCTTGAAGGAGATGTGAATGACCGACAGCGGCAGATGGGCAAAGGCGCACTTGTCCCGGCACACCTGGAGAAACCGCAGGCGGAAGGGCGGCTCCACGTTGAAGGCCTTGAAGCTGCGGTTGAGCCACTCCTTGTGGGGCAGCAGCTCCACCCGCAGCCGCTGGGCGGCGGCCAGTAGGCCCGGCTCCGTCCGGCCCTCAACATACGTCAGGTTGACCCCCATGCCGGCATAGAACTGCTGCACCCGTTCCCAGGCCAGGGGCAGCATGCGCCGGCAGGCGTCCAGCTCCGAATTGGGCGAGACAAAGACTTCCACGGTGACCGTCTTGGGAGACAGGTCCACCGGCCCCAGGTCGGCCAGGGAAAAGAGGGCCGCCTCTTCCTGGGGACTGAGATTGGCGGCCCCCAGGGCCGGCGCTCCTCCCAGCCCCCCCAGCCCAAGGAGGGCGATAAGGCAAAAATGGCCGAACCACCCGGAACCCCGGTTTTTTCCCTTGTTTTTCCGGAAAATTAAGGTAAATATATAATGTTTGCGGGAGGAGAACATCATGGCCTATGCTTGTGACGTCTGCGGCAAACGCCCCCAAGTGGGGAATAACGTGAGCCATGCCAACAATAAAACCAAGCGCCGTTGGAAGCCGAATCTGCGCCGGACCCGGGCTGTGCAGCAGGGCGCGGTGCGCTACATCCTGGTCTGCACCCGCTGCCTCCGCTCCGGCCTGGTGGCCAAGCCGGCTTAAAGGCAGTTTTCAGTTTTCAGTTTTCAGTTTTCGGTTTTCGGGTCAGTAATGTATGTAATCCATGGCCAAGCTGGACAATTACGTAAGTCAAGAATAACCGACTGCTGATCCCTGGCCCCTGATCCCTGCCTTCATCCTGTCATCCGCCTTACCGAGATAACTTCTTTCAGCCTCTTCAGTCCCGCAAAGACCCGGTCCAGGTGCTGCTGGTCGGCCACCTGGATGGTGAACGCGGCTATGCCCCGGCGGTCCGGGGTGGTTTCCACCGACGCCTTGGTGACGTTGACCTCGGCGATTTTCAAGGCGCTGGTGATGTCCGCCAGCAGGCCCGGCTTATCCACTGTCACCACCTGGATGCGCACCGGATAAACCCGTTTTTTATCCCCGGAGCCGTCCCACTCCGCCGGGATCTGCCGGAAGGATTCCGTGCGGGCTAAATAGGCGCAGTCGGTCCGGTGAATGGTTACCCCTTTGCCCCGGGTGATATAGCCGGTAATGGAGTCTCCGGGAATGGGCTGGCAACAGTTAGCCAGGCGCACCAAGAGATCGTCCAGGTCCTTGATGCGCAGGGCCCCTTCTTCCCGGTCCTTGCGCGCCGGGGTCTCCAGGAGGGGCTCCCCCGCGGCCGGCGGCGGGGTGCGGAGAATCCGGTTAGACACCTGGCCCGGTGATACCTTGCCGTGGCCCACGGCCGCCAGCAGATCGTCCACCCGCACAAAGGAAAGCTCCTGGGCCACCCTTTTGATCTCATCCCCTTCCTTCAATAGCTTTTGCAGGCTGACCCCATTTTTCCTGAGATCCCGCTCCAGCATCTCTTTACCCAGGGCGATGCTCTGCTCCTGTTCCGCGGCCTTGAGCCACTGCCGGATTTTGTGCCGGGCCTTGGTGGTCTTGACAAACTGGAGCCAATCCCGGCTGGGGTGATGGTGGGGCGAAGTGATGATCTCCACCGTGTCGCCGTTTTGAAGCTCCGAGCGCAGCGGCGCCATGCGCCCGTTGACCTTGGCCCCGGTGCAGCGGTTTCCCACCTCGGTATGGATGGCATAGGCAAAATCCACCGGGGTGGCCCCCCGGGGCAATTCCTTGACTTCACCTTGGGGGGTGAAGACGTAAACCTCATCCGGGTATAGCTCCAGCCGCACCCCCTCCAGGAATTCGGTGGGGGTTTTTAGCTCTTTCTGAAGGTCCACCATTTGCTTGAGCCAGGTGAACCGCTCCGCGTCCTTGGCGGTGTAAGCCCGGCGCTCCTTGTAGCTCCAATGCGCGGCGATGCCCTCTTCCGCCACCCGGTGCATCTCCTGGGCGCGGATCTGGATTTCCATGCGCTCGCCGTAAGGGCCGATGACGGTGCTGTGAATGGATTGATACATGTTGGCCTTGGGCATGCCGATGTAATCTTTGAGGCGGCCCGGCACCGGCCGGAAGATGGCGTGGATGACTCCCAGGGCCTCGTAGCAATCGGACACCGAGTTGACGATGATGCGGAAGGCCAGCAGGTCGTAGAGTTCATCCAGGGTGATCTGCTGGGCCTGGAGCTTGCGATAAATGCTGTGGAAGTGCTTGAGGCGGCCGCTCACCTCCCCTTTCAGGCCGTGCTCCTCGAGCTTAAGGCGCAGCAGGTCGCAGATTTCCCGGATGTATTTTTCCCGTTCCCCCTTCTTCCGGGCCAGGCCTTCCTGAATCTGTTGATAGGCTTCCGGCTCCAGATAAAAGAAGGCCAGGTCCTCCAGTTCGGCCTTTAAACGGAACATCCCCAGGCGACCGGCCAGGGGGGCGTAAATGTCCAGGGTCTCCTGGGCGATGCGCCGCTGCTTGTCCGGCGGCATGAACCCCAGGGTGCGCATGTTGTGCATCCGGTCGGCCAGCTTCACCAGCAGCACCCGGATGTCGTGGGACATGGACAGGATCATCTTGCGGATGTACTCCGCTTGCTGGGTGCGCCTGTCTCCGAAAGTGAGCTGGCTGATCTTAGTGATGCCGTTGACGATGTCGGTGATTTCTTCTCCGAAGAACTCGTCCAGTTCATCAATGGTGGTGGAGGTGTCTTCCACAGTGTCGTGCAACAGGCCGCAGGTCACGGTCCTGGGCCCCAGGCCCATCCGGGCCAGGATGTAGGCCACTTCCAAGGGGTGGGAAAGGTAGGGTCCGCCGTCTTTCCGCAACTGCCCTTCATGGGCTCGGGCGGCAAAAACGTAGGCTTTTTCAATGATAGAGGTGTCCGCCTCCGGATGGTGTTTCTGCACCTCCTCTACAATATCCTGGAGGCGGATGATTCTAACCATGCAGTTCCCGGGAGATGCGCTCCTTCAGATGGGGGATCAAATCATCCAAAGGAATGATGGCGGTATCTTTTTTCCGGCGGTGGCGCACTTCCGCGGCGGCCTGGGCCAGGGTTTTAGGACCCACCACCACCCGCAGCGGAATGCCCAAAAGATCGCAGTCCTTGAACTTCACTCCCGGCCGCTCGTCCCGGTCGTCCAGGAGGACTTCCACTCCTTGAGCCTCCAGCTCTTCATGGACCCGGAGCGCCGCGTCCACAACCGCCGCCTCGTTGACGGAAATGGGAATCACCGCCGCCTGGAAGGGCGCCAGGGCCATGGGCCAGATGATGCCGTCCTTGTCGTGGCCCTGCTCGATGGCCGCGGCCACGATGCGGCTCACCCCGATGCCGTAGCAACCCATGAAGATAAACTGCTCCGCGCCGTCCGCGTCCAGGTACACGGCCTTGAGGGCTTTGGAGTACTTGAGCCCCAGCTTGAAGACGTGGCCCACCTCGATGCCCCGGAGAATATCCAGCGCCCCGCCGCACCGGGGGCAGGGATCATTTTGGGTCACCGTCCGGAGATCGGCGGCCTGGGCCATGGCAAAATCTCGTTGGGGAGCCACCCCCACCAGGTGGTAACCGGTTCTGTTGGCCCCGGTGACCATGGAGCCCAGGGCGGCCGCGGCCTGGTCGGCGTAAATGGGAATGTTCAAGCCCACCGCCCCGGCAAAGCCCACTTCCGCCCCGGTGAGCTCCTCCACCCGGGCCGGGCCGGCCAGGATGAGGTCGGTGACGCCCAGAAGGTTGCGCACCTTGACTTCATTGACTTCGTGGTCCCCCCGGATGAGCACCGCCACCGGGCCTTTGTCGGTCTCATAAATGAGGGTTTTGACGATCTCCTGGGGCGTAACCTTTAAGAAGGCCGCGACTTCCTCCACGGTGCGGACGTTGGGAGTGTGCACCGCCTCCGGCCCCGTTGCCGCCGGGACCGCCGGGTTATTGGCCGGGAGAATGACTTCCGCCTTCTCCAGGTTGGCGGCGTAATCGCAGGCGGTGCAGGAGGCCAACAGGTCTTCGCCGGTGTCCGCCAGGACCATGAATTCGTGGGAATAGCTGCCGCCGATGGGGCCGGTATCCGCCTCCACGGTCTTGAATTTCAAGCCGCAGCGGGTAAAAATGCGGTTATAGGCGTCGTACATGGCCTGGTAGCCGGCTTCGGCCTCGGCTTCATCGGTATGGAAGCTGTAGGCGTCCTTCATGATGAACTCCCGCCCCCGGATCAGCCCGAAGCGGGGCCGGATTTCATCCCGGAACTTCACCTGGATCTGGTAGAGGTTCAGGGGAAGCTGGCGGTAGGACTGGACTTCCCGGCGCACCAGGTCGGTGATGACTTCCTCATGGGTGGGGCCGAAACAGTAATCCCGCCCGTGCCGGTCCTTGAAGCGCAGAAGTTCCTTGCCGTAAACGTTCCACCGGCCGGACTCCTGCCACAGTTCCGCCGGCTGCACCGCGGGCATGAGCACTTCCTGGGCCCCGGCCCGGTTCATCTCTTCCCGCACGATGTTCTCCACCTTCCGTAGCGCCCTGAGACCCACGGGGAGATAATTATAAATGCCTGCGGTCAGCTTGCGCATCATGCCGGCCCGGAGCAGCAGCTTGTGGGAGTCGGCTTCGGCCTCCGAGGGATCTTCTTTCAGAGTGGGAATGAGCATCCGGGAAAATAGCATAAATTACTCCGATGTTATTTTACCATTTTTCAGGCAACGCTGCCATAGGCGGTCGTTTGGGTCTTGGCGTCTTGCATGAGGTGGAAATCTCTCGTCAAGGCGTAAAGACCTCTTGATCATCCAGGGAAACACCTCTCCCAGTGCAGCCGGAAGGCCCCCTCCATCAACACCTCCAGGTTCAGCACGTCCTCCCGGTTGTAAATAAGGAGCGTTTCCAAGGCGGTGCGGTCGCCTCGCAGGTACCTTTCCCACAGAAGCACCGCAGCGTAGCCGTCCAGGCCCTCCACTTCCGGGGGCCGGCGGATGCCGAAGCGGGGTTCGATGCGCTTGAACCCGCCTTTATAACCCAGTCTGCCCAGGACAAAGCGCAGGTCCACGTGCACCGGCGGGAACCTTAGCCCGGGGAAATAAGCCCGCAGCACCGGCAGGTCGAATTGGGCGCCGTTAAAAGTGATTACCAGGTCAATGTCTTGCAGGGCTGCGGGGAATTCCTGGAGGTTATACCCCTGGACGAACTGGCGCATCCGGACCCCATCATAAAGGCCCACCACGGTGACGTTAAGGGAGGGCCAGGCTGCCCCGGTGGTTTCAATGTCCAGGTACGCGGCCCGGGGCCGGAAGCGGTTAAACAGACGCCACTGCTGCACCGCGGGCAGCCGGGTAGCAAAATATGCCGGGTTGTCCTCCTGGGCCAGGGATTCTTCCAGGGCCTCTTTGAGGACCGTCAGGCGCTCCTCCCCCAGTCCTCGAATCCGGTCCGAGGCCAGAAAATCCTCCCAGGTAAGGAGGCCCAGGCGCCAGAAATGGGCCTCGGTGCGCTCGCCGATGCCGGGGAGATGGATGAAGGTGCGTTTTAACACTAACTTACCTTTTTTGCATAAACATAATCTATTTAATTTTATTTTTTTAGTTTATATATGAGCCTTTTGCAAAATGGTTCGGAATTGTCCGAAAAAGTATCCGACAGCCGAATTTATGCAGCTCCCTATTGAGGGCTTGATGAGAATATTGGAAGTAAAATCGCCGATTTTTGCCAACTTTGGGCGCGCCTATCTCCCCCAACTTGTAAAAACCCTCTTTAGCCCTCCACCGCTCGCATCAAGATAACGGGGAAATCCGGGATTTCGCAAGCCCGGACAAGATTGGGAGTCGAGCCCCTTAAGCAATTGCACGACCAGGTGGTTCGCCCCATCGCCGTAGAAACTACCCAAGGGGCCTGGTTTCGGGGATGGCGGGTGGTAAGTCTGGACGGCAGCACCCTGGATGTGGCCGATGAGCGCGCCAACGAAGAAGCCTTTGGACGGCCTGGGGCCCACCGGGGGAAAAGCGCTTATCCCCAGATTCGCTTCGCCGAACTTACTCAGAAACGCCTCAAGCGCGGCATTTTTCGAGCTGTTTTGGATTTAATTAATGCCATTGACGCCTACTTGGAAGAACATAACCACAACCCCAAACCATTTATCTGGACAAAAACGGCGGATGAAATCCTAAAAAAACTTGCCCCTTTATATGGCGTTAATGGTAGTTGAATGTGAAACACACCACTAGCAGAGGAGTTGCTTCTTCCATCTCAAGGGGTTGGGGGAGGGGTTTTAGGGGAGGGG
>VGSW01000161.1 GCA_016874915.1 Deltaproteobacteria bacterium
TAGCGCCATTCTAAGAAGATATAACGGAGCGAGGTCCAGAATTGTTAACAAGTTTAAAAAACTTGAATTTTCACTTAATTATCCAGGGGTCCATTTTCAGCCTAGGTATTTTTGCCCACTGTAAAATCGGTATTTTTACCTATTGCCCCTGATAAGCAAAATGACTATTTTGGGTTTGAATATAACAAACATTAACTTCTTAGTTAAATAACTAAAATCAGGTTGAGTAAATAATAATCCAATACTCATTTTTACATAAGGAGTTAAGTTATGGCTGAGCTTATTGAAAAGATCCATGGCGGCTATCGGGTGGATGGGCTGGACTTGATGGCGGGCAACTGCGGCTGCGGCGGCCTCACCGGTCCCGGCGGCTCGGGAACCGGGGAGTGCTGCTTCACCTTCTCCCGGGTGAAACGGGACGGCCAGACCGTCAGTTTTTACGGCAAGTACACCACTCCCAACACCACCAATAACTATGAATGGGGTTACCGGGTAATAAAGGACGGCGCGGTGGTGGATGTGAAGATGCTCGACACTCGGGGTCCGAAAGAATTTAAATTCGGCGGCCATATGCCGCCGCCCCTGGCGGCCTGGCAGGCCAGGGGTTGGAAGGTGGAATTCCAGTACGAGCGGCCAGTGGAGGGCACCGGAGAACCCCTGCCCGAATGGTGCGACAGCCCCGAGTCGGCCTGCGTCCGGCCGGACATCACCCGGGAGGAGGGCAAAGGCCGGTCTCCGGCCCATTAGGGTTTTCACAGCCCCGTTGAACTGGCCTGAAAATATTTCTAGTGGAATCACCGCGGTTAGGATAAGGGGTAACCGCGTTCCACATAAAAAGCCCCCCTGTTGGTGGCAGGGGGGCTTATCTTTGAGTTTTAAGTTTTAAGTTTTTGGTTTTTAGTTTTCGGTTATATCCTGAACTGGGAACCTGACCACCGACCACTGATTTCTAATTTTTGCCTTTTTTCTTGGCCGCAGGCGCGGGCTTGCCGGGCTTGGCCAGGCCCACCAGTTTATTCTGGTTCGGATGTGGCCCCAGCCACTGCACCTGACCGGTGTCCATCTCGTAAAACGCGCCGATGACCCGGATCTTCGTCGCTTTCACCCTGCCTTTGACGATGCTGCTTTTCTGCAGCAGATCTTCCATGGCCTGGAAGACATTGGCCTTAACGGCCGCGTTTACCAGGGCCTCCCCGGAGACTCCCGGGTTATCGGCCTTGGCCTTGCTCACCGCCGGCTGAATGGGTTTCACCAGGGCCGCCATGTGGCCGGGCAACTTGAGACCTTCCACTGCTGCGGTGACCGCCCCGCACTGGCTGTGGCCCAGAACCACCACCAGGGGTGTATTAAGATGCTCCACTCCGTATTCCATGGTGCCGATTTCATCCACTGCGGCCACGTTGCCGGCCACCCGGATTACTAAAATGTCACCCACGCCCCGGTCGAAGAGAATTTCCACCGGCGCCCGGGAGTCGGAGCAGGAAAGCACCGTGGCAAAAGGCTTCTGCCCTTGGCCCGCCGTCAAGGCCCGGCGCTCCCGAGTCTGGTGGGGATGCTGGGCCTTGCCTTCCACGTAACGGGCATTGCCGTCTTTGAGCAGCTTTAATGCCTCATCCGCGGATATCCCCGGCCCCCCGGGAGCCGCGGCGAAAAGGGGATAAACTGCGGCTATTAGGAAAAAGCCACACAACAGAATGAACTTGGCCTGTTTCATAAGTTGTCCCATATATCTAGAGGATAGATAAAATGGCGGAAAGTCGGGGCCGCCGGCCCCAAGTTTCCAGCCGCTTATGGGGGGTTGGGAGGGGAGTTTGGGGGGAGGGCGGGGGTTCCCACAGGCTGGAAGCCTGTGCTACCGTCCCCCGGCCCTCCCCTCAATCCCTCCACCTCTACCCCGCCGGGCAACTGGCCGGGGCCGGCGGCGGGCTGGAGCCTTTTTTCTCCTCCTCGCCCCTCATCAGCTCCCGGGCCAGTTCCATCATCTGGCGCAGCTTCTGGTCCACTTTAAAGTTGAGAGTATCCGGTTCCCAAGTGCCGTCCTCCAGGCGCTTTCCTGCGAGCAGGCCGGTGAGGAGTTCCAGGGCCTCGTCCGCGTGGCCCACGGCCCAGACGTGAAACTTGCCTTCCTTGACCGCGTCTACCACTTCCTGGTCCAACATCAGGTCCTGGACGTTGGTCTTGGGAATGATGACCCCCTGGGCGCCATCCAGCCCCCGGGCCTTGCAGACCTTGTAAAAACCCTCGATCTTCCACTTGACCCCGCCGATGGGCTGGACTTCGCCCCGCTGGCTCACGGAGCCGGTAATGGCGATGTTCTGTTTAAGCGGGGCTTCGGTCAGGACGGACAGCAAGGCGATTAGCTCGGCGCAGGAGGCGCTGTCCCCTTCCACCATGCCGTAACTCTGCTCAAAGGTGAGGCTGGCGGACAGAGTCAGGGGCTTGTCCTGGGCGAAGCGGCTCTTGAGATACCCCGCCAGGATCAGAACCCCCTTGTTGTGGATGTTCCCCGCTAATTGGGCTTCCCGGTCAATGGCCACCACGCCCTCTTTGCCCAGGGAGATGGTGGCGGTGATGCGGCTGGGGCGGCCGAAGGCATGATCCCCCAACATATAGACCGACAGGCCGTTGACCTGTCCCACCACCCCGCCGGAGGTCTCAATGAAGAGCATGCCTTCATCGATGAACTCCTGCATCTTCTCTTCCGGCAGGTCGGAGCGGTAAATTTTCTCCCGGACAGCTTTTTCCACGTCGGAGCCGAAAATGACTTCGTGGGTGTTGGACCGGGCCCAGAAGTTGGCTTCCTTAAGGATGTCCAGTACTTCCTTGAGTTGGAGGGTAAGCTTTTGGGAGTGGCCGGACAACTCCACGGCGTATTCCACCAGCCGGGCCATGCCGGTCTTATGCACCGGCATAAGTTTGTGCTCGTGGCAGAAGCCGGACACCAAGGCGCAAAATTTCTGGAGGTGGTCGTCGGTCTTCTTCATCCGCCAGTCGAAGTGGGCCTTGATCTTGAAAAGCTTGGTGAAATCTTCGTCATAAACATACAAGAGCTGATATATATAGGGGTCACCGATGAGGATGACCTTGATGTCCAGGGGAATAGGCTGGGCCTGCAAGGCCCGGGTGCTGATGAGCCCGATTTGCTCCGCCAGGTCTTCGATCTTTATCTCCCCTTCCTTGAGGCAGCGCTTCAGGGCCTCATAAGAGAAATACCACCGGAGCAGGGGCAGGGCTTCCAGGACCAGGAACCCGCCGTTGGCCCGGTGCATGGATCCGGGGCGGATCAAGGTGAAGTCGGTGACCAGGGCGCCGAACTGGGCCCGGCGCTCCACCGCGCCGAAAAGATTGGGATAGGTGGGGTTGCCTTCCAGGATCACCGGCGCGCCTTTGGTATCCGTGTGATCCACCAGCGCGTTCACCTGGTATTGGGTGAAAGTCGGCTCCGGGGTGGGAAAGGGAAAGGGGCCGGGCGCGCCGGGGCGGCGCTTCAGGTCGTCGATATTTTTGAGGATATCTTCCTGCACCTCCCGGAAGTAGTCCAGAACCTGAGGCAGTTTCTTATATTTTTCCCGCAACTCTTCCATGAGGTGGCCCACCACGTACAAGGCCACGTCCTGGTCCAGCTTTTTTTCCTTTTCCTGGAACTCCTTTTCCATCTTGCGAATGCGGCGGATGGCTTCATTCATTTCCGTGTGAAGGGCGCTGGACTTGGTGCGCAGGGCTTCCCGTTCCTCGTCGTTTAGGGCCTTGAGCTCTTCTTCGCTCAAGGGCTTGCCCTCTTTCCCCGGGAAAATCATCAGACCCGTAGGGGAGATGTTGAGGATAAAGCCCTCCTCGGTGGCCTTGGCGTCCAGTTCCTGGAGGATGGCGTTGCGCTCCTGGGTGAAGGTGTGCACTAGGGCTTCCCGCCGGCTGGAGTAGTCCTCGCTTTCGAAGACCTCGGGGATCCGCATCCGCAGGGTGGCGATGAGCTCCTCCATGTCGGATTTGAGGCCCCGGCCCTGGCCCGCGGGCAGGCTCAAGGCCTTGGGACGGTCGCCATCTTTGAAATTGTGGACGTAAATATAATCCGGCGGGGGCGGCATGGCCGCGGCCAGCTCGGACACGTATGCCATGATAGTTTCCGTCTTGTTGGCCCGGGGCGGCCCGGCCACGAAGATGTTGTATTCCAGGTCCTTGATCCCCAGGCCGAATTCCAGGGCGTTCACCGCGCGGTCCTGGCCCACCACCTTCTCTTTCAGGGGCGTAACGTCCAGGGTGGTCTCGAACCCCAGGGAATCTGGGTCACACGCGGCTCGCAGGCTTTCCGGCTTCAGTTCCCACAAGTTTTGAGACATGGCTCCTCCTCAGCTATAGGTCAATCCCGGTGTTGATGCTTGTGGTTCAATGCTTCCGCCACATTATTTAAGGGGCATACCCGAGGGTTTTGATAATCCGGACCTTCAGTCTGAATGGTGGCGTGCTCCAGCCCGAAGCGTTTTCGCAGCAGTTCCTCCAGTTCCCAGGTGAGACAGTCCCGGTCCTCCCGGCCGTCCACCCCCACGTGGACGCTCAGGGCGTAAATGCCGGAAGCGATGGTCCACACGTGGAGGTCGTGAACGTGGGCCACCCCGGGATGGGCTTCCAGGGCCGCCTGGACCTGCGCCAGGTCGATGTGCTTGGGGGTGGCCTCCAGCAGGATGTCCGCGGCCTCCCAGACCAGCTGCCAGCTTCCCACGATGATCATGACCCCCACCACCGCGCCGGCCAGGGGGTCGAACCAGTACCAGCCCTGCCAGAGGATGGCGGCGCCCGCGGCCATGGCCGCGACTGATCCCAGAGAGTCGGCCAGCAGGTGGAGGAACGCGGAACGGATGTTCAGGCTGTGTTCCCGGTGGGGGAAAAGGATGAACATTCCCAGGAGGTTCACCAGCAGCCCCAGGGAGGCGATGATCAGCATGGGCAGGCCGCTGATGGCCGGCGGCTTATAAAAACGGAAATATGCCTCATAAAGAATGTACGCGGCCATGCCCCACAAGATAAGGCCGTTGACCAGGGCCACCAGGATCTCCAGGCGGTGGTAGCCGTAAGTCTTGCGGGCCGTGGGAGGTTTGGCCATCCAATACAAGGCCAGGAGGCTCAGGCCCAAAGCCCCCACGTCGCTGAGCATGTGGCCCGCGTCCGCCAGTAAGGCCAGGCTGTTGGTGAGCAGACCCCCCACCAGCTCCACTGCGAAAAACACGGCCTGGGTCCAAAAAGCCACGGCCAGGCGGCGGCGGCTGCTCAGGCGGTGCGGGTGGGGATGAGAATGAGCGTGTTCTTCCAAACGGGTTCCCTTCCCGATGTTGCTGATTTTCTCAAAATGTAACGCAGGCGCCCTCGCCTGGGTTCAATATTGAACTGCCGAGAGTAGCTGTCCTAGCTTCGGCTGAGATTGATTAATCCTTAATTCTTTTAACTGATAACTGAAACCGGGAACCTGAAACCTGCCTCACAGGGCTTCCATCTCAATTTCCAGGATCTGATAAGTGCGCGGCCCGCCGGGGGCCTTGATGGTGACCCGCTCCCCCACGCCGCGGCCCATCAAGGCCCGGCCCAGGGGCGCGGTCTTGGAGAGGTAGCCCCGGGTGGCGTCCGACTCCACCGCGCTTACTACCTTGAACTGCTTCTCCTGTCCGGTGGCCAGGTTTCGGACCCGGACCCGGCAGTTGAATCCCACCCGGGTGTGGCGGACGTTGCTGCCCACCAGGACTTCGGAGTTGGCCAGAATCTGTTGGATATGCCGGATGCGGCGGTCCACCTTGTGGCGCTGGGCCAGGGCCGACTGGTAATCGGGATTTTTTTCTAGCCGGCCGCCGTATGCGGCTTCCTGCAGCTCCCCGACAATCTGAGGCCGCTCCACCTGGCTCAAGAGGTCCAGTTCCTGGAGGAGTTTTTCATAGCCGGCCCGGGTGAGTAATATTTTTTCCATTGCTTGTCGAGGGAATCCTGGGCGCCAAGCACCAGTTAAGCTGAAAAAATCGCGAATAAACAGGGATTTTTTAAATTCATCTATTATTATCCATAAAAGTAAGCACGGTCAAGGCCCTTGGCACCCCCAAATCCGCCGCCTTCTTTGGCAAACAAGGTTTGTGAGTGATTTGGCGGAGATTATGGAATTAAGGGGCGGCGGCATAAACGTAATGGGGGAAGAGAAGCAAAGCACCCTGATAAGTTAAAATAAACCTTTTTCAGGGTATATCAGACGGGCATTCCTCTTATTTCTTGACAAATACTTTTAACCTTTCTTAATATAAGCGAAATTCACCGTTGCTACATCTTGGGGGGGAGCCATGAGCTTTAAGGGAGAAAGGAGAAAAATGAGGAGCGGCCTGAGGGTGGTTGTCGTTCTGGTGGCCCTTATGGTCTTGATCCCAAGTCCTCGGAATATGGCCCTGGCCGGCGGGGGAGACACGGCGGTGGCCATAGCCGCGCCCATCTTCGGGGTGCTGGGCGTTGCGGCCCTGGGCTATGGCATGTGGATTAACCGCCCGGGGGCGCCGGAGCGGCCCAGAATTCCGGGTGAGTTCTACGTGGGAGGCTTTGCCGGGGGTTCCTTTGTGGGGCCGACAGCAAGGAATTGGAACATTAACATTCCGGACGGCGCCTTTAACCTAACCGATATGAAATACAATGTCGGAGTGGTGGGGGGGTTGAAGTTCGGTTATTTCTGTGACAAATTCCCCTATGCCGGCCTGGAGGCCGAAACCAATTTCACCCGGAATGACATCCGGATGCAGAATGTCAACGTAAGTCCGGCCATTAGTGGCTCGAGTATCGCCTCCGTACCCGCCCAGCGCCTTTATATCTGGACCATGGCGCTCAAGCTCATGGGGCGCTATGGTTTCTTTAAAGACCAGGAGGTGCCTTTTGGGCGGCTCCAGCCCTACGTGGGGATTGGCCCCGGCTTTGTGGTGATTTACGGTCAAAACGACTCCGCCAAGAATTTTTCCTTGGAACTTCAGGCCGGATTGCGCTACATGGCGCTGAAAAAAGTCTCCATATTCGCTGAATATAAGTTCAGCCAGCAGTGGAATGTGGAACTGGAAGGCCAGGAACTGCGCGAGCCCCTGGGGCCCCTGGGGGATCCGGCCTTGATCGGCCGGGGTAAGGCAAAGTTTGATTTCGATAGCCATAAGTTCGCCGTAGGGGTGGCCTATCACTGGTAAAGGCGGCGTCCAACCTCTGACGAAAGGCGGCCGGGGCCGCCTTTTTTATGCAGTCCCTCATGAGCCGTTGGCTCTCCCGTAAAGGATGAAAACATATTTTGGGGGGAGGGCGATGGAGCTTCCACAGGCTGGAAGCCTGTGCCACCACTCCCTGCCCTCCCCTCCACAACAACTTTTCGAAGCAGTTGCTCATGAGCCGCCGGCTCACCCATAAATTATGAAAAGTTCTCGGGGTCGGGTCTAAGCTTTGAACTTTGAACCTTGATGAACTAGTAAAAAGTTCAGGCAGCCATTTTCAACTCGACTGGGTTGTAATCGGCAGCCGGAATCAAAAAATCTATAATCGCGGCGCCGAACGCGCTAATTTGTTCTTTGACACGAGAAACTAGCCCAGAAAAGCGGGATGGGGCCCCTGGACCGGGGTTGGCGGCCCGGCTTCGGGCC
>VGSW01000162.1 GCA_016874915.1 Deltaproteobacteria bacterium
CAACAGTACCCCAAGAAGGTGGCAATCCAGAACACCAGCCATGGCGGCCGGCTTGTCAGGTCATGTCTGGTCGCTGCGAGAATTAATGTCTACGAAATTATTTATCAACCATTAAAGGGTCATTACCTAACTATACGCAGCGTCATTAATTTATGAACATGTATATAGATGTTCCCTTTGGGTCATTCTGAGCCGCAGCAGGCGGCGAAGAATCTCGTCTTTACCGGAAATCAAGAGACCCTTCGCCTGCGGCTCCGGGTGACAAAGTGGGCGGTGACAAATTGATGAAACTATAAACATGTCCAATTACTTATGACGTTATGTATAGTATAAAACACGTGCGTGGAACGCACCGGCGAAATTCTGCGGCATTATAGAAATATTTTCCCATTTCTTCAATTTTATCTGAAATTTTTTCCGGTAGGCCAAGTGGCCATATTTAGGGTAAAATCAAGCACCATGGCTACCCGAGGCAAGACCACTTTTATCTGTGAGCAGTGCGGCTACCAGGCCGCCAAGTGGCTGGGCCGCTGCCCCGACTGCGGCGCCTGGAATTCCCTGGCCGAGTCCGTCACCCCCTCCGGCCCCCTGCCGGACAGCCAGCTTCCCGCCCGGCGGAGCGTCCCCCAACCTCTGCTCCACCTGAAGACGCCTCCTGAAGTCCGCCAGACCTCGGGCATCAATGAATTCGACCGCACCCTGGGGGGCAGCGTGGTCCAGGGTTCGGTGATTTTATTGGGCGGCGACCCGGGCATCGGCAAATCCACCCTAATCCTCCAGGTCCTGGACCGGCTGTGCGGCCAGGATCGCCAGGGGCTTTATATCTCCGGGGAGGAGTCCGAAGCCCAGCTCAAGCTGCGGGCCGACCGCCTGGGGCTGACTTCCCCCGGCCTCCTGGTGGCGGGAGAGACCTGCCTGGAGAACATCTTTAAAATCCTGGAAGAGCTGAAACCGGCGTTTTTAGCCATTGACTCCATCCAGACCATCTACACCGCCACCCTGCCCGCGGCCCCCGGGTCCCTGGTCCAGGTGCGGGAAACGGCCTTCCGCCTGGTGCAGCAGGCCAAGCTCTTGGGCATGGCCACCTTTCTCATCGGCCACGTCACCAAAGAAGGGGTCATCGCCGGCCCCATGGTCCTGGAGCACCTGGTGGATACGGTCCTGTACCTGGAGGGCGACCGATCTCACGCCTTCCGGCTGCTGCGCACCGTCAAGAACCGTTTCGGCCCCACCCAGGAATTGGGAGTCTTCGAAATGCAGGACGCGGGGCTGACGGAAGTTCCCAACCCGTCGGCCCTGTTTCTGGCGGAGCGCTCCCTGGAGACGCCGGGGGCGGTGGTGGTCCCCAGCCTGGAAGGCTCCCGCCCCATTCTGGTGGAAATCCAGGCCCTGGTGTCCCCCACCACCCTGGCCCTGCCCCGGCGTCAGAGCAGCGGGGTGGACCCGGGCCGAGTCTCCATTCTGGTGGCGGTGCTGGAAAAGCGGGTGGGACTGGGGATGAGCGGCCAGGACCTGTTCGTCAACGTGGCCGGGGGCGTGCGCCTCACCGAGCCCGCCGTGGACCTGGGCATAGCCCTGGCTTTGGCCTCCTCTTATCTCGAGCGGCCGGTGCCCGCGGACCTGCTCATTTTCGGGGAAGTGGGACTTACCGGGGAAGTGCGGGCCGTGAGCCAGCCGGAGCTCCGCCTCAAAGAAGGCCGCAAACTGGGGTTCAGCCGGGCCCTGCTAGCCAAACGCCAAAAAGAACGCCTGGGAGAATTCGAGGGCCTGGAACTCCTGGGGGTGGACTCCCTGGCCGCGGCCATTCGCAGCATCTTGCCGGGGAAATAGAAGATTGGGGGAAGGGGCCAGGGGCCGACGGCCCCTGCCCCTTCCCCCAAACCCCCATCCCCAACCCCTTATAAGGGGTTTTGGTAGCACAGGCTTTCCAGCCTGTGCTACTAATCCTCAGTTTCTTGTTTTTTGACGAAAATTTTACTTTCATGCTGCTAATTTGATTAAGGAATCAGCGCTGGCATGCAGGGCTGCAATGACGGCGGTGATGGCCCTAGAACCACTGGCGGTGAGGTGATAGCGGTGGGTTTTCGGGACCTTTTTGATCAAGCCGTGAGCCCGCAGCAGACGCAGCTTCCGGCTGATGGCGCTGGATTGGCGACGCTTTGCCGTGGGTGTCAACTCCTGGTCCGAAGAATAGAGGAGCTTTACCAGGTCACGGTTGCGGAAGCCGTTGATGGTGAACTCGCCCCGGGCCACCGCCTTAAGGAGCGCCAGGTCTTCCGGGGCATAGGGATTTAAGGCCCGCACCCGTTTGCCCTTCCAGGTGGTGGGCCGGCACAGTTTCTCCGTGAGACTGCCCAGGGAGGTGGTGATATGGACACCGGAAAGGGCTTCCAGATAACGTCGGTTGGCCGCCTCGGAGACCTGGGCCCGGCGGTGCAGATCGGCCACCCCTTTACGCAGGGATGAAAGAAATAATGATAGAGGTGCAGACACTTGCTGAAATGAGACTTGATCTGAAGCCTTTTAAGCTCTTGAGGGCGGTGAATCTCAAAGGTTCGACATAGGGATCGACACAGGTAAGGACACAGATCAGCCCGTCGGCCAGGTTGTCCCGGACGGCTATTTCTCGGGCCAGGTCTTCCTTGCGAATTTGACTGGAGGTCAGATATTGGATGGGGCGGCCGGCGCGCTGGGCCATCGCCAGGGAGGCCTTCTTGATGCGAGCGGTCACCTCCAGGACGTATTCGGCAAAGTCCTTCAAGAGCACCCCCCAAAAGGCCAGGCAATAGTCCATGCCCTGGGAATATGACAGCCGGCGCAGAGTGCCCCGGAAGACTAAACGGTCAAACCCCGAAAGAGACCCCATGACATCTGGCTCATATTTCTGTATAAAGGATTTCACGGCGCTTTCCTTTCTGCTTGTAGTTTCGGGCTCTTGCAAACCCGAAACATACAACAAGAGGGAAACGCCCGCAATTTTTTAGTTTGGTTGCGGCCAAAGGCCGCGCTGTGCTACTAATGATTTTTTCTTTTTCTTCCTTTCAGCAAGAGGCTCCCGATTCTCAAAGGTCTTTTCACGAGTTAAAGAAACAATCGGTTCCCCTTTTCCCCCGTTAATCTGTTAACCTTTTAACCTCTTAACCTTTTAACCTCTTAAAAACCAATCCCCTTCCCCTCAATAAATCAACAACGACATCCCCGCCGCGGCTGCCGCCACCCATAAGAGGTTCACCCGGAAGACCATGAGGGCCGCGGCCCCCCCCGCCAAAAGGGCCAGATCTTTCCAATGGGTCAGGGCCGACCGGCTCAACTCCAGGGTGACCAGGGCCAGCATGGCCACCAAAGCCGCCAGGATGCCCTGGAGCGCCGGCCGCACCCACCGGGATTCCTTGATCCGCTGATAAAAGGGGAATACCCAGAAAATGATCAGCACTGGAGGCAGGAACACCCCCAGGGTGGACAGGATGGCCCCCGGCAGGCCCTTGACGAAGTACCCCACGAACACCGCCAGAATCAGAAGGGGGCCGGGGGTGACGTAGCTCAGGAGGATGCCGTCCAGAAACTGCCTGAGGGTGAGCCACCCCAGGCGGTCCACCACTTCCCACTGGAGGATGGGGATCATCACGTAGCCGCCGCCGAAGCTGATGACGCCGATCTTGATAAAAATCCCGGTCAGCTCCCCGAGAATCGGGTCCAGCCGGCCTAGACCCCAGGCCAGGGCCATAAGACCGCCTGCCGCGGCCAGCCCCTGGATCACCGCGGTTTTGACCCTGGCCCGGGGTTCCGGAGCCGCCTCGGAAGGGGAACTCTCGCCCCCGCCAAAAAGAACTTCCAGGCCCAGGCGAGCCAATCCGGCCAGGAGAAAGACCCCAAAATAATTGACCCGGCCCGCCAGGGCCGCCAGGGCCGCGGCCGCCACCAACAGGTCCGGGAGGCGGCGGCCCACGGCCTGCCCCAACCCCCAAAGGCTCTGGAGCAGGAGGGCGATGACCACCGCGTTGAGGCCCCGGGACGCGGACTTCACCCAGGCCAATTCGCCGTAGTGAAAGTATAGAAGAGAAAGGCCTCCCATGAGGAAGAAGGCCGGCAGGATGAACGCGGCCGCCGCGGTGAGGCCGCCGGCCGCGCCCCGGAGCCGATAGCCCACGTACGCCGCCATCTGCACCACCGTGGCTCCGGGAACCATCTGGCACAAGGCCAGGCCGTCCAGAAAGTCCCTCTGGCTCAGCCAGGCCTGGCCGTCCACCACCCGCCGGCGGATCGGCTCCAACATGGCCAGGCCCCCGAAGGCGCTGGCCCCCAGGTGGAGAAAGACCCGGGCGATGTCTTGAAGGTTGGGAGGATTCATACGGGAAAAATTTACCACGAAGGACACGAAGGTCGCACCAAGAATCACTAAGAAAAAATATTCACCCGGCGGAAATGCGCCGGGTGAATAATATTCGTGGTGAACCTAGGGTGATCTTATACCTAGTTGCCATCAAAGAGGTATAATTGGGTTGTCATTCTGAACGGAGCGAAGCGGAGTGAAGAATCTAGATTCTTCGCTGCGCTCAGAATGACAATTCTACTTTTTTGACCGCATCTTGGTATTAGTGAACTTCGTGGTTAATTCATGGTGAATAAAAATGGGGTAGCAGGGCATTCCCTGCCACCCCATCAAAAATTCCGGTGGATAGGTTAACCGTTATCCCTTAGAGCGTTTCACCCGGCGGCCCAGGATACCCAGGCCCAACAGGGCGCTGCCGAAGAGCAGCGCGGTGGAGGGCAGCGGGACAATCTGGGCCAGGCCTATTTCTTCATAAAATGGGTTACCATCCATGGTCCCGGTTAGATAAAATTTCGCAAAATCATAATTGGGGGCTTGGTCCCAGGCAAGAAAAGCCCAGTCAAAGGAAAATTGACTGCCCGAGGTTAGGGTGAAGGTGGAACTTTCCAATATGTTGCCCACTGAGCCCTGCTGGCCAAAGGCATTGAAAAAAGTTGTAGTGGATACGTCATAGGCTTCCTGATAGGACAAATAACCCGAGCTCTGCGTGGGGAAATAATACCCATGGACACCCGAGTAGTACGAGTTACTCACACCGCCATAGATGCTTTGCGGATTCCAATCGGTGTAATCCCCTGTCTCAAAACCAGGGTTAGTGCCATGGCTCAGGCTGTCTATCAGAAGCACGGACGCATAATTATAGTCGGTATCCCCGGCGGCATTGCTTACCACGAAGCCCGCCTTTCCAACGAAGGCGTAACCTAATGGATTATAATAATAATAAGTTTGGTTTTGCCACCCTGTGTGGCCGTAACCTCCCACGAACTGCCAGGAAGCAGCCGGCATTGTGCTGAAAAGCACTAGCATGCTCGCGAAGGCGATGGACAATAACCGTTTTCTCATGACTTCCTCCTTAGGCCGCCTCCTTGCTAGCTCAATTTTTATTCATATTTTTTAAATTGCTTAACCTTTAGCAAAAAAAACTTTGGGAGTCAAGAATAAAATTAGTATTAATTGTAAATTATTTATGGGTAACTAAGGGAATCCCTATCCCTCACCAAACTTTTTGTCAAATCAGCAACTTGCACGACGCGCTCAGTTATCTTAGGGGTTCTCCCCACTGGAGGATGCCCTGTTCCACCAGTTCATCGATAAACTTCCGGCAATCCCGAGTGGCAGTTTCCATATCCACTTGGTATTCTTCCGTCAAAGATGCGGCGATCTCTTCCACGCTGTGGCGGCCGTCACACCGCTCCCAGATAAAAGTTCCCACCGGATTAAGGTTGTAGAAAAAACTTTCCTGAAAATTGACCACAATGGCCTCATCACTTAAAACCTTGGAAGCCGTGGATTTGCTCTTGATAGGAAATCTTTTCACTCGTTAACCTTAGCTTGATCGGATAATTTTAGAACAGCCAGCCAGAGGATTTAATCTTAAGAAGCCAGCGCGAGCGCCATGCCATATTATGTTTGACTGCAAATATCAAGCCAACTTTTTCTGCCAGATACGTTTTCCCGCCGCTAATACTCGCCACAAAGAGGGAAACCAATAGAGGGCGAGGTTTAAGCCTAAGCCAAAAAACCGGGGCCACCAGGATTCCAAAGAACTCTCCACTCCATTCCGGACCCTGACTACCGCCCGGCCCAGAATATCCCGGGAAGATAACGGCAGGTCCGGACAATCGCTGGAATCTCCTTTGGTAATGATCTTACCATTTTTTTTGAATATCACCCGATGCAGGACCAGGATATCCTCGCTTAGTTTACAGACGACGATGTCTCCCACCCGGTGACGCTTATCGGGAACCACCAGAACTTCGTCGCGGGAACATAAAAAGGGGGTCATGCATGCCCCTTGGATGGGCAGCCTGATGGATCGTCCCGCTCTCAAGCCCTGAACCACCAGGTTCAAAAAGAGTTGCGGTTCAGGTGCCATCGATAACCTGCCAAAAGTCGGGCCTGGGACGGAACTCCAGGATAAAAGATGGAACCCGCTGCACGAGTTCCTCGGTCAGTTGAACCAGTTGCCGCAAGCGGGGCTCCCAGGTGGTAAAAGAGCAGACGCGTTGGATCAGGAGGCTTAGAGCTTTGGACGGAGCTATAGGAGTCAACCGGTTTTCGATGGCTTTCACCGGAAAGTAGAAGCCTCTCAAGGGGGCTGACAGGTTTTCACCGGGACGTCCCCAACTTCCAAATAAAGGAGTTCCGTACGCCAAGGGCGCCCCGCCATTTTCCAGGAGACGAACCGCAGGCATTTCATCCGATAGAACCGATACTCCCGGGGACTGTCGCACGATGGTGGTCTTGCCGGCCCTTGTTTCTCCCGGAAATAAAAAAGCTCGGCCGCGGCGCACCAACCCGGAAGCATGCAGCAGCAAACCGCGGCGCTCTAGAAATTTAAAGAAGTATGAAACCCGCAGGACGTCCTGCCAGTTTCGCTCCGAAGCAATCTGGGCTTCGCCCGTTCCTCGGTAAAAGTTCAGATAAAGGCTCAAACCTTTATTATCCCAAAGCCAGATCTCTCCCGGTTTTTCCATCACCCGGAGGCGGTGAAGGCTGCTTTTGAACAACCAAGGCATATTCGGCAACGGCGGTTGGATGGCCTCTAGGGCCTGCCAGATCACCTTAACGATTATTTCCTCATTAATTATGGCGGGGATGTTACCTTCAGGAAAAGAAACTGATATGGTCCGGACTTCGGAATGCCCTATGGGGTAGTGCATTGAATTCTTAACAGGCGCGCCGATCATTCATCAAACGTCCTTAAGTTTACCTACAATAGGTCGAGGCCGCCTTGCTCGTCTTAATTTTTACACTTCCTTTTGCCAATTTGCCATCCTGAAAATCCTGCGGAAAAAACCTCACGACCAAAGTTTTTTTGGAGGCGGACTGGTGCATGGAGCTTTGTTCTTGCATAATGCTAGCAGCGCGAAGCGTTCAAAAAGCGGCGATTTTTCCCAACAAGGCTTTTCATAGGAAGTCCGAATTTTTGGGCTTTTTATTTCCTTTTTAGATTCTTCCATGAAAATTATCCTTTCT
>VGSW01000163.1 GCA_016874915.1 Deltaproteobacteria bacterium
GGGGTTTGGGGAGGGGGCAGGGGCGTCGGCCCTTGGCCCCCTCCCCAAAATCATTCCCACCGCTCAATTAGCCACCTTGGCCGGCTCCCAGGGCCGTTCCGGCAAAAGCTTGAACCTGTAGCCGGAATCCGCGGACGGGATGGGCGCCACCGGCTGGGTGAGGAGGAACCGGCCTTGCGTGATCCACTGCTTCAGGACCTGGGCCACCTCCCGGGCAAAGGCGTAGGAAGACAGGCCGGCAGTGACCACCTTCTTGCCGTTGACGGTGATTTCCCCTGACTTAAGCTGGGCAATGGACACTTCCGCCAGAATCTCCGGCTTGCAGTTGGGGTAAGCCTGGCTGTAATCCACCACCGGCCCGGTGATGTCCGCGTCGGTCACCGCGGTGAACTCCAGGATTTCCTCATCCAGGATGGGGATGGGCACCCCCAGCCCCAGGGTCAGGGTGACGCCGTAGCCCGTGAAGGACGCGCCTTTGAGCCAGCGATGGCTCATCTGCTTCAGGTCGCCGGTTACCGCCAGAGTGCCGGCGGGCACCTGGGGCACCCCCCGGTCATTGCGGCGCACTCCGGGGTTGTGCTGAGTGCCGTGGCTCACCACGTAGCCTTCCCCGCCCCCCAGGAAGATGCGGGTCCCCACCCCGATGGTGCGGTACCGGGGGTCGTTGAGCAAGGGGCTGAGCTGGCCCGCGGTGCAGTAATTGGCATTGCGCATCTTCGGCTGGAGCACACCCATATAGGTATAGATAACGCGGTCCCCCAAGTTCACGGCCACGTTGTAATTCTGGTAGGCATTGCGCATGTTGAAAAGCACCGCTTCGTTGAGGTCTTCCAGGCGGATCAAGGTGTCCAGGTTTTTGCGGGGGTAGCAGTCGGTGCCATAGGCTGAGGCCACCAGACGCACGTCCCGGCCGGCTACCAAATCTTCGATGACATGCGCCCCGCCATAAACGAATTTGCCGGGAAAGACCTTGTTCCGGGGGTCGTCGTCGGGGACCATGGTGGCGCCGATGAGCAAGTCCACCGCGGCGAACCCGGCATAGACGGGCACGTCGTTCAGGGTGACTTTGCCCCCGCCCATCTTGATCCGGGGATTGGAGTGGCCCGTGTTGATGTAGGCCCCGGAAGAGCACATGGGCGCGAAGGTGCCGGTGGTGACCACGTCCACCTCCGCCGCGGCCCTCTTCAACCCTTTGGCCTTGACCACTTCAATGATCTCTTCCGCGGTGAATACCACCGCCTTCCCCTGCCGGATCTTGTCGTTGATTTCTGCGATTGTTTTTGCCATGAGTGACTCCGCTGTGGTTTAATGAACCTCGGGGACATTAAAAAGAGCAGGAACTTAAGAGCGGGAGGTTTCCGGGGGTCCCCTTATTAATCATAGCTTAATTATCTATACGATATTGATATAGTACAAACCCTTCCCTGTCAAGGTTTGGAAGATATTTTTTTCCGAAAAAAATTTTTGTAGTCCGGGATATCTAACGGAGTATTTTGGAGAAGTTTGTTTTTCCTGGGGCAACTATGATATTCTAAGGCCAAGCTGTTTTTAGGGAGGTGCGCGATGTTACGGTGCCTAGTTTCGGGTGGAGCGGCCCTGATCCTGGCTCTGGCCCTGATGGCCCCCCTGGCTCACGGCGGAGATGCCACTCACATGGGCCAGATTGCCAGCAAACATGTGCTGCTTTCCGGAATTTATGACCTTGAGACGGAAAATCTGAAATTTTATCGGGTGCATTATGATACCAGGCTGGAAACCAAAAACTACCGGGTTCCGCCCAAAGAGGTGCTGGTTATAACCGACGTCACCTGGACTTTCGCCGGGAGTTCTGCCGACGCCGGCCGCACCGCGGTGGTGAGCCTGAGCATCTATCGTCCCGGAAAAAAGAACTATGCGGAAACTTTCCTGTCCTCCGCCACCCTGGACGCCACCGGCTGGTGCTTAAAAAATGAAAAAGTGGTAAGCGGCGTAATAGTGGGAGCAGATATGGAAGTGCGCCTGACCCCGCCCTCTCCCGCTTTGACCAGCGACATTCCCCAAACGATTTTCCTTCGGGGTTACCTGGCGCCCAGGAAATAGTGATTAGGTGGCCAGGGTTTGAAATTAGGGGTCAGCATGGGATAGTTCCAGGCGCACCATTTCTCAATGCTGGCCCTATCTCCGGATTTAGCCAGGATATTTAGCCCCCAGGAACCTCTCTTCGGTTCACCGCAAGATCCACATTCCTTTAAGCCCACTTGAGCAATGAAAGAAAAAGCAAGAATGACGCCAGGCTGATAAGGCAGCGGATCCGGTGCATCCTCCCCCATTGGGCCAGCAGTTCCACGGGCCAGGCCGTATCTATCTCCAACGCAGGGTCGTTCAGCCGGTTATTGGTCGGTAACATCCAGATGATGGTAAAAGGGAAAAGAAAGCCCATACCGGCTCCGCCTATCAGCCACCAGATGGTTGCTCCGGACAGCCAGGAGAGGATGCCGGCTAAAAACCCCGCGAAGGCCAGGGATGGCTGCATAATTGCCGCCCGTTTGTAACTGGCGGTGAATTCTTTTACCGCCAGAGGCGGGCCGTATTCCATCCGGGCGGGATGCTCGACGAAATGGATATAAAAAGCGGCCCCGGTAAATAAACCGGTGGCCAGGGTCGCGGCCAGTTCATAAATTATCTGCATGGCTCGCCCTCATATCTTACGGATTTTTCTGGCAAATATCCTGTCAAAAATCCCAGGCTTATTTTCCTGTTACCGAAAATGGCAGGCCACCCAGTGGCCGGGGGCGGTCTCCCGGTAGTCAGGCACCACATCCCGGCAGACCGGGAACTGGGCCTCGGGGCAGCGGGGATGGAAGGGGCAGCCCGAAGGAATGGCCAGGGGGCTGGGCGGCTCACCCTTGAGGGCCGGAGGGTTAAAGGCGCGGTCCGGGTCCGGCAGGGGCACCGCGGCCAACAGGGCCTCGGTGTAAGGGTGGAGGCGGGCGGTGTCAAAGACCTCCCGGGAGGCCAGTTCCATGAGGCGGCCCACATACATCACCGCGATGCGGGTGCTGATCCGGGAAATGACGCTCAGGTCGTGGGAAATGAAGAGATAGGTGAGCCCGTGGCGGGCCTGAAGTTCGGCCAGCAGGTTGAGAATCTGGGCCTGGATGGAGACGTCCAGGGCCGAAACCGGTTCGTCGGCCACTACCAAAAGGGGCTTGAGGGCCAATGCCCGGGCAATGCCGATGCGCTGGCGCTGGCCGCCGCTGAATTCATGGGGATAGCGGTCCAGGTGCTCGGGACTCAAACCCACTTCGTGCAGCAATTGGGCCGCCCACTCCCGGCGCTTCCCCCGGGTCCCCATCCCATGAATGACATAAGGCTCCGCCAGGATCTGGCCCACGGTCATGCGGGGATTAAGCGACGAGTATGGATCCTGGAAGATGATCTGGAGCTTCTTCCGGGCTTCTTTGAGGCGGGCCTTGGGGAGCCGGTGCAAGTCCTCCCCCTGGAACCTTACTTCGCCCCGGGTGGGGGCCAGCAGGGCCATGACCAATCTCCCCAAAGTGGACTTGCCGCAGCCTGACTCCCCCACCAGACCCAGGGTTTCCCCGGCAGGGAGGGTGAAGCTCACCCCGTCCACCGCCTGGAGCGCCGGCCCCCGGCCCCAGGGCCCGGCCAGGCGGAAGTGGCGGGAGAGGTTTTGGGCTTGTAATAAAATTTCAGTCATTTACAAAACCGCCAAAATGGTTCGCAGTGTGCATCCTACTTTTCTGAAAAAACCGTCTTCCCCCGAATCCATTCTTCCATGGGGCCGGGGGATTGGACAAAATCCCGCACCGCCCGGGCCAGGTCCAGGGCCCGGGATTGGCAGCCAAGGGCCCGGCAGCCCGCGTCCAGACCGGCGATTACCGAGAGGATGATCTCATAGCGGTGGGAGTAAAATTCAAAATGGGACAACGGGGAGAGGATCTCCTGACGGCAATGCTCCGCGTTCAAGGAATGCATGGCCCGGCACAACAGGGGCCGCGCCGGATAAACCGAGCACTTCTTCGCCCGGAGAAAGGGGCAGGGGAGCTTATGCCGGATGGCCGCGATCTCCTTTTTGTCTTTGCCCGCCTTTAATTTCAGGTTCCGGTCGATCCGGGCCAGCAACCGGGTTTTCTCCTCGGGAGAGAAATAACGGTCCACATAATCCCCCAGGAACAGGGCCTCCGCGGGCGTCAGTTCCACCTGGTTGAAACAGCAGACATGGCAGCCGGACTGGCAGGCGATGGCTTGAGGCAAGGCATTGGCCCCTTCAAAGGCCGCTACCAGGTAGTCCGCCAGGAACATGGCGCTGTGCGCCATTTCCAGGGCGCTTTCCCTGGTTTTGCCTCCCCGGGCGATTTCCACCACGGCCTCTTTTTGCCGGGCCGCCAGGTCTTCATTAATGGGGCACCATTGCAGCCAGTGGCGGTATATGGACAAGATATCCTCAGGCATGGCAGCTCTCTGCTATTGGCTATAAAAAGTTCATTATTACTCGGATCATTAAAGAAGTTCCTTCCTTTTGCCCCCTCCCCCTTGAGGGGGGAGGGCTGGGGTGGGGGTGAAGGTAATCCATTTTCCGCTCCGAGTAATAATAAGGCGTTCAGTTATAAGATTTTTTTCAGGCAGAAAATCCGTTTCATCCTTTTTGGCTCCGGCATGTCCAGTTAGAACGTTCAAAATGAATTTTTTAAAGCTGACAGCTAATTAACCAAAATTCCAGCATCTCACCCAATGCTCCGGGCTTACTTCCACCCAAGGCGGCTCTTCCAGGCAAACCTTCCGGGCGTCGGGGCAGCGGTCCCGGAACAGGCAACCCGGAGGCGGCTCCGTGGGAATTTGCCCGGCGATGGCGGCCAGTTCCTTGCCCGGGGGATGATGAAAGTCCAGGCGGGGCACGGAATTGAGCAGCCCGATGGTATAGGGGTGGCCGGGATTTTTGAATAGCTCTCTTCTAAGGGCCTGCTCCGCGATGACCCCGGCGTACATCACCGCCACCCGGTCCGCGGTCTGGGCCACGATCCCCAAGTTGTGGGTGATGAACAGCACCGCCAGGCCCAACTGGTCCTTGAGCCCGGCCAGGAGGGCCAGGATCTGCGCCTGGATGGTGACGTCCAGCGCGGTGGTGGGCTCATCGGCGATGAGCAGTTGGGGCTCACAGGCCAGGGCCATGGCGATCATGGCCCGCTGCCGCAGACCCCCGGAGAGTTGGTGGGGATACTGCGTGAGGCGCCGGGGGGCGTCGGACAGACCCACCCGGGTCAGGGCCTGGGCCGCCTCCCGCCAGGCCGCGCCGTGGCTCAGGCCCCGATGGAGCCTGAGCGCCTCGGCTATTTGCTCGCCGATGGTGAACACCGGGTTGAGCGCGGTCATGGGCTCCTGGAAGACCATGGCGATGCGGTCCCCCCGGATTTCCTGGAGGCGGCTTTCCCGCGCCGCTATGAGATCTTCCCCGGCGAAGCGCACTTCTCCCGCCACGTTCGCGGTATGGGGCAGCAGCCTCAGGATGGAGAGCGCAGTGACGGTTTTCCCACACCCCGATTCCCCCACCAGACCCAAAGTTTCCCCGGCCCGCAACTCAAAGCTCACCCCGGCCACGGCCCGCACCGCGCCCCCAGGAGTAAAGAAATTGACCCGAAGATCGCGCACTTCCAACAGGAGCGGGGCGGAAAACTCAGGGGAGGGGAGATTTTTCATCAGTTTATTTTATCCTTTATTCCTCGGGGAGAAAAGGTGGATTGTTAATGGAATGCGGTCTGGAAAAACCCTAGCGATTGCCTTGACATATTATTGCTTAGAATAAATAAAATCCAAAAAATCAGCTTGACAATTGATTAAAATTATATAAGTGCAGAATTTACTTTGACGTCTTTGATGACAAGTCGAATCTTTAACTAGGCCCATACTAACTAGCTGGAATGCTAGGAATATTGTAATATTGGCAACGAGCCGCGGACGGACCCGCCTCTTCCAATCCGAAATCATCCAAGCTGAACCTCTATCCATGATTTGGAAAGGTGAACCCATGAAACGGAAGAGCTTATTCATCGTCTTGGCGGCCTTGGGAGCCCTCCTCGTTGGACTCGCGGCCAACCTCAACGCCGCCGACAAGTATCTTTACACCGCCCTGCCCTTTTTAAGCAGCGAACACTCAGGCACAGCCTACGACATCAATAATTTCAATAAGATTGTGGGTTCTGTGGGCGGCGCGGCGGTTAATCCCCGGCCGACCCTCTGGGAGTTTAGCGGCGGCGCCTGGACCGTCACCAACCTAGGCACCCTCCCCGGCGGAGATTACTACTCGGCCCGGTCCATTAATGACGCCGGCAAGGTGGTGGGCATCTATGAAAAAGGTTACTACTCCGGCGCCTTTTACGTCAACCCCGGGGGGGCGATTGCCGACCTGCCTTCTCCCGGCGGCGCCGGCACTAACATTGATGCTTACGGGGTCAACACTGCCGGGGTGATGACCGGCATGGCCAATGGTAGCCCCTATACGTATGATGGCATCGCCTTTAGTTACCTTCCCAAACCCGCGGGAAGTCCCTGGTGGTTCAATGCCTTCGCGATTAACAATGCCGGACAGGTGGCAGGGAAGGGGCAAATGGGCATTGCCACCTCGACTCCCTTTTTATATACCCCCGGCAGCGGGACCTTAGCAATGCAACTTTTAGGCGCGCATGGTGGCGCAATTGGCCTCAACGACAATGGCGTATCGGTGGGTTGGTCTAATGTGACAACCGACGGCGGCCTCGGCCATCCCGTCATGTGGAATGCGGCCGGGCAGATCTTTGACCTGGGCACCCTGGGTCATGGCTCCGGACAGACTAACCGCGGCGCCAACGCCATCAATAACCAGGGTACGATTGTAGGGTCTTCTGTTACCACAAACTATCAAGACCACGCCTTTGTCTATACTGCCGCGGCTGGCATCCAGGACCTGAACAATTTGCTGCTGAACCCTGGGGACCTGGGCACTGAATTTCTCACGGAGGCTTATGGCATCAACGAGAACGGCTACATCGTGGGAGTAACCAACGCCAACCACCCCTTCCTCCTCACCCCCGAACAGTTCGTAGAACCACCCTCGTTGACCCCCATCCCCGGCGGCCTGCTCCTATTGGGCAGCGGCCTCCTGGGCCTGGTGGGCTGGAAGGGCCGGAAACTGCTCCGCCGCGATTGATGGCGGTAGGGGCGAACCTTGCGTTCGCCCCCGGGGACCAATCCAGATTCGTCAAGGAGGGCGGATACAAGATTCGCCCCTACGTAAAAAATCGGATATATGAAAAACAGGGCCGCTTCCCCGGCCCTGTTTTTTTTTTACCGGGTTGTGGCGGGCCATACCCTTTCATCCTCATTGCCAAGCTGGGCTGGGGAACGCCTTTGCAGCCAAGCTAAGCTTGGCGCCATTGCCTTTCCCAAGTACAACTTGGGAACGAGAAAAGATAGCTTAACCAACCGAACCGCCGGATACGGACCCGTACGAAGCCCA